>JBMYWT010000013.1:0-49120 GCA_049607665.1 Maricaulaceae bacterium
GCGCCCGCATTTCATCATCAATATCAAGCAGCGTGGTCCCCATAAGCTTCATCCAAAGTTCTTCAACTTGGTGAACGATCATGAATTGCAATTCGTCAGGGTTACACAGATCTTCCGGCTCTTTTTGGCATGCCAAAAGCTCTTCTGTGTTTAAATAAATTTCGTAATCGAGCTGGCCCGCGCCGCGCATCATTTTTTGATATAAATCTCGGTCCATCTTTCTCTCCTCTGTTTGCGTTTAAAAAGAGAAAAGCCCTAGGCATGACCCGTAAGCCAGCCGCGCAAAACATGTTGCGCCAAAAGGATGTGAACGAAAAACCTCATACCCGCGAATAGCAACTCAAGCTGCGTCTGTAAATGCAGATCAGATAACCCAGCCACCTTGGCAAGCCCTATATCGCCCCTTATATATTATCTCAAAACGGAAAGTATTATGCCCAAAACACTCAAACCTACCCGCCATATTCAAGTCATTGGTACATCTGAATATTTAGAAAAAGCCATCGAGTTTCGTATGGGACTTAGCCTAGAAATGAGCAGCAGCCTGTCTAAATCGGGGCACGGTCGCGGCGGTAACGTGGAAACAGAGAAATATCTAAACGAAATTATTGCCCTGTTGGTGAAGCAAGGCTTCCCCGAAGATCAAATCTTGTTTGGCGGCACGAATGACCAAAACTATTGGCAGCCGAAAAAAGCCTATGGGAATTTGCGCGCCAATCGCCTGATGCTCCGTCATGCCGATCAAAAAATGATTATGATGGTGCCGTTCTGGCTGGAGGGGTTTAAAACTGGCAAACACGACATTCGCTACACGCAGCACCACCCCCTGTTCGAAGCCGAAGACGGGGCGGACGCCGAAGCCTTCGCCAAGGCGCTCTCTAATGCCAAACGCATCGCAGGAAGCATCGCGGCGGCCGGTGACGCGAAACTCGGCCCTCTCCAAGAAGCACAAGATCAAAGCTCCCACTTCAATGATGACATGTTTATGCAAGAACGTAGCCTAGGCGCGCCTATGGGGAGTGACGGACAGACCCTAATGGACCGCGATCTGGAAACTCCAACACGTAAAGTGTCCGTTAGCCTCCGCGTTGTTTTTGGATTAGCTTAGAGGTTAAACGTGCCGCGCAAAACGCTGAGCGGCCTCATGCCATATGAAACCTACCGCAAGTAAAGCTAGGCCCACCACCCAAATTTTCATTGGCATAAAAGTAGCCAAACCAAGACACATAACAAGCCCCACTTTTGACACCCAGCGCGGATAAAGTCGTTCGCCCTCAGGCTGTCGCAGGGCGCATAAATTGGTGATGGAATAATAGATCAAAACGGTGAAGGCGCTAAAGCTCCACGTCGTTTTGATATCCCCGATCAACGCCAATCCCATTATAATCGCGCCCACCGCTAACACCGCAAACACAGGCGAACCACCCGCGTTTATCTTGGACAAAGCGAGCGGCATATCCCGCCGCCTTGCCATTGCCAGCATGACGCGCGACAATCCCAAAAGCAGATTAAGTAATACACCGAGCATAGCGATGACGGCGCCTATGGCCATAAACGACGCTAGCTCAGGCACTTTCGTTAATCGTGCAGCGTTCTCTAATGACAACGCAGCCTCGGCGCCTAAAAACGGATCTGCCCCGATAAGCATAACCCACATCGCGCCAACGGCCATATAGAGCAAGGCGCTCACCGTCAAAGTCGTAAGAATAGCGCGCGGGATTGTACGGCGTGGATCTTTGACTTCTTCGCCCAAGGTCGCAATACGTCCATAGCCCGTGAATGCCACGAACATAAGCGCGCACCCCTCTAAAAACGAGCGAATAGCGTTTCCATCTGGGTTGAAAATCGGTGTGAATTTCACTGCGCTAGACGGCGTTACATTCAAGCTTCCGATGATAATGAAAGTCGTCAAGACAAGGAGCGTCAGACTCACAATCACCGTATTGACGGCATTAGATCGCTTCAATCCAGATGCCACCAAAAGGGCCATCCCGCCCACAATTCCTGCGGCGAGAAACGAAGCAATGTCTTTACCGCCCAATCCAAACATTGCGCCCGCATAGAGTACCACTCCCAGCGCGGCGCTGGCGGCGGAGGCGGACTTTGCGAGTAGAAACATCCACCCCGCCGTAAAGCCAAAGCGCGGCCCCAACAGGCGGTAGCCATACTCATACGTCCCGCCGCTGACGGGGTGGAACGCCGCGAGTTGCGCGCTCGACATGGCGTTACACATCGCCAGCAAAGCCGCGACAGCAATGGCCGCAATCACTGATCCGCCCGTAATGCCCGCCGCAATGCCGATACTGACGAACACGCCCGTCCCGAGGATAGACCCCAGCCCTAAAAAGACGGCCGACCGCAGCCCGAGAACACGGCGCAAATTATTAGACGTATCGCTCACGCTTGCGGCGTTAGACGTGTTGATCAAGCAACACAGGATTGCCGTCAGGGTCCATTAGCATGGCGCTAGCGGGGCCTGTTGTGGTCTCGTCCGCTTCGCGCGTGAACTCTAGGCCATTCGCTTTCAGGCGTTTTTGAATATCGCGCACATCGGTAAAATCGTCGAGCGCGCCTGCGTTCTGATCCCATCCCGGATTGAAGGTGAGCATGTTCTTTTCCAACATACCTTGGAACAAGCCGATCTTAGTCTCGCCCTGCGAAATGATGAGCCAACCTTGCTCCATCTCACCGTGGAAAATCGTGAAGCCCAATTTTTCATAAAACGCCCAAGAGGCTTTTATGTCTTTAACCGCGAGGCTGAGTGAGAAACATCCCAGATGCATATTGTGGGACATAATTTAATCCTTTCTGATACCGCGATAAATCATACGGTGCACGAAAACGGGGAAGAGTACGCGGTCGACCATTCGCGGGCCGACTTTGATGTTGCCGCCTTTGGGCGTGAAAATTCGCAGGCCCTCTTTGCGTATGCCAAGGATGGAACCCCAGCGATATTTCGGCGCTTTGAACGTTTTCATTTTACCGCCGCGACCCGACAGAAAGCGGTCCAAATTGACAGCGAGCGTTTGGAAACCTGCGTTACGCGCGGAGCTTCGGTTGGGGTCTGTCGCGGCGATATCCCCAACCGCGAAGATGTTATCATGGCCGCTCACGCGCAGGGTCGACTCGACTTTCACAAAGCCGTTTTCCGTCAGCATATCATCGGGAATGAAATCATTATTCGGCGTCACCTGCCCTGCTGCCCAGAGAATACAATCGGCGTCAAATGCCTCTTGCCCTGATATGAAATTCACAGTTCCGCCGCGCAAACTTGCGGGTGCGTCTTTCGGGATGTCGGCGTGATGCCCTGCATGAAGCGTGATGTCCTGTGCCTCTAACTCACGCGATACATAGGCACGCGTTTTCTCTGGATAGCCCGCTAGCACATGGGGCTGGCGAAAGAAGAGATGCACGTCTTTGCTGGCGTCCTGCTCTTTCGCATTCGTCGCGGCGCTAATCGCGCTCGGTCCGCCGCCGATAATGGCGAGCGTTTTCGCGGCGGCCAAAGTCTCTGAGCGCGTCTGTAAATCCGCCACGATCTCAACGTCTGTTTTCACATCTGCATTGCGCCAAAAGCCGTTCGTCGTTCCCGAGGCAATCACGAGGGCATCATAGGAAAGCGCTTCATCAACGCCGTCTATAGCTCTTACGGTGATGCTGTTTTCTACGGCATTTATGCTTGTCGCTTTGCCGTGAATAATGCGCACGTCATCGAGATTTTTGAGGCGATCAAATCCCACCAAATATTTCTCTTTCCAGAGCGGCAAGTTCGTCAATCGCGCGCCGAGTTCTTGCCCGCTGACGAGGGCAGGTCTGGTAGAAATAGCCGTCACATCATAGCCCGCTTTCAAATGGGCCGCGACCAAAACGCCCGTATCCCCAAAGCCTGCAATGACGACGCGTTTCATGTTTTTGGTCATGCTTTTGGCGGCCAAAGAATAAAGGCCGACGTACGCTTCATGTGCTCCGTGTAACCGTCGCGGCTCGCGAGGCTGCGCTCATCCATCAAGGGAATACTGACAAAGGCGAACATCGCGCCCATCGCCGCCGCGCCAGGAATGATCCACATCCATCCGTTCGGATGGGCCGCCAAACCACATAGCGCGAGACCAAACCAAAAACCGAACTCCCCAAAGTAATTCGGATGGCGTGAATAGCGCCACAGGCCTGTCTTAATGAACTCACCTTTTTCCTTAATCTTGATAAAGTTATGGAGCTGAATATCGGAAAACGTTTCGATCAAAATCGCCGCAGCCGTGACCGCGAAAGCGATGTAGTCAAACACGCCCAACGGCGCGCTGCCATACTTCATCACCGCGTAAATCGGCAGGCAAGACGCAAACACAATCAACGTCGGGAACATATGAATGCCCATCAAATCGGCGAGCGGCGCGAGCTTGCCCGCCCTCTCGCGAATGGGCGGATAGCGCCAGTCTTCGTGGGTCATGCCCTCCCAATGGCTGGCCCAATTTATCGTCAAGCGCGCGCCCCACCATACTGTAAGTGCGATGACGATCATCGCCCGCACCGCGTTCGCATCCGTGCCTAAAACATAATACCAATAGGCGGCAATGGCGGGTGGAATCACGCTCCAATAGGCATCATAAAAACTGGAATTTTTATAGACTCGCCCGAACGCAAAAATCACAAATGTCGCCGCAATGTCGGCAACCAGTGTATTCACAAGCACGCCATAGGGCAGAACACAAAGCAGCCCGCCCCCCACAATAAAGACGGCAATATAGGCGATGATAATCGGGATGAAATCTTTTTTCATATGGGTGAGATTAAGCAGAAACATCGTCTTTGGCAACGCCCTGCTCGCGACGCAAATGCAAGCTTAAAGCCTTACTTCAAAACCATTGTGTAGACCCGTTAGATTTGCAACATTAAACAAAACGAGGAAGACACAAATGCTCAATAAATTCGCGCAAACCAAAACACTTTGGATGACCTTTATCGGGACGATCATTTGTTTCGTTCTTTTTGGAGTCATTTCAAAGAAATGGGGGTTTTCAATCCTTGATGAAATCTCTGGTCCTGACGCGTCACGCGCGCTCGTCGCGTCTCTTACGCCTACTCAAAATACCGTTCACATTTGGATGACAGCAACGCTGGATGTTATTTTTCCACTTATTTACGGCGCGTTTTTCGCAGGCATGGCGCACCGCTTTTGGGGAAGCTTGAGCAAATGGCTCATCATCCCAACGCTTATCGTGGTACCGACTGACCTTATCGAAGGCGTGGTGCAAGTTTTGGGATTAATGGGCAATGATGGCATACTCGGTTTGAAATCAATACTGACACCGCTCAAGCTTTACATGTTTTACGCCGCCGCGCTCATAGCCCTGTCTGGCTTACTTAACGCTGGCGCTGGGAAGTTGCGAGGCCGTGCTTAAGCCATGCACATTCGCGACGAAAAACACGGCGACGAAGCTGTCATATTTGACCTCACCCAAGCGGCGTTCGCGCCTATGCCCTATAGCAGCGGCACCGAAGGCCCGATCATCAACGCCCTAAGACGCGATGGCGATTTAACGCTTTCACGTGTTGCCATAGAAGGCGACGAAATTATCGGGCATATTGCGTTTTCGCCTGTTACAATCAAACGCGCCAAAGCGCCGTGGTTTGCCCTCGGCCCCGTCTCTGTGCAGCCTGATAAACAAGGGCGCGGGGTCGGCAGCGCCCTAATCCACGACGGGTTAGAGCAGCTAAAATCACTTAGCGCAAACGGCTGTGTGCTCGTCGGCAATCCCGCTTATTATGGTCGTTTCGGGTTTAAAAATGATGGCCGCATAAGCTATGGTGATGTGCCGTCTGAATTTGTGCAATGGCTCTCATTTGAGGGCGATATGCCCAGCGGAGAAATCCGCTACAGCCCCGCATTTGAAGCCGAGTAATCCATGCGCTTTGCCATCGCCTATAAAAACGCCGTCATCGGTCATTCAAAACTGGAGGGCGGAGACCCGCCAATGGGCGTGGCGTTTGGGGATTTCATCGCGACTGAAAATTTTAAGGCCTTTCGCAAAACCGCGCCTGTGCAAAATGTCGATGATGAACACCGCATCTGGGAGGGCCTTGATTTAATCCCGCCAAACCAAGCGCGCGTGGAAGACATCGTCGGCGTGACCGTCGCCGAATACGGCCCGCGCGGCGCGCCCTTTGCCATAGAAGTCACCTGCTTCGGCATTGCCTATCCAAAATATGGCGAGCTATTCCCACACCATGTCGCGGCCTATGAGGCGCAGTTTCCACCCGCAAAATAGTTTGTCAGACCGGCACCTCATCCTGAGGAGGCGATCGCAGATCGCCGTCTCGAAGGATTGTTTAAACGGCACTTCAACTCATCGTCCCTAAATCCTGAAGCTAATCCCGTCGCTACGCGCCGCCTCAGGATGAGGGCTACTTTACTTATAACAAGCCGCCAATAAATCCTGCATCGCTTTCAGGCCCAGCTCTCGCGTGAGAGTGATATTCCGCTCAGGGATTTTTTCGGGATTGGGATGAGTTTTTATGGCCTGCTCGACGCTGACTTCGCGCAGAATGTGGAGCATGGGATAGGGCGAGCGGTTGGTGTAATGGCAGGCATCGTCTTCGGGCGCGCCCTCAAAACGGTAGTCAGGGTGGAAACTCGCGAGCTGGTAAATCCCCTCATACCCTTCGGCCGCCAGTAGCGCATTTGCGATCTCCAGCAAGTCTAAATAATCTTCGAAATCGTCGAGCCCGTTTGGGAATATGAGAAGGCTCGTCTCGCGCGATTTATCCGCGTCCAGCGCCTCGCATTGCGCCAAAACACACTCAAGCTGCGCGGACGTCTCCGCCGTCTCGATAACCTCATAATGAATAGTCTCGCCGTCAAATTCCCGCCGCGCAAAGGGGCAAAGACCCTGCGCGATAATGACGGAGGATAGCCATTTTTTCGTTTGGTTTATGAGGGCGACTTGGTTGGGCATGGATTTTATTTTCTTAGTGCATTTAAGAACATTGTTTAGAATATAATGAATACGGTTTTACATAAATAGTTCTTGATGGTAGTTATCCATTAAACAACCAAATATTTTGGATTTTATTTTAATGCATAAATGCAAAACACGATTAGTTTCGAAAAAATGTTGATACTTGAACCATTCATTGGGGTAGTTATTTCTAGTCTCATTAAACGAGGTTTTGGAGATAAATGGAGCTACAACCAATCTATTGGTATAGTTTTAGAACTTCTCGTAGATTATATAATTTTAATATTTCTTGTCTTTATGGCCACACAATTCAAAGCAGAAAAATTAGAGTATACTTTTTTTAGCAATAAAGTTGTAATGACTAAAGGTGGTTGGGTTCTTTGTTTTATGGTCGCTGTGTTTCTTGCTACATTGTGCTGGAAACAATCCAAGAAACAAGTCTTAGCAACTGTAAAATTAAAGTCTGACCCCGATTGGTTAAGTTGCTTACTTTGGAGTATACCAAATCTCAGTCTTATGATTTTGGTTACTCATTTCATCTTCAATATAGAGGCAATCTGATGACAAGTTTACTTAGTCCAGAAACTTTTGTCATGACCGCACTGACGGTCTTCTCGGCTTTGTTTGCAATAGCTTTACTCTTGCTTTCTTATCGTTCAAGTCGACAAAGCGAGTTAATGCAAAGAGAATTATTGGATGTGGTTCTACATTCTAAATTCAATGCAAGGCGTGCAGATTTAGAAGAAAGTCTAATTAACTTAGGTATGGGTTTTCAGAAAAACTCGAAAGATTTCTCTGACGTCAATCACCTAGCACTTAAAGCACAAAAAATGGCAGAGAATAAAGAAAACAGTTTTCTGAAATCACTTGGTGTTGATGAACAAAATTCTGAAATCAAAGAACGTCAAATTTTTATACTTACTCCTTTCTCAAAAGCAGAAACTGACACATTCATCACTATAAGAAACACTCTTTTAGAGGCAAATTATCAAGTTTTTAGAGGTGATGAAGCTGAACGACGATCAGACATTTTATCACATATTGTAAAAAGTATAATTGAATCTAAGATCATCATCGCTAATTTAAATGGCCGCAATCCCAATGTTATGTATGAGCTAGGCATTGCTCACATGTTAAGAAAACCTGTTCTATTGGTAGCAGAAGTCAACGATGACATATCCAGCATACCATTCGATTTACAAAGCAAAAATATCTTGTTCTACAAGACAGAAGAAGAACTAAGAGAAAAGATTTTAATTGCAGTTCTTCAAGTCACTTAATTTAACCATTACTTTTATAAAACAATCTCATTCACAGATATAATTTCTACCGCTCAAACTTCACAAACTTCAACTTCTTCGGCATATCCGCGTCTGGCCCCAAACGACGTTTCTTGTCCTCAATATAGCTCGCGAAATTGCCTTCGAACCATTCGACGTGGCTGTCGCCTTCGTATGCGAGAATATGCGTAGCGACACGGTCGAGGAAGAAGCGGTCATGGGAAATGACGACGGCGCAGCCCGGGAATTTCTCTAGCGCGACTTCGAGGGACGCTAGTGTTTCGCGGTCCAAATCATTGGTCGGTTCATCGAGCAGCAAGAGGTTGGCAGGCTTGGTTAGCATCTTGGCCAGGTTCACGCGGTTGCGTTCCCCGCCAGAGAGTTGCCCGACGTTTTTTTGTTGGTCTGTGCCCTTGAAATTAAACGCGCCGACATAGGCACGGCTTGGCACTTCGCGTTTGCCCATGACGATAATATCAAGGCCGTCTGAGATCGCCTCCCAGACATTTTTACTATTATCGAGCGCGTCGCGGTTTTGATCCACGTAACCCAGCTCCACCGTTTCGCCGACTTTGAACGTGCCTTCGTCGGGTTGCTCTGCGCCTGTGATCATTTTAAACAGCGTCGTTTTACCCGCGCCGTTCGGGCCGATCACGCCGACGATACCGCCGCGCGGCAGACGGAAAGACAGGTCTTTAATCAAGAGTTTATCACCAAATCCTTTGGAGACATTCTCCGCCTCGACCACGATATTGCCCATGCGCTGCCCCATTGGGATGCGGATTTCAGCGTGGCTAACGACCTCTTTATCAGCAGCGTCGCGGAGCTCTTCATAGGCGCTGATACGCGCTTTGGATTTCGCTTGGCGCGCCTTGGGGTTAGAGCGAATCCATTCCAGCTCTTTCTTCAGAGCTTTGGATTTACTGTCGCCCTCGCGGCCCTCTTGGTCCATGCGTTTGGCTTTCGCCTCTAGCCACGACGAGTAGTTCCCTTCGTGCGGATGCCCACGGCCACGGTCGACCTCAAGCGTCCAACTCGTGATGTTATCAAGGAAATAACGATCGTGAGTAATGAGGATAATCGCGCCGCTATATTTGACGAGGTAGCTCTCCAACCACGCCACAGTTTCCGCGTCCAAATGGTTGGTCGGTTCATCGAGGAGCATCAGATCGGGTTTAGACAAAAGGAGCTGACAGAGCGCCACGCGGCGCGCCTCACCGCCTGATAAATTGCCAACGGCGCTATCCTTGGGCGGGCAGCGTAGAGCCTGCATCGCCATTTCGATTTTGCTGTCCACATCCCACGCATCGCGGGCGTCGACTTGCTCTTGCAGGGCCGTCATCTCTTCCATCAATTCGTCAGTATATTCTTCGGCCATTTTCATGGCGACGGCGTTGTAATTATCAAAGATGGTTTTATCTTCGCATCCCTCGATGACATTGCCCCAAACGTCTTTGTCCTTATTCAGGCGCGGTTCCTGCGGGAGGTAGCCCACCTTGACGCCCTCGGCGGCCCAATGCTCGCCCGTGACTTCCGTGTCCACGCCCGCCATAATTTTCATCAGCGTCGACTTACCCGCGCCGTTAACGCCCACAAGGCCGATTTTCGCGTCAGGATAAAATGACAAATGCACATTATCGAGAATAGTTTTATTGCCGAACTTCTTGCTCAGGCCTTGCATATGGTAACAGAATTGGCGGGCCATAGGGCGCTCCGAAAGTTAGGGGTTATCGTGCGCGCGATATGCGCCGCGCGGCGCGAAAATGCAAGGGGGTGATGTTAGTGGAGCGTGGAAAAGTGTTTCATACAAAACCACCTAATATGAAAATGCTCGCTTGCAGCTTTTGTTTCATCTATAAAATTTGGTAAATGTTGTTTGAGGAATAAATGCTGAATCGCAATTCAATAGAATGGAGTACCCTAACAGGTCCCGCTGGCATGAATGGCCGTAGAGTTATTGATGCTATATACACTCTAAGCGAAAATAAATATCGTGACGATAATGAAAACGACCAGCTCGATTTTTGGGAAATTTACCATCAGCTTTGTCATCAACACAGTCTTTCTACGCTGACATATGCTGCCATTCCCCACCTTGTTAAATTCATTGAAGGTGAAACACCAATTCCATTGATTAATGTGCTTTTATTGTTTTCGGATGTAAAGCTAAGTTATAGCTCTCGCGGTTACCCGCAACCCGAAATCCCATCGGATTTGAAAGCTTCATTCGAAGCCTCACTGGAAATTGCAAGGGATATATCGTTGGATCACGTCCAACACACTAACCTTTCTTTTATCGACTTCATTGACGGCCTCATCTCCTTAGCGGGCTTGCATAACCTTGAGTATATCCACCAAACTCTCCGCCAGCTTATATCTGAAAAAGGCGCGATCGGATTATGCAAGATTTGCTCTTCGGAAACTGAGATACTTTCAGAAACTGCGCCATTCAGTGTTCAACTCATTGTACCACATCCAACTCACCCACAAAACTATTTGGGAACACCTTTTGGGCCGCTAATGTATGTGACTCCAAGGGAGTTAGAAAATACACCTTGGGACGGCTCCATTTTAGAAATCAATGCTCTACATTGGTTGGCACATTTTGCAAAAAGAAGTAATCAGAAAGAGTTTTTGGAAACACTCCCCTTTTTGTTTGGACGTTACGATTGTCCATCTTGCTCGGCAGAACTGATTCCTTGGGAAGCTGTGCTAAATGCAAATCATAAAAACGCTTAGGAACCAAACATGTCAGGACAAAGCCTATATGGTGACGGCGAACGCGAGCGATGTCCTGTGCATGGGAACACGCGGCGGCTGTCGCGCAAGGAAATCAGCGAGATCAACCACGCCGTAGATGTCGCCAATTCCCAAGCCAAGCGGCGCGGGAAAACACCCAAGGGCGCCAAGATCGGTTTGTTTAGCTGTAAGTGTAATTGCTTCTTTGTCGATGTGGAATAAATCCCTCTCCTCAATCCAGAGGCGCTACTCTGCAAACAAACATTGGCAACTTTGATATGGCGGCTTATAAAACCCCCATGCGTGTTCGTGTAAAAATATGTTGCATAGCGTCGTTGGAAGAAGCCCGCATAGCAATGGATGCAGGCGTTGATGCCTTGGGTCTTGTTGCCAGAATGCCATCGGGTCCCGGGCCTATTTCTGATGAAGCGATATTGGCGATTTCATCCAAAATTCCGCCGCCAATTTCAACATTTATGCTAACATCCGAAACAACGGCTGAGCGTATAGCGGCACATATAAACGTAACGCAGCCCACGACCGTACAAATTGTATCCCATATTGACCTTGAGGAATCTAAGCGCCTTGCCGTCCTTAAACCTCACATTCGGCGCGTTCAGGTTATACACGTGGAAGACATGAGCGCGGTAGAATTGATACCTGTTTATGCGCCCTATGTTCATGCCTTTTTGCTCGATTCAGGAAAACCAAATGCCCAAATTCCAGAACTCGGAGGCACGGGACGCATTCATGATTGGGCCATTAGCCGTGCTTTTGTCGAAGCCAGCCCTCTCCCCGTTTTTTTAGCCGGAGGTTTAAACCCTAGCAATGTCGGAGAAGCGATTGCGAGCGTTAAACCATTTGGCATCGATCTATGCTCGGGCGTAAGAACGAATGGAGCCTTAGACCCTTCAAAATTAAGAAACTTTATGCTTGCTATTGAAGCGGGTCATTCAAGCATTTCTTAAACTTAGAAAACCCGACCTAAGGCCGCCGCAGATTCACCAGCCCTAATTTCGCGCGGGCTTGGTTGACGGCGTTCCAAGCTTGAGGGTCACGCGCCAGCGTTCGTACGAGCTTCCCTGTGGACACGCCGAGCGCTTCGGCCGCCAGTCCTACGGCCCAATCATGATGCGCCATCATGTCAAATATATGCGACAAAAACCCAGCGTAGCGGCGGTCTTTGCGGCCGAGTTTCCACGAGCCTTCCCAGCGCTCCGCTTTGCCCCAAATTGGCCCTCGCAGTTCCAGCGCAATAACAATCCGCAAACGCCGCAGCGCCTCTGTGCGGTTACGATGCTGCGAACGGTGATCCGCGCAGCTGGCCACAATCGCCCCGTCCCGCACGGACACACGCACCGCCGAATCCGTTTTATTGCGGTGCTGCCCGCCTGGCCCCGACGCGCGGTAAGTCTCTTGGCGGCACACACGCAACAGCGCATCATCATCTAAATCCAAAAGTTCATCACGGGATAACATACCCGCTGCGTAACAGTTTTGCGCGCGGCTCCCAACTGAAAAACCTCCTCGCCTTTCGGTCAAAATCTGATAGAACGGCGGCAATTCATCCGTCATTATGGGGAGAGACACATGGCTGATAACGAAACAAATGTAGAGGTCGACGTCACCAAAGCTTGGGCGGCGACGCAAGACCAAAAGGGCAAAGCCAAAAAGCTTCGCGCCTTCGCATCTCTGTCGTGGGTTGTCGCGATCGGCACGGAAATCGGCGCGATTGTTTTGCTCCTGAAGGATAAGTTTAACGAGGGCAATCTCGCGCTGTTGATCGGGCTTTTGGTGGCCATCGCAGTCTTTGCCATTCTCGGCAGTATTTTGTGGAAGAAGGCCAACCGCCAAGACCCCGCCAGCAGAGAAGACGGCTTTAAATTTTTCGTGCAAAATCAGCTCGGGGTTATTATCACCGTGCTGGCGTTTTTGCCGCTCCTCGCGCTCATTTTCCTTGATAAGGACATGGACCCGAAAAACAAAAAAATCGCGGGCGGTGTCGGCGTTGCGCTCGCTTTGCTGGCGTCTGTTATGGGTGTGGATTTCAACCCGCCCTCCGTCGAGCAATATACGCAAGACATGAACCAATGCGCCGCGCAAATTAAATCGGGCGAAGCGACAACCGCTTGCTCCCCCGAAGTGGCGGAACAAGCCAAAGAAATCGCGCGAGATTCCGAAGCCGTCGCCGAAGCCACAAAAGATGCAAATAATCCAAATGGCCGCGATATCGTTTACTGGATCGCGCCGAAACCGGGCGAGTCAAAATCTTCCAATCCCCTCGTATTCCATCTCTGCAAAGACGTTAGTCCCTTGCGCGGAAAAACCGTCACGCAAGGCAGCGTGACCGAGGCCTATGCGCAAAACGCAAAACGCCTGACCAAGCAGATTAAAATGGAACAAGGACAGTGCGGTTTTGCAGCGGCGGAATAGGCTGCCTCTAATTATCCGTCCTCCTACCCCTTGTGGGTAGGATCCATGTGCGTAAGCCGTAGGTCTGGATAGAGTTTATTGGATGACATTTTTGGCAACCAAGCTCCCGTTACGCTTCATTTTCTTGATGAAATATTTGCGCATGGATCCCCGCCACAAGGGCGAGGATGACGAGTATATAAAATGAACCTCGAACTCGATCATGTTGTTGTTTTTGTGCCTGACCTTGGCGCGGCGAGCCGAGCGTTTGAAGCGCTTGGGTTTCATGTTGAAGCGGGCGGCGATCACGGGCCGACGGAAAACGCCCTCATCCCATTTGAAAATGATGTTTACATTGAACTAATTGCGCTAAAATCAAAAGGCGCGCGGTGGATGCTAAAAGCGCTAAATAGGCTCGGGTTTTCGCGGCGGAAGCTCTACGTGAAAGACAATGTTATGGGGCGGATCATGGGCTGGTTTTCCCAGAGCTATGGCCCTGTCGATTGGTGCGTCAGGTGGGCCACAGAGAGCAATGAACCACAGACCACCGCCGAACAGTTCAACCTCACCCCGCCGCGTGAATTTACACGGCAAAAACCAGACGGCTCAATGTTGCATTGGACGCTGGCCTCGCCCAAAATAGGCGGGCTGCCGATGTTCATAAAAGACACCACAGCGACGCATGATCGTCTGCCCGAATGGCGTGATGGTATTCATACAAACAGCGCGCGAGAAATCACGCAGCTTAGGCTCCCGAAAGACGCTTACCATCGCGCCGCACAGTATATGAAAACTGATGATAAGGGCGATTTCACGCTTGGCTCAATCACTCTCGTGCCTGACGGTGAATTACTCAAAGCCGCCTTTGGATTACAGATTTCTTACACGGGCCAAAAACCAAACCTCATCGCGCCGGAGCACGCCTGCGGTCTGGCGATAGAGTTCGTTTTAGCTGACACTTAAATCCGCTTCGCCAATGTTGTGGAGGTCAATCTGTCCGTGCCTACCTCAAAAGTCGGCCCAGCGCCGACGGCTTCGAACCCCAGCTTTGCGTAAAAGCTCTTGGCGCGGTCATTGATGTCTGACACCGAAAGCCAGAGCCATGTTTTGCCCATGCCCTGCGCGCGTTTTATCGCGTCGTTATACAGCTGCCGTCCCAACCCCGTGCCGTAGTGATGCGCGAGAATATAAATCTGTTTCAACTCCATTGACGCCTCGCCCAGAGGCATGGGACAATCGATATCTTTAAGAATATAAAACCCTGTCGCATTCCTCAATTCGTTATCAGAGATAACGCATTTTATATTGGGATCAGAGAGCGTTTCGAGCGCACGTTCCTCTGTGAAATTATCGCGGCAGTAGGCGCGAATGTTCTCTGGTGTGTGGACGTCATGGTAGGCTTGCGTAAACGTCTCCGCCCAAAGCCAGCTCAGACGCGCAGCATCTTCGGGGCTAGCAAGGTTGCAGTCCCGAGGTAAATTATCAACCCGCCTCTAGTGTGAACGCAAGCCCCGCATTCGCCTCAAGGCGCGAAATCAATTTGTCCCCCATGAGCGTAGCTGGCGTCCAAAACCCACCTTCGGTTTTCTTTGGGATATCCTTCGCCAAACACGCGGCCGCCTGCGCGAGCATCTTGGCCGTCGATCCGTAACCGGGATCGCGGTCACCCGTGACGCGGCAAGTGACCGCCTCGCCGCTCGGTGTTGTGCCGTAAAAGACAAGGTCATATTCCCCGTCCAGCTGTTCTTGCGGGCTTGGCCCCTCACCCGGTTTCGGCAGGACAAATTTCTCCAATCCCCAGCGCACAGGCGGCACCGCCAGCGCCACCATGAAACCGCCTATGCCTAGGCCCGTGGCCCGCGCCGTGCGTTTCCCTTTGCCGCCCTTGCCTGTGACCATGGCTTCTTCGTAAAGAAAATCCTCGCCGTAAGCTTTGCCGCTCAGCGCATTCGATCGGTGCACAACGCGCGCATTAATCGCCGCCATAATAAACGGCCCAACCCAGCTTTGCATATTTTCATCAAAGGCCATTTTCACGTCATTTTGTTCAGCTGTAAAACCGTGCTCTGGCGGGCAAAGACTATATATATCTTTGAGCTGCCGGCGCAAATCAGCATCGCCTGCCGCCTCTTTGACCATATTGATGATACTGGCAATCGTGCCGCCAGACGCCCCGCCCTTCAACGTAACCACGCGCATGTCGATGGTGTTACATGTTTTCCCAAACGTCTTAAGCGCTTGACCTTGAAGGAAGTGCACGCCCAAATCAGACGGTACAGAGTCAAATCCGCAGCAATGCACAATCCGCGCGCCGCTTGCCTTGGCGGCGTCTTCATGCTGTTCCTGCATTTTGCGAATCCATTGCGGTTCCCCCGTTAGGTCGCAATAATGCGTCCCCGTCTCCGCGCAGACCTTCACCAGCGTATCGCCATAAAGCGCATAAGGCCCGACAGTTGAAACGACTACATTGGTTTTCGCGCACATGGCGGTCAGAGCCGCTTCGTCATGTGCGTCAGCGATGATGATGTCTACGCCCGACAGGCCGACGTCTGCACTCAGTGTTTCCAGCTTGGCCTTTGACCGCCCCGCTATCGCCCATGAGATCGGCTCGGCGGTGAACGCTTCATGCATATATCGCGTCATGATTTGGCCGACGAAACTCGTCGCGCCATATACAATGATGTCGTATTTTTGATCGGTCATGAGACGCTCTTCTGTTTGAGTTCTTTTATTTGGAAGGTCGCATAAACTACCTCATCCAAGATCGGCAATGTTGGCGTCAAATTCCGCGAGGTTCATTTCGTGGCGCATAATCAGCGCCTCGCGCATGGCGGGATCGTTAAACACATGTAGGCGGTCCGCCTCTATCGCTTTCATGCAGAGCTCGGCGTAGACATCCGCGTCCATGCCGTTTTCGATGAGAGCTTTGACCGTTTGATAGGCTTTGGTCTTTTTAAACTCTTCGCGATTATTCACCGCGCCCGGGCTTTTGTCGGATGTGTTGTGAATGTTCGATTTCACCCATGTCGGGCAGAGGCATGACACGCCGATATTGGTTTTCGCCAGCTCCATCCGCAGCGCTTCGGAATAGCCCACCACCGCAAATTTCGTGGCGTGATAAGGCCCCATCCCCTGCGAGGCGCCATGCCCCGCCATTGACGCCGTATTGACAATATGCCCGCCTTCACCATGGGCGGCGATCAACGGCAGGAAGCTCTCTGTGCCGTAGACAACGCCCATCAAATTAATGTCCGTAATCCACTGCCAGTCTTGCAGATTAAACTGCCCCGGCATCCCCGCGAGGCTAACGCCTGCATTGTTAAACACCAGATGCACATTCCCAAAGGCGTCCGTCGTCGCCTTGGCGGCAGCCTGCATCGCGTCCGCGTCGGCGACATCGCAAACCACCATCGCCGTGTTCTCTTCGCCCAATTTAGCGCGCGCAGCCGCGAGACCTTCGGCATCAATATCGGCCATCATCACCTTACACCCGCGCGCAAGTAATGACTCTGTCAGAGCGAAACCAATACCGGAAGCTGCCCCCGTTACGAAGGCCGTTTTATTTGCAATATTTGTCATGGGAATCTCTCGGTTAGATGGTCGTGATTATGTGTGTATTTTTATGAGCTTTCACACCGCATAGCCAGCACGATATTTATTTTCTATTTGCACAAAATACAAAACTCACCGCAGCCTATGAATGCACTATGATTTAAACGTCGACATCGTAATATGGGACGTAATTTGAGCAATGCCCTTTATCCCTGCGAGTCTGTCAGCGTGAAAATTTTCATAGGCCTGAATATCCGCGACTTTCACTTTTAAAAGGTAATCATATTGCCCCGCAATGTGATGAACCTCTTTGACCCCTTCAAGACGAATAACCGCAGTTTGAAAGGCTTGAATTTCTGCACGCGAATGGCGCTCCAGATTAATCCCGACAAACACAGTGAAAGCTTCGCCCAATAACTCAGGGTCAATCACAGCTCGATAACCTTGGATCGCGCCGTTTTCTTCCAAAACTTTTATACGGCGCTGACAGGCAGATAGAGACAAGCCAATGCGTTCCGCCAGCTCTTGCTGGGTCACCTTCCCGTTTTCAGAAAGGTTTTGAAGAATTTTCGCGTCATATACATCCATACGGGAAATATATAGCGTAATTATGAATATTCAATGCATTATAAGGCGTATCACTCAGATCATATCGGATAAACACCTATGTACAAACAATAGGGACATATACCATGCGCACCCCAACACAACAGCCTTCAAATGGGTCAAATCCTTCGGATTGGCACGGGCGTTTTCCACAAAACGACATTATTTCCCTGCTACAGGTCAACCGGTCTTTCAATCTCGCCGAGAGCACATCACAGGATTTATATTTCGGAGAGCTAGTTGATTTAATAGGATTGGACGCTGTCCGAAATATCCGCTTAGGCTATGGTAATGACCAAGGCTTGCCCTTACTGCGAGACGCCATAGGGAAAATGGTGCACATTGCGCCGGAAAAAATTATCACAACAACGGGCGCTGCTCTTGCGATTTATTTACTGGCGATAGAGTTATGCCGTCCAAAAGATGAAGTCGTGCTTTTCACGCCCTGTTTTGCGACCTCCAAAGACGCCTTTATCGGAGCGGATGTTACCCTCAGGTCCATCAATTTAAAATTCGAAGACAATTATCGCGTCGACTTAAATGCGTTTGAAGCCACTTTAACACAGGAAACAAAACTTGTTTGCCTCGCGACACCACAAAACCCAAGTGGCGTTACAACTTCATTTGAAACCGTGGACGCCATGTTAAAAATCATGGAACGCTGCGCCCCCAACGCTTATTTATTTATCGACGAAGTCTATTTATATGCGAGCTATGGAGAGGCTGTTGCCCCCAAAAGTTTGGCCGCGTTGAGTGAAAAAATCATTAGCTGCGGGTCTGTGTCAAAATCTTTTGGCGCACCCGGATTGCGAGTCGGATGGATGAACGTTCATGATGAGGATTTAAGAGCCCGCCTCATAACCGCCAAGATGAACATCGTGATTTCCGGCTCCCCGTTAAATGAAACTCTGGCAGCGCATTTGCTCATGCAGCGCGGCGCGATTTTAAGTCCGAGGAAAGCTCTGCTTAAATCGGGGCTGGAGAGGGTGAGGCAATGGCAAAACCAAGAAGCTGACCGCATTGCCTGGGTGAAGCCCGATGCGGGTGCACTATGTTGTATAAGGCTTAAGGAAAGCGCGTTTGATGATGGCGCCATTCAGCGGTTCTGGGCAGCTCATGCGGAACATAAATTACAGCTCGGGAACGGAGAATGGTTTGGCGAGAGCCGCCGTATCTGTCGTTTAGGTTTTGGTTATTTACCCCTCTCAAAACTCCCAAAGGCTTTGAGGGCGGTAAGCGATGTTTTGGATTTTGTACAACGATCCTCGCCCGCATAACTGCGCCCGAACTGCGTACATCATGCTGCAAAATTGCTTCACTCATGCTGTACGTCTGCGTTCACAATACTGTAAGTGTGCTGCATCAATGCTGTACGCATGCTGTATGGATGCTGTAAGAATGCTGTATGACTCCTGATTGCAGGAGGCACCCGCCCCATATCACAGATAGAAAAAACTGGGTGTTGGCGCGCGCCGCATTGGCCCCCAATATCATCGGAATGACATCTTGTAATTTGCCCGCCGCGCCCTAATTTGAGCCTATGGCTACTCCCAAACAAATCGACATTCGTGACGCGCCTGCCCTTTGGACGCCGCATCGCCCGTCCCGCCCAGAGAAGTCCGAAGGCGGGAAAAAGTTCATCCTTGTATCGGAGTTTGAGCCCAAGGGCGATCAGCCCAAGGCGATTAAAGAGCTATGTTCGGGCCTCTCGGAGGACGAGCGCGACCAAGTCCTGCTCGGGGTTACGGGGTCAGGCAAGACCTTTACGATGGCCAAAATAATCGAGCAAACTCAAAGGCCTGCGCTGATTTTGGCGCCGAATAAAACGCTCGCGGCGCAACTCTATGGGGAATTTAAAAATTTCTTCCCGCATAATGCCGTGGAATATTTCGTCTCCTATTACGACTATTATCAACCCGAAGCCTATGTCGCCCGCACCGACACGTTCATCGAAAAAGACAGCTCTGTGAACGAGCAAATCGACCGTATGCGCCACGCCGCCACGCGCGCGATTTTGGAACGCGATGACTGTATTATCGTCGCCTCAGTCTCCTGTATTTACGGTATCGGATCGGTGGAAACCTATACGGAAATGACGATTGATATCGCGCTGGAGCAAGTGCTAGATCCGCGTAAGTTCATGGAATATCTCGTTAATTTGCAATATGCGCGCAATGATTTGGCGTTTCAGCGCGGCACATTTCGCGTGCGCGGTGACACGGTCGAAGTTTTCCCTGCACACTATGATGACACGGCATGGCGGGTCGATTTTTTCGGCGATGAGATTGATTCCATTACGGAATTTGACCCTCTGACGGGCAAATCGGGCAGCAAGCTGGACGGCGTGCGTATCTATGCCAACTCGCACTATGTCACGCCGCGCCCGACCATTCAGGCGGCCATGAAAGGTATAAAAAAAGAGCTCGAAATCCGCCTGAAAGACTATGAAGAGCGCGGACAATTACTCGAGGCGCAACGCCTCGCGCAACGCACAGAATTTGATTTGGAGATGATGGCCGCGCAGGGATTTTGCACGGGGATTGAGAACTATTCACGCTACCTCACGGGGCGCGCGCCGGGTGAACCGCCACCGACATTATTTGAGTATCTCCCTGAAAACGCTCTGTTATTTACGGATGAAAGTCATGTCTCTGTGCCGCAAATCGGGGCCATGAGTAAGGGCGATGCCAACCGCAAAGGCACGCTCGCCGAGCATGGCTTCCGCCTCCCGAGCTGTATTGATAACCGCCCTCTCAAGTTCGAAGAATGGGACGCCATGCGCCCGCAAACCGTGCATGTCTCCGCCACGCCAGGGAAATGGGAAATGGCGCAAACAGACGGCGTCTTCACCGAACAAGTCATCCGCCCGACGGGTCTGATTGATCCGCCCGTTGAAATCCGTCCTGTCGCGAAAGACGGCGCGTCGCAAGTCGATGATGTGATCTCTGAGGTCAAACGCGTCGCGGCCAATGGCTATCGCTCGCTCGTCACGACGCTGACCAAGAAAATGGCCGAAGACCTGACGGAATATATGCACGGTCAGGGCATTCGCGTTCGTTATATGCACAGCGACGTAGACACGCTAGAACGCATTGAAATCATTAGAGATTTACGTCTCGGCGCGTTTGATGTGTTGATCGGGATTAACCTCCTGCGGGAAGGTTTGGACATTCCCGAATGCGCCTTTGTTGGTATTTTAGATGCGGATAAAGAAGGCTTCCTGCGTTCCGAAACCTCACTCGTACAAACCATTGGCCGCGCCGCCCGAAACAGCGAAGCCAATGTCGTGCTCTACGCCGATAAAATCACAGGCTCCATGCAGCGCGCGATGGATGAAACCGATCGCCGCCGCGCCCGCCAAGTCGCCCATAACGAAGCCCACGGCATCACGCCCACCACCGTCGCTCGGGGCGTCATCGACGTCGTCGGCGACAGCGAAGCGGGGCAAAGCATCAAAGACAACGCCGCCCGCTTCACCAAATCAGGACAGCTCACCAAGAAAGCCCAAATGGAAATGGCCGAACCCGGTCAGGCCTCATTCGGCGGCAACCTCACAGCTGTGTTAGCGGAACTCGAAAAGAAAATGTTCGAAGCGGCCGAAAATTTGGAATTCGAAGAAGCCGCGCGTTTGCGGGACGAAATGATGAAGCTGAAGAAGTGATACCTTCGAACAAATAAAAAGGGCGCTCATTGAGCGCCCTTTTTATACTTTAAAAACAACCGATTAGTTAATCACCGCTTTGACGATTTTGCCCGGGTAGCGAGGCGGTTCGCCCTTAGGAATGGCATCGACGGTGTCCATGCCGCTCTCGACAACACCCCAAACTGTGTATTGACGATCAAGAAACGTTGCATCATCCAAACAGATAAAGAACTGGCTTGAGGCAGAATTAGGGTTTTGCGAACGCGCCATAGAGCAAACGCCGCGTACATGTGGCTCTGTTGAAAATTCAGCAGGGATATTTTCTTTCGCGCCGCCCATGCCGGTGCCATTCGGGCAACCGCCTTGAGCCATAAAGCCATCAATAACACGGTGGAATGTAAGGCCGTCGTAAAAGCCTTCGCCAACAAGACGTGAAATTTGCTTCACGTGTGCGGGTGCAAGGTCAGCGCGTAATTTAATTACGACATCAGCAGCGTCGCCTGAATTTGTATCAATGGTTAGCGTAAGCGTATCGGCCATACATGGCTCCTATAATTTAGTTAAGAGTTTGAATTTATTATAATTTACGTGACGGCAAAGTCATGTCACAAATATCAGGATACTCGCCATCATCTGCTTTTTGACTTTTAAGAAAAGTGTTAAATGCAGCCCCATCCGTTTTAAGAACTTGTACTTTTGGGCGTACAGATTCATCCATATCAGCGGCAATTCGTACCTTTTTCATTACATCCGGAATAAAGTTTTCGTCTTGTCCTTTAGTACCAATTTTGAACTTCGTTAAAAACTCATGCCCGTAAACTGTATTGCCCCAGATAGAATATTTCGTATCCAAATGACCCGCCGTACCGCGCATAAGAAAGAACTGGCTGTTGCCGCTATTCGGATCACTCGAACGCGCCATTGATGTCACGCCAGAGCAATGCAGACCGTGTGCAGGCACTTTACCGTCTTTCGTCAACATGGCCTGACTAGAAGGTTGACTTGCAACAGGTAAGCCTTTGTAAAAACCAACGCCAATTTCGCCAGCGGATGGATTACGCAAGTTCACAGCGCGACTTGCGATAAGCGTAACAGGCATATCCGTACCACGACGGAAAGTGAATTCTGCCTCAATATTTGGTAAATCACTATCGCCCGTTCCGTCCCCTTTCGGGTCGCCAGTCTGGTTCATAAAACCATCAATCACGCGGTGGAATGTGATCATATCATAAAAGCTTTGACGCGCGAGTGTTTTAATTTGCGTTACGTGACGCGGGGCAATTTCAGGGTAAAGCTCTACGCCGATTTGGCCATACTCCGTATCAATCACCAAAAGATTTTCAGGGTTTACATCTCGCCAAGCGTTTTTCGGATAAGGGCTTTTTTCGGTGACCGCCGCAGCCACAGAGGCGGCGGTGTCGACGGTAGGCGCAGATGTGTCATCAGCGGCACAGGCCGAAATAGACATCATAAATGGAAGAGCGGTGAGTAATAAGGCGCGTTTCATCATGAGAATTTATCCTTCAAACGTTGTTGTACTTCTGGCGTTACGAACTGCGAAACATCACCACCGAGACGAGCAATTTCTTTGACGAGCCGTGAGGCAATCATTTGATATTGCGGGTCTGACATTAAAAATACGGTTTCAATTTCTGAGTTCAGTCGATTATTCATTCCGGCCATCTGGAACTCATATTCAAAGTCCACGACGGCCCGTAAGCCGCGTATAATAATGGATGCGCCAGCCTTTTCAACAAATTGTACCAGTAAACCTTCGAAAGGTTTCACCTCGACCTCTATGTGGGCGCGAATGGGCTCGACAACCTGCTCGACCATGTCGACGCGTTCTTCGAGCGAGAACAGCGGCCCCTTGCTCTGGTTGATCGCAACACCAATGATGAGCTTATCACAGAGGCGGCTAGCACGTTTCAAAATGTCTAAATGCCCCAATGTCATAGGGTCAAATGTACCAGGATAGAGTGCGGTTTTTTTCGTCATTTTTCGCTTATAGCGGGCAGGCAAAGATTATCTAGCGGAAAATGTCCCAAATTAAATAATCAAAATTAGATAACAACAATCAGATAAGAGCGGAAAGCGGAAGAGACTTAAGTCTCTCCCTTATCCGGTGTTTCGCCGCCTTCGGTATTGTCTACATCTGCCGCTTCGTCATCGTCGCTCTCTTCGATGCGCTCCACGGAGACAACGCGTTCGTCTTCTTTGGTGCGTATCACAGTGACGCCGCGTGAGGAGCGACTGACGATGCGGATGTTTTTGACGGGACAGCGTATGAGCTGTCCGCCGTCTGTGACGATCATCAACTGATCCTCATCTGCAATTGAAAATGAGCGTACGAGACGCGGTATTTCACCATCCTTGCGTGACATATCCTGCGCGGTGACGCCCTGCCCGCCACGGTTCATGCAGCGGTAATCATAGCTAGAGCTACGTTTTCCCATGCCGTCATCGGCCAACGTTAAGAGGAATTGCTCTTTCGCGCCCAGCTCGCCGATACGCTCGTCCGACAATTCGCTTTCAATGACAGTGTCATCCGCGTCGTCTTCTGTATCATCGCCAAGCGCGCGGCGCATGGCATTGGCGTGTTTCATATAGGCGCGCGCTTCGTCGGTTTCGATATCGACATGACGCAGCACGGCCATTGAAATAACTTCATCGCCATCCGCGAGTTTAATCCCTCTTACGCCCGAACTGGTTCGGCCAACAAAACGGCGAATGTCTGTGGCGCGGAAGCGAATAGATTTCCCGAGCGCAGATGTCAGCAGGATATCGTCTTCTTCTGTGCAGAGGCGCACATCGACAATACCGTCGCCTTCGTCAGGCTTCATTGCGATTTTACCATTACGGTTCACGCGCGTGAAATCAGCCAGAGAATTACGGCGCACACCGCCGGAGCGAGAGGCGAACATAATGTCCATATCTGCCCAACTCTCTTCATCCTCTGGCAGGGCCATGATGGAATTAATGCTTTCATCCTGCGAGAGCGGAAGCAGGTTCACGAGGGCTTTGCCGCGCGTCGCGGGCCCGCCGAGCGGGAGCTTCCACACTTTAAGCTTATAGGCCATGCCGTCAGAGCTAAAGAACAAGACGGGCGTGTGGGTCGTCGCGACGAAAACAGTTGTGACGTAATCTTCGTCCTTCATCGACATGCCCGAACGGCCTTTTCCGCCGCGTCTTTGCGCGCGGTAAGTATCAAGCGGGGTGCGTTTGACGTAACCCGCCGCCGTAACGGTGACGACCATATCTTCGACCGCAATGAGGTCTTCATCGTCAAAATCCATGCCGCCATCGGTAAAGATAGAGCGGCGCGGTACAGCGAATTTCTCTTTAACCTCAGTCAGTTCCGCGTGAATAATCGCTTGGACGCGTTCGCGCGAACGTAGGATATCAAGCAGGTCTGTGATAACCGCCGCGAGTTTTTCAGCCTCATCGGTGATCTCGTCCATACCCAGCGCGGTGAGCTTCAACAGGCGCAGTTCAAGGATCGCCTTGGCTTGCTCATCAGTAAGCTGGATCGTGCCGTCATCCAAAAGGCGCGAGCGCGGATCAGCGATGAGCTTAATCAGCGCGCCCATATCTTTGGCGGGCCATGTACGGGACGTCAGGCGCGCGCGCGCATCAGCGGGGCTAGCCGAGCTGCGGATGATCTTGATAATCTCGTCAATATTGGCAACCGCCGTGGCGAGGCCCACCAAAATATGCGCGCGGTTTCGCGCCTTGGCGAGATCAAATTTCGAGCGCCGCGCAATGACATCTTCACGGAACGCGAGAAACGCCTCACACATTTGGCGAACGTTCATTTGCTCTGGGCGGCCACCGTTGAGCGCCAGCATATTAGAGCTGAAGTTATGTTGCAGGCTTGAAAAACGGAAGAGCTGATTAAGGATAACATCGGCGACGGCGTCACGCTTTAGCTCAATCACGATACGCATACCCGTGCGGTCACTTTCGTCGCGAATGCCCGAAATGCCTTCGATGCGTTTCTCATTCACCATGCCCGCGATCTTGGCGATCAGCATGGCTTTATTGACCTGATAAGGCAGCTCCGTCACGATGATCGCATAGCGGTCTTTGCGGATTTCTTCGACGTCCGTCACGGCCCGCATGATGATCGAGCCTTTGCCCGTCAGCACAGAGGATTTCGATCCGCTGCGCCCCATGATGAGCGCCCCCGTTGGGAAATCAGGGCCTGGAATAAGGTCAAGGATTTCTTGGTCAGTGATATTGCCATTGTGCAAAAGCGCCAAGGCCACATCCACAACTTCGCCCAAATTATGCGGCGGAATATTGGTCGCCATACCAACGGCAATACCGCTCGCGCCATTGACGAGAATATTAGGGTAACGCGCAGGCAGAACAATCGGCTCGCTCTCTGAGGCGTCATAATTGTCTTGGAAGTTGACCGTGTTCTTTTCAATATCCGCCAAGAGCGACGCGGCGGGGCGGTCCATGCGAACCTCTGTGTAACGCATCGCAGCGGGCGGATCGCCATCAACGGAGCCGAAATTGCCTTGGCCATCCAGCAAAGGCAAGCTCATGGAGAAATCCTGCGCCAGACGCACGAGGGCATCGTAAACTGCGCTATCGCCATGCGGGTGATATTTACCAATAACGTCGCCGACAACACGGGCGGATTTCTTATAGGCTTTCTCGCGCACAAAACCATTTTCATGCATGGAGTAAAGAATACGTCGGTGAACAGGCTTCAGGCCGTCGCGCACATCAGGAATAGCGCGGGAGACGATCACGCTCATGGCGTAATCGAGATAACTTCGGCGCATTTCATCTTCAATGGCAATCGGTTCAATGCCGTCAGGCAAACCGCCCGCATTAGGGCCTAGATCGTCATCTTCTGGAGTGTCAGTTTCGTCGCTCAAAGCTTGCCCAACTTATATTAAACGCCATGTTCGAATCACACGGCAATTGCAGTCTTTTTGATAGCACCTGCCTAGAACATTCGCAAATTTGAGAGGGTGTTTTTCGCCCCTCGCCACGATGTGGTTTTTGCTTTATAGAATAGGGCTATATTGGAGATTTTATGGCGCGCTTATCCCCTTACCATCTATGTTTTTCTGGCCTTTTGACGACGGGCATTTTGCTGCTACCGGCCTGCACGCCAGCGCCAGAAACCAACAAGGAAAATAACGACTTCACAGTTGATATTCGCAACAATAATGGCGTGAACATAGGCACGGCGACACTAAACGATATTGGCGACGGCGGCGTTGAGCTTTCTATACACGCAGGCGGTATTAGTGCAGGGCCGCACGGCATGCATTTCCACGTCAAAGCCGATTGCAGCAGCTCTGATTTCAAAAGTGCAGGCGGCCATATTAATCCAGATGGTAAACCCCACGGACTTCACCACCCAGAGGGCCCAGATAATGCAGATATGCCCAATGGCATAGCGGGGAGTGATGGACGCCTTATGGTAACGGTTACGAATGATCGCGTTACGCTCTATCCGCGCGATGACCGCCCGGCTCTGCTCGACGAAGACGGTTCAGCCCTTATCATCCATATCAATCCAGATGACGGTGTCACGCAGCCCATTGGCGGCGCAGGAGCGCGCATTGCCTGCGCGCCCATAATTTTAGAAGAGTAATCTTAGCCTAGAACGGAATTTCGTCGTCCATGTCAAAGCTTTCGGCTGGGCCTTCCATAGCCGAAGCTGAACGTGAACCTCCGCCTTGGTTAGAACCTTGGCTCATATTATTGCCGCCGCCATAGTTATCTTGATTATATCCGCCTTGGTTATAGCCACCGCCGCCACCTTGGCCGCCGCTATTACGGCTATCGAGGAGCGTTAGATTGCCGTTAAAACCCTGCAAAACAACTTCGGTTGTGTAGCGGTCATTGCCGTCGCGGTCTTGCCACTTACGTGTTTTCAGCGCGCCTTCGACATAAACTTTAGACCCTTTTTTGACATAACGTTCGATGATGCCAACAAGGCCTTCGTTGAACACAGCCACATTGTGCCAATCCGTTTTTTCTTTGCGCTCACCCGTTTGCTTGTCTTTCCAAGACTCAGATGTAGCGATCGAAAAGTTACACACTTTGCCGCCATTGTTAAAACTGCGCACCTCTGGGTCTTTGCCCACATTGCCTATCAAAATTACTTTATTGACTGAACCCGCCATATTTTCACCTATCACAATTCGGTTTTGACATTATGTTCACATAATGTTCTTGTTGGCAAGAGTCGACTCACTCTTGCATTTTTTTGCTAGGAGTAGTTTTGTCTGATCGCAGTCTGGGAGTCTATGCTCCCGCGTCGATTGTCCACATATTTTGAGGTTTGTGAAATTCAGCCTCTAAGACGTTTGAGAGAGATATGGCATCACCTTCGCTGACACATATTCGGGTTCGGGGCGCGCGCGAACATAACCTTAAAAACGTCAATGTCGATTTGCCGCGCGATAAGTTGATCGTGATTACGGGCCTATCGGGGTCGGGGAAATCTTCGCTCGCCTTTGATACGATCTACGCCGAAGGGCAGCGCCGTTATGTCGAGAGCCTCTCGGCCTATGCGCGCCAGTTTCTAGAGCTCCAGCAAAAGCCAGACATGGACAGCATCGAAGGTCTATCGCCCGCGATCTCCATTGAGCAAAAAACGACGTCACGTAATCCGCGCTCGACGGTTGGCACCGTCACAGAAATTTACGACTACATGCGCCTGCTCTGGGCGCGTGTCGGCATTCCATACTCGCCTGCAACGGGCCTGCCGATTGAGAGTCAAACCGTCAGCCAGATGGTCGACATCGTCATGGCCATGCCCGAAGGCACCAAGCTCTATATCCTCGCTCCCATCGTGCGGGGCCGTAAAGGTGAGTTTAAAAAAGACTTTGCCGATTTGATGAAACAAGGGTTTCAACGCGCCAAAATAAACGGCGAGTTTCACCGCATTGAAGACGCGCCTGATCTTGATAAAAAGTTCAAACACAACATCGATGTCGTCGTTGACCGTATCGTCATCCGCGAAGGCCTAGAAACGCGCCTCGCCGATAGTATCGAAACCGCGCTGCGTTTGGCCGAAGGGTTGGCCGTCGCGGAATATGCCGACGACGCAGAAAACCGCACGTTATTCTCAGAGAAATTCGCCTGCCCCGTGTCGGGCTTTACGCTCCCCGAAATCGAGCCGCGCCTGTTCTCATTCAACAACCCCCACGGCGCGTGTCCCGTCTGTGACGGTCTTGGGCAAGAGATGAAATTTGACGCCGATATGATTGTGCCTGATGGGTCAAAATCCCTCGGCGGCGGCGCGATTGCCCCGTGGTCAAAAACGCCGAGCAGTCTTTACATGCAAACGCTCAAAGCCCTCGCGAAGCACTACGGTTTTGATATCGACACAAAGTGGGATGATCTCGCCGATGGCGCGCGCGATGTGGTGATGAACGGCACACAGGGCGCGAAGATAAATTTCGTCTATCAAGATGATGGCCGCCGTTATGAAACCACGAAACCCTTTGAAGGCGTTAGGCCTAATTTAGAGCGCCGCTACCGCGACACGGACAGCACATGGATGCGCGAAGAGCTCGGCAAATATATGTCCAAAGCGCATTGCACGACGTGTAACGCCAAACGCCTAAAGCCCGAAGCACTCTGCGTACGCGTAGCCGATATGGATATTTCCGTGACGGGCGAAATGTCGATCAAAGACGCGCTTGCGACATTTGAAAACTTGCCAGAGAAACTCACCGATAAACAAATGGAAATCGCGGAGCGCATCCTCAAGGAAATCCGTGACCGCCTGCAATTCCTCAACGCTGTCGGCCTTGATTACCTCACGCTAGGGCGCGGCTCTGGCTCGCTCTCTGGCGGTGAAAGCCAGCGCATCCGCCTCGCCAGCCAAATCGGGTCGGGCCTGACGGGCGTTCTTTATGTCCTCGATGAGCCGTCCATTGGCCTTCACCAACGTGATAATGAACGCCTACTGGAAACGCTACAAAACCTGCGCGACCTTGGGAACACTGTCATTGTCGTCGAGCATGACGAAGACGCGATCCTAACGGCTGATTATGTCGTCGACATGGGGCCGCTTGCGGGGATTCACGGCGGCGAAGTTGTGGCGGCAGGAACGCCTGCCAAGATTAAATCTAGCCGTGCGTCCCTGACGGGGAAATATCTGACAGGTAAAAAGCAAATCGAACTCCCCGAACGCCGCCGCGACGTAAACCCAGATAAGGTATTGCGCATCGAAGGCGCGCGCGGGAATAACCTGAAGAACGTCAGCGCCGAATTTCCGCTCGGACTTTTCACCTGCGTGACAGGCGTATCAGGCGGAGGAAAATCAACCCTTACGATTGAAACGCTTTATAAAACAGCCGCGCGCAAACTTAACAATAGCGGCAAGCCGCCCCTACCCCATGACAAGGCCAGCGGTTTTGAACATTTAGACAAAGTCATCGACATTGACCAAAGCCCCATCGGCCGCACGCCGCGATCCAACCCCGCCACCTATACGGGCGCGTTCACGCCAATCCGTGATTGGTTTGCAGGGCTGCCCGAAGCCAAAACACGCGGATATAAAGCTGGGCGTTTCTCGTTCAACGTCAAAGGTGGACGTTGTGAGGCGTGCCAAGGCGGCGGCGTTATCACGATTGAAATGCACTTCCTGCCTGATGTTTATGTGACCTGTGATGTCTGCAAAGGTGCGCGCTATAATCGCGAAACGCTTGAGATACGGTTCAAAAATCAATCTATCGCAGATGTCCTAGGCATGACCATTGACGAGGCCGCAGACTTCTTCAAAGCCGTGCCGAGCATTCGCGATAAAATGGTGACGCTGCAACGCGTCGGCCTTGGCTATTTACGCGTCGGACAGCAAGCCACCACGCTCTCGGGCGGCGAAGCACAGCGCGTGAAACTGGCGAAGGAATTGTCCAAACGCGCCACAGGCCGTACGCTTTACATTTTGGATGAACCAACGACAGGACTACATTTCCATGACGTCGCGAAACTTCTGGACGTACTCCAAGAACTCGTCGGCACAGGTAATACGATGATCGTGATCGAGCATAATCTCGACGTGATAAAAACGGCTGACTGGATCATCGATCTCGGCCCCGAAGGCGGAGACGGCGGCGGAGAAGTTGTCGCCGTAGGCACACCCGAAACCGTCGCAAAATCCAAACGAAGCTGGACAGGAAAATTCCTCGCCCCAATGCTAGAGCGCGATAAGGAACGCATGAAGCCGAAGAAGAGTAAAGCGAAAACCAAGTAAAGCGTCAAACTCAAACCTTACAAATAAGCTTCCATATCTGTGCGCCAATTTTTGGGTAAATTTGTATATCCAAAACGATCTGATATTTCTTGATATGTTCGCGCATATGCGATCACAATTTTCTGTCGTAAGTTTTCGGGTAAAGGCTCACTTTGCGCTTCATTAGAACGCACCTCATAATCCCCACATTGAAAAGGAAGTTTCAACCAAGAGCACAACTTGGTTATAGCTGCATCTGTGAAAAGATTTTCATAAAACTCTGTGAAAACGTCCGGTTTAGAAAAATGTTCAAAAGCAGCACATAACGTACGATCATAATTCACATACCGTACAAAATCGTCACGATATAGCATTTGGTCAAAATTTTCTAAAATATCAAAATTTGGATTATGCGTCCGATTGAATCGTAATGATGACCAAAATCTATCCGCAGGGTTTCTCATTAAAAACATGAGTTTTACATTAGGATGAACCTGCTTCATGAACTCGAAAGCTGAAGCCCCTAAAAGCGTGTAATCTGGCGTAATATCGCACAAAATATTAGCGGATGCAGCACCATCCCTAAGGAAATCAAGATAATCATGGGGCGATAAAATTGCAGAAAACCGCCGTAATTGCGCGGTTAGATCTTTTAATTTATCCGCATTTTTAACACTCACAATATCCAAAGCCTGAATGCTCTGCTGGAGTCCACGTAAACGTTGTTCTTCAAAAAATTGACCATACTTTGGCATGAAATAATTATCAAAAAAATGCACCTCTTTCAGTTGCGGCTGATGCACGAGAGGTTGGTGTTTTCGAAAATACTCAGAAAGCCAGGTTGTACCAGCTTTCTGAGTTCCAATACCGATAAGCAGTAGTTCGTTCATTTCACAATAGGATAGACATTACTCAAACGCGTAAGGCTTTAATATGCATCCTTACTACGACGGTTATAAATAATATATGTGAGCGGCACAGTCACCTTTTTACGAAAATCTGCTGGCTCAGATCCAGTTTTAGGAGCAAATTCCCAGTGCGTGATCGTATCCATAGCATCCGTATCATATAGTCCATCAGGCCAGCTATGAACAATACGGGAATTAACAGGGCGCCCATCATCTGTCACATCCGTTTCCATCACAACAAAACCAGAGCTCTGTGCCTTTAGAGCATTAAGCGCCATTTTAGACTGCGCCTGTTTGGTCGCCTTCACTTTTGGTATGTCAGAAACATAAGGCCAATAATCACCAAGACCCTCTGCTTTTGCTTTATCAAGTTTATTATTCCACACGATACGGCTACGAGCATTAATCCAACGGCCAATCGTATGCATTACTAATGGGTTTTTGCGACCAAATTTTTCTTCAATTGCGTCGCGGGCAATTTGATAACTAAGTGCCGCTTGGATATAGTCTTTATCACGCTCATAAGCATAGCCCATCGCATTAGCCGCCGCAGCGATATAGCTAGGACGAGCCGTTATTTTATTGACCGTAAATATATTAAGCGCCTGCTTAGCGCTCTTAGCGCAAAGCTTTTGCAGGCTGGCCGCATATTCCTCCGGATTTTTATTCTTATCATGACGACTGCCTGTTCTGCTTTTACGTTGCGGCTCGTTTGCAACACGATTTGCCCGTGAATTACATAAATTAGACTCATGAACGAGAAGTTCGCCAGCAAATACCGTTTGGCTTAACCCTTGGCCTTGCGCAAAATTTAGTGCTTTTTCGACGCGCTCTTTAGCATCTTTTTCTTCTCCAGCTTTTTCCATAGCCGAAACAAGTTCAACTTCGCGTTCCAAACGCACTTCCGCACCTTTTTCTCGACCTATGATCGCTAAATCAGCAGCGCGTTTTAATGCTGGAATCGCTGACTTTGTTTTTCCTCGTGCTTTCGCCAAGAAACCATAATTAAAAGCAAGGTCTCCTGTTGTTTTACTATCCCCAAGAGAGCGTTCTGCAGCTTTCCACGCAGCCTTAGCGTTCTTAAGGGCCTCTGGATAATCTTTTGCGCTCATGGCTGTATTATAAGCTTGGTAAGGCTTGAGAACCTCAGGTGGCGTCGCCGCCAATGCTGGCGAAACCATTACGGCCATCAGGCAACTTACCGCTGCCCCGCGAAGATAAACAGGTAACATATGACTCTCCTTTTTGTCTGTCTATTCCATTTTAATTTACAGGTAAAACACCATCACATATGGCACTTTGTTTATGATGTTTTTGCCTGATCGACTTGCGCCATATAATTTCCAACACCGTAAACGTGCATATAGGCAAACAGATTTACAATCTGATATAGGATAACGGAGAACACCAAAGGAATCATAACACGCGGTGTTTTAATTTGCTCTCCTAGGGTTGTTAAAATTTCGTCTGAATTGTCGACTGAACCATTCATCAAATTCATCGCGTCCATGCTACCGAAAGACATAAAGACCCCCAAATACATCATAGTTTGCCCCACCATCATGACGGCAATAATCAATATCGCATAGCTCCCGAACAGAGCCCAGCCATGCCCCTTCGTTACTTCAAAAGCTGAGAAAACATGTTGCTTATTGTCTCGCACTGATAATGCAGCAGCGGGCGCGAGGCGCACAGAGATAATAATAAGAGCACAGATATATGCAATGCCCAACAACAAAGCCACGACAGCACTAAGCCCTTTGGAGACACTTGCAACAGCCAATGTGATAAGCACGATTAAGACAATACCAACGATATAAACAACACCAACACACAACATTACCACGAATTGAGCCAGCATGACACGGCCTTCGTCTATTCCGAAACGGAATGGAAAGGCCCCGTGGTCTGTACCTCTAAGCGCGTTTTTGTGTATTGCCGTTTCAAAAGCGACCGTAATAATCCAAGCAAAAATCATTAAAAAGAAAAAAGGCCCCCCCATTTGACCGAACAGGCTTAACATTTCCGCGGCGGCCTCTGGATCTGGGTCCACTTGTCCTTCAATTTCGGGTAAGAGAACTAAAAATCTCGAGTAAGCCTCAATTAACCCTCTTCCGAAAAATACAAAAACGAGGAACTGTAATGCTGCTGCCCATAAAAGCAGTTTAATGATAAAGTTACGCCCTCCAGGCAACCGCCACGGCAAAGTGATCGCATCCCCAAGGTCAAATTTCCCATTTTGCATGATATTTAGCTCTCTCCAACATTTATCGCTTTTCAATAAACAATTTATACTTCGAAATGTCAATGCAACTCCGCGCTTTACTTCTCTGTCCGCGCCGTTAATCAAACGCCCATGAGTAAGACAACAGATATTAAACCCGTTCACATCATCGGCGCAGGCATGGCGGGATCCGAAGCGGCGTGGCAATGCGCGCGCATGGGCGTGCCAGTAGTGCTGCATGAGATGCGGCCAGAACGTATGACGGACGCGCATCAGACGGGCGGTTTTGCGGAACTTGTGTGTTCCAACTCTTTTCGCTCCGATGATAAATTTGGCAATGCGGTTGGTGTCTTGCATGAAGAAATGCGCAAGTCGGACAGCCTAATTATGGGCATGGGCGATATGACGAAACTGCCTGCGGGAGGCGCGCTTGCGGTGGATCGCGATGCGTTTTCAGACGCGGTAACAACGATCTTGCGCCAACATCCGCTCATCACCTTTGAGCCCGGCGAAGTCAAAGGCCTTCCGCCCAAAAAATGGGGCAATACGATCATCGCGACAGGCCCCCTCACCGCGCCGTCGCTCGCGCAATCTATTTTGGAATTGACGGGCGAAGACAGCCTCGCCTTTTTCGACGCCATTGCGCCCATCGTTTATTACGATAGCATTGATTTTGACAAAGCGTGGATGCAATCGCGCTATGATAAAAAAGGACCCGGCGGCGACGGAGCGGATTATGTGAACTGCCCGCTGGACGCAAAACAATACGCCCATTTCATCGAAGCCCTTGTCGAGTCCGAGCAGACTGAATTTAAAGACTTTGAGAAAGACACGCCCTATTTCGAGAGCTGCCTGCCCATCGAGGTCATGGCATCGCGCGGACCAGAGACTCTGCGTTGGGGGCCGATGAAGCCCGTGGGCCTGACCAATCCTCACAATCCCACCGTCAAAGCCCACGCCATCGTGCAACTCCGTCAGGATAATGCGCTCGGCACGCTCTATAATATGGTCGGGTTTCAGACGAAGATGAAATATGGCTCTCAGGCCGAAATTTTCAAAACGATACCGGGATTGGAAAAGGCCGTCTTTGCGCGCCTTGGCGGCATTCACCGCAACACATTTATCAATTCACCTAAGCTTTTAAACTCTCAAATGCAGCTCAAGAAACGCAAAGACTTACGTTTTGCAGGGCAAATCATGGGCGTTGAAGGTTATGTCGAAAGCTCCGCGCTTGGCCTGATAACAGGGCGCATGGCAGCGGCGCAAGCTTTGGGCCGCACCTATGAAAACCCACCAAAAACAACAGCCCTTGGCGCACTCACTGAACACGTGACGGGCGGGTTTATGACGGGGCCGAAAGCCAAGTTTCAACCCATGAATGTCAATTTCGGCCTCTTCCCGCCGATTGAGGATATTGTCTATAAATCACCAGACGGCAAACGCCTGCGCGGTAAAGACAAAACCCGTTTCCGCAAAAAGCTCCTCGCGCAGCGCGCCCTGACCGACATTGAAAGCTGGGTACGAGCTTAATCGCGCGTCAACAAAAAGACTTCCATATTCGCATGACTTAACTCGCCGTTTTCGTCGCGCGTAACGTTCATACTTTTGATCAAGAGCGCGGCGCTCTTTGGGTCTGCAGACAACGGCATTAGAGGATTCTCAATTTTGATTTGCGAATCTGATGGTGGGTTATCCGTTAGCCATTTTTCCAAATCAATACGGCCAACTTCCAAGTTATTCACTTCGGCAATCACAATATAATCATGCATGTAAACCTTGGCCGGTTTCACCATATTTTGCTGATGACGCCCAGCATCTTTGGGTACATTATAAGCGTTAAACGGCCCGATCAGAGTTTTATATCCTTCAATAGACATAGACAGTTCACGACCATCATAGGATGAATATTGCCGTCTATTCGAGGATGTGCTGATGTCCTCTATTCCCAATTCCACGAAGGCATTATCCGGCATTTCATTATTGGGAAACAGCTTTGCGATCTCTTTATCCGCATCTTGCTTCATTAAATAACGTATGGCCCCCTTCGCGCGTTTCGCAGCTTCATTATCCGTGACAAGCCGTTCCTCTAAGGATTTTAATTCGCCTTGCGCTGTCATAATACCCGCTTGGATGAGATTTGTTTTTGCGCGTGAAGTCTGACTTTGAATCGATAGCAAGCCAGATGAAAACGCTCCGATAGCAAGCAATAAGGCGGCAAATCCCGGAATGATCCGAATATCCCTGCGCACTTCTTTGCCAATACCAAATATAAACGACACTATAAATGACCATAAAACCAAGGCCGCCAAAGCAATACGTTCAGGTGTTAGGCCATATTCTCTTATGCGTACAAAGATTGATATCGCGAGCAAAAGCGTTGCGGGAATTGATACTAAGAACCAAATTTTACGGAACGCTCGCGCAATTGCATTTTTTTGAATAAAGGGGGGCTCAAGAACAAGCCATGTCAGCGTACCTACAATAAGAAACGGCGTGACAAGCCCGCCAATTTCGCCTTTGGGTAATTCCATCATAGCGGCAATTTTCACGCCATAAGCCAGTAAGATCAGCGCAAAAATTAACGTCAGCGGCGCAAGCAGCCATGTGCCTAAAAAGGCTACGGCCTTGGAAACAAACCCGGGATCCGCAGAGAGTTCTTCGCATGTTTCGTCTGCGGGCGGCAAAGTCGCAAGCCAATAGAGCGGCGCTAAAAACGCAAGGCCGATTGGAAGCAATAAATCTTCGACCAAATATCTTATATTCAACCCGAAGAGTAATTTCAGCGCCGCCATGATCGCCAGTAAACCAAGTGTGAAAATCACAGAACCTACTGTGGCAAAAACTGCGCCTGTCCAGAGCTTATGCGTGAAATCCCAGATATGGAGATCATCACGCGCGCGTCTAAAGCGCACTGAATTCCCAAGCGTGAGCAAGATCGCGCCAACAGCCATGACGCCATTAAGCCTCAAATCTTTGGAAAACCACGCCAGCAGGCAGATCATAAAACTCAGCAGAATTTGCAGCGGAATCGTACGCGGTTTGCCTTGTTCTTTCCATCCAATGCACACGCAAACACAGGCGTAACCCGCGATCACAAGTCCAACACAAAGACGTCCAATCGCTTCATATTCATCTCGGTGGAAGGAGTCTTTGAACAGAATGATAAGGACAGTAAAAATCGCCATCAAGGCCGCAGGCACAGGGAAGCGCGAGAGAACGGCGCTGACATTTGGGACGGTTTTCGTCCACCGCTTTAAATGTGTACTCATAGCTCTCTCCGCCTAAATCTTACCCGTCATCGCCGCGCGCATCATACGAAATTGCTTAAGCAGCGGTGCGTAATGCACGACATTTACGGTGGGATCATGGCGGGAATGTGTCAAGCGGTTGAGAAACTTCGGCACAAGCGCGCCGTAAGCCACAGCGGGAATAATCTCGGTTTTAAACGCGCTACCACGCGCCGCCGCGTAAGAGGCTTGGGCGGCATTCGCGATATCCTCGAAACTCACCTCTGATAACATTCCGTCCGTGTAATAACCCCAGCCGCGCAAGATACCCGTGAGGCCCCAAGCCTCGCCTGCTTTTAGGGCGCGTTCGGCATCGAAATCATCATCCAATAATCGAGCTGCGATTTGCATTAAGACGCCCGACGTTCGCGCCGCGTAATCTTTGGTTTCGTCTGCGGATCTAAACGGCTCTGGGTCAATATCGCGTTCCCGTCCGTCGATCAGGCGGTCCACCCAGAAACGCGGCACGTCCGCCTCCAGCAACACCGCCGCCAAAGGCGTCGCGATTTCATGTTTGCGTACGGGCTTGCCCTCGTAAATTTCGGCTATGGCTTCGCGCCACCACTGATAGCGGATTGCGCCAATCATCGGCTCAGACACAATTTCGGGAATTTTCGCTAGCTCTGCGTGGAAGCCATAAAGCACATGCAAACGCGCGCGCATATCTTTGGGCGCAAAGAGTGACGCCCGATAACGATCGGGATCTTTGTCTTTTAATCCACTGACAAGGTCATTTGGCAGCGTTATTGGGGCGATATTAGTAGGTTTCATATTCTGCCTGTCTTGCGGCCAAGATGGACGCGTTCTATCCTCCTTACATGATTCACACGTCAGAGAGGACATCTACAATGACAAAAATGACAAAAATTAGCCTCGGCATGGCCGCAGCCCTTGCGGCCGCCCCTGCCGCCTACGCCCATGGCGATCACAGCGTTAGCTTTGTGGCGACAGCAATTCATTGGCTCTCTAGCCCGGCACATAGCCTATTCGCAGTTATCGGCGGCGTAGCCGTGTCTGCACTAATCATTCGCAAAGCACGCGCTAGCGCGAAATAGGAGACGACACATGTTAAACTCACTACTTTCGAAATTCGACGCTCACATCGACGAAGCCTCTGCTCACTGCGACATCCCTTGCGGTATCTATGATCCGCAGCCTGCGCTTTATCACGCGCTCTCAACTGTTCGCCAAATGGACATCCTAATCGGCCTTAAAGATAAAGAAATGAACGTGCACACAGCCATGCAAGTTGCGCGTAACACAGCCGAAAAAGAAAAGCAGGCCGAAAAGGTCAAAGCTGAGATCCGCATCATCTGGGGTGATTTCATCAAAGGCGATAAGTTTGAGAAGTTCCCGAACGCGCATGATCTATCTCACAAAATCATGATGAAGGCCTCTGCTTGTAAGCAAGACCTACACCGTGAAGACGGCGAAGCGCTGGTTGAGCTGGTCAACGAATTCGCTGAAATGTTCTGGGACATGAAAGGCGTTAAGCATAAGCGCGTGACAGCGCCATACGCGCCCGCTCTCGAAGTGGTTTACCCAGACCTCTAGGACAACGGCGATCTTTAAGATCATCAAAGTCTCGGGCGGCAGCATGTCGCCCACATTGGATAATGGCGATTACGTCATAATTAAAAAGCCTCGAGCGTTTCGCCCGGGGCTTATTTATGTGGTCAATCATATTGATTTTGGCCGCATCATTAAACGCCTAGAGCGTATTGAAACGGATGGCAGCCTGATATTTAGCGGCGATAACGCGGCGTCAGCATCATCAGCGATTATTGCGCCGGTAGCCCCAGAGCGCGTCATAGGACGCGCCCTAATAGCGATTACAAAAGCAGGGCTAAAACGGCTTTAGGATTTGTCTTGGCGCTCAATGTTCGAGCCGCGCTTCAGACGAAGCAAAAGAAGCATTGGCGAGGCCACGAAAATCGACGAATATGTTCCGACAATCACGCCCCAAATCATAGCAAATGAGAAACCACGTAGACCTTCTCCGCCCAAAATATAGAGCGAAATCAAGGCCAGCAATGTTGTCATCGAAGTCAAGATCGTCCGTGAAAGCGTGTCATTAATAGCTAAGTTCAAAACTTCCGGCAAAGCGCGCTTTTTAAACTTACGCAGGTTCTCGCGAATACGGTCATACACAATCACCGTATCATTGAGCGAGTAACCCACAATCGTTAGGATCGCAGCGATAATCGCAAGATTAAATTCGATCTGCGTTAAAGAGAACACACCAATGGTAAGCAAGACATCGTGGAAAAGGGCGGCAACAGCGCCAAGACCAAATTGCCACTCAAAGCGGAACCAAATGTAAAGCAAGACCATGCCAAGCGCGAGCAAGATGGCCATAGTCCCTTTGGTGCGAAGCTCGCCAGAGACTTTGGATCCAACCACATCTTGGTTGCGGATATTAAAGTCACCGATCTTTGCACGAAGGCCTTCTTCAACAAGACGGAGCACTTCTTGCTGTGTCGCCGCGCCAAATTCTTCGGTTTCTTCCTGAAGCGGAATACCTACGCGGACATAATCATGGTCAACACCAGCATCGGCTGGCGGCGCGATATTTTGCACTGTACCGCCGCCATAACCAAGTTCGCTAAGCGTGGCGCGGATGACATCAGGTTCAGGGTCAGAACCCGTGTCAAGTTCAAGAACTGTACCGCCTGTAAAATCGATCCCGTAATTTAGGCCTTTTGTTGAGAACAAAAAGACGGATGCAATCATAGCAATGGTTGAAATAACGGCCGCAATCATGCGGACATTAATAAAAGGAACTCGGGGCTCTTTGGGAAGGAGCCGGACAAGGGAAATATCTTTCATCGGTCTATCCTCTCCTAAATCGGTAAGCTTTTGGGGCGCGAACGGCGCAACCAAGTTGCCGTCACGAGACGGGCAAAGACAACCGCCGTGAAGACGGACATGACGATCCCGATAGCAAGCGTCACCGCAAAACCTCTGATCGGGCCAGACCCAACGAAGTAGAGCGTAACCGCCGCAATTAATGTTGTGATATTGGCGTCCAAAATCGGCGCGAGTGAGCGGTTATAGCCTGTCTCAATCGCATTTACGGGCGGACGGCCATTATGCGTTTCTTCGCGAATACGTTCAAAGATCAACACGTTTGCATCCACCGCCATACCAATCGTCAGGATAATACCAGCGATGCCCGGCAAGGTCAGCGTCGCGCCCAGTAGCGATAATGCGCCTGCGATAAGGACAATATTCGTCGCCAGCGCAAGATTGGCAATACTGCCAAAACGCACCCCGTAAGAGAGCCACATAAAGATACCCACGCCAATCAAGCCAATGATCGAAGCGACCTTACCCGCGCGAATTGAATCGTTACCAAGCTCAGCACTAACTGTGCGTTCTTCGACGATGATCAATTTCGCAGGAAGCGCGCCAGCATTAAGGAGTAAGGATAATTCTCGCGCGCTTTCGATGGTAAAGCTACCTTCGATGAAACCAGAACCGCCCGTGATGGCGCCGTTAATGCGCGGAGCGGTGATGATCTCTTCATCCAATACAACCGCAAAACGTTTTCCGAGATTTTTAGACGTTAGCTGACCAAACAATTTAGCGCAGCGAATGTTGAACGAGAAGTTCACGATGGCATGACCACCTTCAGGGTGAATCCCTTCGCTTGAACTTTTCAGACATTCACCGGTAATTTTGGTACGTCTTTCGATAATAAGACCCGCTGTGCCGCCCTGCATTGGATAATAAACGGCCCCAGGCGGCACTTTGCCGTCAACAGCCGCGAGCTGTAACGCGCGCTCTGAATTACTTTCAGGGCGAACCATATGGAAACTCAAATTCGCAGTTTGGTCAATTCTGTCTTTAATGTCGCTAACATTATTAACACCAGGGACTTGCAATAAAATACGTTCATCACCTTCGCGTGCCAACGTCAGCTCCATTGTCCCTGTAGGGTCAATCCGGTTACGTAAAACTTCGATGGATTGCTCAATGGTACGCTTACGAATGGATTCAATGTTTTCCGGCGTAATTGTAACCGTAAACGCTTTTTCACCAACTTTTTGTACGCGTGTTGTCTTGCCAGAATTTAGCGCTGTCGCGTCAATAGTGGTCGAAAGTTCCGAAAGAATTTCCATCCCCTTAGCGGCATCTTCGACGTCACGAAAACGTCCTTCAATCACATCATCATTCGTGCGTAAATATTCCGTGCGAATACGGCCCTCACTACGGAAACCATCGCGAATACTGTCCATTTCACTTGAAAGCGCGCGATCAAGTACGCTGGACATATCCACTTCAAGAAGCAAATGCGCGCCGCCTTGAAGGTCGAGCCCGAGATTAATCGTACGCTGAAACATGTTCGGCATTTTGGCGCGCGTTTCTGTATTGAGCGCATTGGGCAAGGCACAAAAGAAGCCAAGCAAGAGGGCACCTAAAATAAGTGTCACCTTCCATTTAGAAAAATACAGCATGAGCAGCCTTTAATAAAAATCACGCCGCAAAGGGCGTGATAGATTAAACTTATTTTTTAGATTTCGCGGGGCGGTCATTGGCCGGCTGCGGGCGGTTGCGTACATCCGCGATCATAGTGCGAACAACTTTGACCTTTTGGCCTTCGCCGAGATCAATTGTCAGCTCTCCGTCGCCAGCTTTGGTGACTTTACCAATCAGGCCGCCATTTGTGACAACTTCGTCACCGCGCTGCACAGCAGCGAGCATTTCTTTATGCTTTTTCATACGCTGGTTTTGCGGACGAATAAGAAGAAAGTAAAAGATAAGACCGATCATAATCAGCGGTAAAAGCTGAACGAAAGCGCCGCCTGGCGCGGCCCCACCAGAGGCCTGCATAACAAGTTGGATCATAACATTACCGCCTAATCTATACCGATGTTGTTTCCCGAATAAAGCGAACTTAAAAGGGCGTCTTCGCGTCTATATAGGGTCGCAGAGATTTTATGCAACGGTTGAGAGAAAGATTTCCAGCTATTCTCAGGCATAAAAAAAAGCAGGATTTTCACCCTGCTTTTGTGTTCTTTATTTCAGGCAATGCCCATCCGGCAGTTTTAGCCGCTGTCCTGGGGCCAATCCGTTTGGATTTGCGATGTTATTCAAACGCTTCATAGAGCCCATGCTTACGCAAGCTTGGCGCGAAATTGAGTAGAGTGTGTCTTTTGGCAAAACACGGTATGTTGATCCGCCAGGAAGCGGTTCAACATTGCGAACTAACCTTTTGACAGGTTTCGCTGTATTTTTTCTATTCACAGCGCGTTCGACAGGCACCATATCTATAGGTAGAATATTTCGGTCCGTGGCACTTGGAATTTTCAACTTTTGCCCAAGAGCAATCCCATTACTAGTTAGCGCATTTTCAGCTTTCAAATCAGCAACGCTTACGTTGTTACGTTTGGCAATGTTATAAAGTGTATCACCACGTACTACATTATGCATTGATGATTTAATCATTGGCGTGACCGCATTGCGATTATAATCATAATCTGGCGCAGGTGTTGCAGCAGGAATCGATCTAATGACAGCCGAAGGTGTGACCTTGGCTGGCTCTTGGTAAAGTTTCACCTGACGGTCAACCGAATAAGGGGTAGCGCGGGTCGCAGAGTAGGTCTTCGTAGTATAAGGCGCAGCTTGTGTCGTATGAATTGGAGCCGATTGTATCTTTTGTGCTCTTTCCATACGGTATGCTTCAATTTTGCGCGCTTCTTCGAGCAAAGCCGCGTGTTGAGCCGGACTAACATCGCCTTGGCGAATGACTTGACCGCGCACGACTTGGTGCTGCGCTGTTGGGACAGGCTCTACAACTTTATTATATTGCGCATAAGCAAGGCTGCTTTGCGATGCCAAGAATGAAACGCCTAAAATCAGTTTTAATGCCGTCATTGTCCCCTCCTTCAAGGTGGATTATTAGGTCTTAAACATAGAGAGACAGGGTTAATGTTTAGTTATCGAAGGGTTTAGAGAATTTTACTCTTTCCCGCTTCAACAATAGGCAGCTCCATCGGCATTAGTGCCGCTTGCGTAACAATCGCCCCGTTCTTATTCAGCTTTGTGAGCTGCCCGTTAATAACGGCGATCATCATGCCGTCTGGCGAGAGTTGTTTTAAAAGGCGGCGGGGCGGACTTTTGAGACCGCACGTCACAAGAATGCGGTCAAAAGGCGATTGCCCGGGCCAGCCATAACGCCCATCCCCGTGATTACTGACAATATTCACAATGCCGAGTTTTTTAAACTGCGCCTCTGCCCCCTCCAGCAGAGCATTATAACGCTCCACCGTGTAAACACGGCGGCAAAGATGCGAAAGAATGGCGGCGTGATAGCCACTCCCCGTGCCAATTTCGAGCACTTTATGATCTTGGCTTACCTCCAACATTTGCGTCATAAGGGCAATATTAAACGGTGATGTCAGAGTTTGCCCGCAAGCAATCGGCAAAGCCTGCTCTGCATAAGCGACGTCAAAATAGGCTAAGTCCACGAAATTCTTACGCGGCGATAGCTCCATAGCCCGCAAGACAGGGTTATCAGAAATACCCCGCCCCCGCAGGGCCATAATCATATCTATCAGGCCCGGATCGAACATCGCTTTTGAACGCTAGCTCTCAAATGTTTCGCTTAGCGCGTTGAGCGTATCAAGATGCGTTAGGTCCGTATGCAGCGGCGTAACGGAAATATAGCCATCATATATGGCGCGCAAGTCAGTCCCCTTTGGCGGATTGGACTTCGCCGCGCCGTAGGTGAGCCAGAAATAGCTACCGCCGCGCGGGTGGCTTCGTTTATCAATACCGCTCATTTGGAAATCACGGTGCCCTTGGCGCGTGATCTGAACGCCTTTCACGGCGTCGGGGGCTGTGTCGGGGAAATTCACCGACAGGATGACATTTTCAGGCCAACCTTTCGCGAGCAAATCGGTCAGCAATTTCGGCCCATGCGCCAAGGCCGTTTCCCACGGCAAGCTTCGCGCGCCTTGAAATCCTCGCGCCAATGATAAGGCCACAGACGGAATGCCCATTTGCATCCCTTGGAGCGCGCCTGCGATTGTGCCTGAAAACGTTACATCTTCGGCGAGATTCTGCCCGCGATTTACCCCCGACAGCACCAAATCTGGCGGATGATCGGCGAGGACTTCGCGAAGTCCCACAATCACGCTGTCCGTCGGCGTGCCTGTCACGGCATAGACGCGCTCTTCGAGCTTGCGGCACATGACAGGATTATGCAGCGAGACACCGCGCGAAGCGGCAGATTGTTCAGAGGCAGGCGCAACGACCCACACATCATCCGACATTTCCGCCGCAATTTTACGCAGAACATCTATACCCGGCGTATTCACACCGTCATCATTGGTAAGCAGGATACGCATTAGGCGGAGATCACAGTCTTGCCGCCCATATAAGGCACGAGCACGTCTGGCACTTTGATGCTGCCGTCTTCTTGCTGGTAATTTTCGAGCACAGCCACGAGCGTACGCCCAACCGCCAAACCAGAGCCATTAAGCGTATGGACAAAACGGTTGTCTTTTTCGGCGTGTTTATAGCGCGCATTCATACGGCGGGCTTGGAAATCGCCGCAGTTAGAAATAGACGAAATCTCGCGATATGTCTCTTGGCTGGGGAGCCACACTTCGATGTCAAATGTACGCCGCGCGCCAAACCCAAGATCGCCCGTGCATAATTCAACCACGCGATATGGCAGCTCAAGGCGCTTCAACACTTCCTCAGCGCAGCCCAACATACGTTTATGTTCCGCTTCGCTATCTTCAGGTTTCACAATAGAGACAAGCTCAACTTTATTAAATTGATGCTGACGGATCATGCCTTTGGTGTCACGCCCAGCACTGCCTGCTTCGGAACGGAAACACGGCGTGTGAGCCGTCATGCGGCGCGGGAGGCTGTCCGCATCCACAATGCTTTCGCGGACAATATTCGTGAGCGATACTTCGGCCGTTGGGATGAGGTATTGCTCTTTTTCTGAAGCAGTTCCCTTTAACCCATATGCTTTTTCCTGCATTGAATTAATCTCATCAAGAGTGAGCTTTTGCACTTCCGCATTACTATTATACATCTCAACTAAATTTGTTGAAATTTCAGCGAGAACTTGAGCTGCCACTCCATCATGCCCCTGCATGTCTTCGGCATATCGTTTCATTGGTTCCGTAATCTTTGTCATGCAAAAATCAATGAAGTCGCCTCGCATTTGTTGATTGCTGCTCAGCAAAGCCAAATCGTTTTTCAATTTAGAAAAATTATTGTTCACCTTATACAGATCTTCCTCAAATTTTGGAAGCTGTCCTGTGCCATAGAGTGCATCACCTCGCACCATGAATGGCGGACTCGTTTCCGTATAGCCATGTTCTTCGGTTTGTAGATCAAGCATGAAAGCGGCCAGCGCGCGATCAAGACGGCTAAGCCCGCCAGAGAGGACAACAAAACGCGCGCCGCTCATTTTCGCCGCCGTTTCGAAATCCATCATCCCCAGCGCCGCGCCCAGATCATCATGGGCTTTGGGCGTGAAATCTAGCTCTGTTGGCGTGCCAAATGTGTGCAATTCGATATTGCTGTCTTCATCTTCGCCTTCGGGGACATCCGCAAACGGCACATTAGGCAGTGTCGCCAATAAGTTTTGGAGTTGCGCTTTTTCGCTATCGACTTGCGCGCCCATGGCCGCGATGACGTTTTTCGCGCCCGCGACTTCGGTCTTTAGGCGTTCGGCTTCTTCTTTGTCGCCCTTGCCCATGGCTTGGCCGATCAGTTTGGAGCTTTTATTACGCGCCGCTTCGGCCTCTTGCACGACCTGCAAAGCTTTGCGGATCAATTTATCCTGATCCAAAATACGTTTGGATTGCGGCTCTAACCCGCGCTTGGCCCAGAGGGCGTCATAGTGATCGGGATTTTCACGTAAGGCTTTTATGTCATGCATGGTCAGGCTCTTAGTTTGATTTGCCGTGATTGATTTGAGGTGTCTTACCGCCGCTGGCGGGGCGGGTAAACTCTTAATCTGAAAGTGTGGCAGCGTCCGCTTTTCGTTCCGTCATCGCGACACAAAGTATCGAGATTTCATAGAGCAAGTAAATTGCGCTCCCCAGAACAATCTGCGTGATCGGATCGGGCGGCGTGACGAAGGCGGCAAAGGCGGCGATCCCGACAATCGCGTAGCGGCGCCCTTTCTTAAGCATTGGTGCGTTCACAATCCCTGCCCGCCCCAACAGCGTGAGGATCACAGGGAGCTGGAACGATAATCCAAAGGCAATGAACAGCGTCATAGCGAGTTTCAAATAGTCACTGATTTTCGTCAGTAGCGCAATCTCGCCGCCATCCGAAAAGCCTTGCTGCTGCGAGAGAGCAAACTCCATGACATAAGGAAAGACGAAAAAGAACACGAGCGCCGCGCCCATTGTAAACAGCACGGGCGAGAGAATAAGGTAAGGCAGAAACGCGCCTTTCTCATTCTTATAAAGGCCTGGCGCAACAAAGCGGTAGAGCTGATAGGCGACAATCGGAAAGCCAATTATTATGCCGCCAAAGAGCGCGAGTTTTAATTTGACGAAAAACGTCTCAAGCGGATGTGTGGCAATGATATCCAAATCCATGCCCGCGAGGCCTTTGGCTTCCATTTTTTCATTATAACGCAAGATAGCAAGTTGAAACGGCCAGATAAGTCCGTCCATAATCTGCCGCAAAAACGGCACGCAAATTACAGCGCCTGCGACAATTCCCAAAATAGATTTAATCAACCGTGCGCGAAGCTCATTTAAATGATCGAGGAGCGGCGCTTTGCTCTCCTCCAGCTCATCACTTTCTATCCCCAGCGGCGCGCTCATGCGTCGTCAGCTTTGGGGTTAGACATATCGATATCATCGCGCAGCGTCATATCGATCTCGCGCATTTCAGTAGAGAGATCATCGTCGATGATTTTACCGAGGTCTTTCAGCGCTTGAATTTCCTTGCGCAGTTCCGCCATTTCCGTCTCGGCTTCCATGTCGGCAAAGGCATCTTTAAACTCTTGCCCCATGGCGCGAACTTTCGCCATCGCCCCGCCGATACGGCGCATGAGGACAGGCAGGTCCTTTGGACCCACGACAATAATCGCCAGCAACGCCAGCACAATCATTTCTGCAAAACCAATTTGAGGGATCATCTCAGGTGCCTATCAGGCTTGAAGATATTAGACCTTAGGACTTTTTGTCTTTCTTAGGCGACACATCAATCGCTTCGTCGGCAGCGTCTTTTACGTCTTCCGCGCCCTCTTTCAGGCCTTTTTTGAAGCTGGTAATTCCCTTGCCCATATCGCCCATAATAGCCGAAATTTTACCGCGTCCGCCAAAAAGCAAAACGACAAGAACAAGAACAATAATAATCTGCCAAGGACCGAGAGCCATGATGTATTCCTTAATTTAAGGTCTATGTAGCGCTTAGGTCCACAACATTCAATAGCGGCATACCGCGCGGAGCCTAAAGTTTACGCGCCCCGTCTTCGTCATCTTCTAAGAAATCTTCGAAGAATTCTGGCTGCTCGTCATCTTCCAGCGGATCTTCATCCAGTGTCAAATCATCAGGCATCATCGGACTTGGCATTTCGAAATCTTTCGGCAATCGCGGGTCAAGTAAGCCTGCGGCTTTTAGGTCTTCGCGGCCCGGTAGGTCTGAAATTTGTTCAAGGTTGAAATGCGCGAGGAAACCTTCTGTCGTGCCGTAAGTCACTGGACGGCCTGGCGTGCGGCGGCGGCCCCGAATGCGCGCCCAGCCCAATTCCATCAGAACATCAATTGTGCCTTTGGAAACGACTACGCCGCGCACATCTTCGATCTCGGCGCGCGTTACGGGTTGGTGGTAGGCTATAATTGCAAGCGTTTCGAGGGCCGCGCGAGAGAGCTTACGCGGCGCTTCTTTGACGTCCACTAAATGCTCCGCGAGATCGGGCGCGGTTTGAAAGCGCCACCGGCCCGCGACATGAACCAGATTAATACCGCGTCCCGCGTAATCCCCCGCCAAACGTGCAATTAACGCCCCGACATCACATCCCTCTGGCATACGTTCACGCAGAGTTTCGATATCAATTGGCTCTGAGGCGGCAAAAAGCAGCGATTCAAGCAAACGCAAGTCATGTTCCATCGCCTCGCCATTGGCTTTGCTTTGTAAGCGCTCATGTATGCTAATGACACCGTCTTCAATGCCAGCAGCCGCTTTTTCTACGCGGTCGGTTTTGGTTTCGGAGCTCATGCGGATGACCCTGTTTTAGAAGTGGCGCGAACATAAATGGGTTTAAACGTGCCGGTTTGCCGGATTTCCATCTCGCCTTCTTTGGCAAGCTCAAGTCCGGCCAAAAGGGAGCTTGCTCGCACAGAAGCTTGCGGAACATCGGCGGCAATTTCGGATGCATCCGGCAATAAAGCCTCAAGCGCAAGCCAATCATCTTCGGACAGCATGTCAATATTTTTTATAGCGCGCCGCAAACGGTTACGCGCGTCTTCAAGTCCCATAACGGCAGGCTTTGGGAGTTTATGATTTCGGATGCTCGCTTTTGAACGGCTCTCGCCATATGCTTGAAGGATATCAAAAAGTTCAGCCTCATAAAGCGGAGACGTCCGAGATCTCAGCCCCTCTGGCGCGCCGCGCACATGTATATTGCGCCCTGTAATCGGCAGACGAAACAGGCCGTCTGCTGCGCGGCGCATGGCCTCTAAGCGCTGCAAACGAAAGGCTAAATGCGCGGCAAGTTCATCTTCTTCAGGGAGCGCTTCATCCACTTTTTCTTTGGGCAAAATCAGGCGAGATTTAAGGTAGGCAAGCCATGAGGCCATGACCAAATAATCCGCCGCCAGTTCAATACGCAGGTCTTCAGCGGTTTTGATGAAATCCAAATATTGCTCAGCCAGCGCGAGGATAGAAATGCGCGCGAGATCGACTTTTTGTTTCCGCGCCAACTCAAGCAGCAAATGCAGCGGCCCTTCATAGCCGTCAATATCGAGCGTTAGCGCCGCGCCGCCATCCGCCGCATCGTCGGCCGCCGCGAAATTGAGATCTTCTTGGAAATCCTCGCTCATGCCAATCCCTCGATAGCGCGAGATAAAAGCTCTCTATATTCCAGGTCTGCGCGTTGACGGTCAAATGCGCCCACTCTTTCTGTGCAAAGATCCGTGATTTCCGCGCGTGCTAAAGCCATGCCGGATAAGTTCTTTGCGCCGCTTGCGACCTCTTCCATAGACGCCATATCGCCCGAACATTGCAGAGCGATATCGCATCCCGCGCTGAGCGCGTTTTCGGTACGGCTTTTGAGACTGCCCGACAAGGCCTTCATATCCAAG
>JBMYWT010000014.1:0-23832 GCA_049607665.1 Maricaulaceae bacterium
TTTAACATTTGGCATCCACGGACGTCCGCCAACTGCGATTAAGATCGTCTCAGCCGTAATTTCTTTGCCGCTTGTCGTCAGGCGCACCGTATGGGCATCAACAAATTCAGCGCGTTCCGAATAAAGCGTTGCGCCGTTTTTTTCTAAGATATTTTCATAAATGGTCGATAAGCGGCTGACTTCAGTTTGAATGGCGTCACGTAGTTTAAGCCAATCAAACGATACATTCTCAGCTGTCCAACCATATCCTGCCGCGTCTTTGATCGCGCCGCCAAAATCCGCGCCGTAAACGAGGAACTTTTTGGGCACGCAGCCACGCACAACACATGTCCCGCCAGGGCGGCTTTCTTCGGCAACGGCGACGCGTTTACCAAGCTGCGCCGCAAGGCGAGCGGATCTTACGCCGCCAGAACCAGCCCCGATAACAAAGAGGTCATAATCATATTTACTCACGCGCGAGCTCCATTACTTTGGCATGATCATCTTCGCCGATAACAATAACATCGGCAAGGTCAACGAAAATACCATGTTCCATAACGCCAGGAATTTCGCTAAGCCGCGCCGCAGTTTCGGACGGATTAGGAATTTTTCGACATCGACTGTCTAAGATATAATGCCCGCCGTCCGTGATTAAAGGGCCAGAGCCATCCTTTTTCTGGCGCAACACAGTCTGCCCCGCCTCGCAGCCTGTTTCCATAAGGGCCGCATAAATTTGTTCCGCCGTGAGAGCCATGCCAAATGGATCGACTTCGATCGGGAGCGGAAACGCGCCGAGCGTATCGACCATCTTTGAGGCATCCACAATCACGACCATTTTATCAGAGGCATTGGCGATGATTTTCTCGCGTAGCAAACACGCGCCGCCGCCTTTAACGAGGAAGAAATTCGGATCAACTTCGTCTGCGCCGTCAATCGTTAAGTGAATACGTTCGACCTTGTCGGCATCGATAAGCGGCACACCATTTTCTCGCGCACATTCGGCAGTACGCGCAGACGTTGGCACGCCTTGAACCTTCATGCCGCCCGCAACGCGCGCGCCTAAATGTTCGATCAAAATCTCTGCGGTTGACCCCGACCCGAGGCCCAGTGTCATACCGTCTTCGATAAAGTCTAAAGCCGCGAGCGCGGCATTTTCTTTGGCTTGTGACATGGCGATCTAGCCTTTCTTCTTAGAGGCAGCTTTGGCTTTGCGGGCCGCTTGGGCGGTGTGGTAACGCTTAGCCCAGCCTTCTTTATTGACTTGTTTCGCGCGGGCAAGGGCGAGCGCGTCATCAGGAACATTATCCGTGACAATCGCGCCAGAGCCGATAAAGGCCCCTTCGCCGATTTTCACGGGCGCAACGAGAGAGGAGTTTGTGCCCACAAACGCCCCGTCACCGATTTGCGTGAGGTGTTTAAAATAGCCATCGTAGTTGCAAGTGATTGTGCCTGCACCGATGTTCACATTTTCGCCTAACTCTGCATCACCAATATAGGACAGATGATTGATCTTGCTGCCTTTCGCGACAACAGTTTTTTTCGTTTCAACAAAGTTCCCGACCTTTGTCGCGTCGCCTAATTTTGTACCAGGGCGCAGGCGCGCGAATGGGCCGATTTGCGCGCCCTCTCCGATATGCGTGCCTTCGATATGGCAGAACGGGTGAACGGTCGTTTCAGTGCCTATCTTGACGCCTTTTCCGAAGACGACATTGGCGCCAATATTTGTTTCGGGCGCGATCTCTGTGTCGAAGGAAAAATAGGTTGTGTCCGGATCACGTAGCGTCACGCCGCTTTCCATAGCGCGGGCGCGCATACGGTTTTGGAACGCCTTTTCAGCGAGTGCTAAATCAGGGCGAGAGTTTACGCCCAGCACTTCGAGCGGATCAGCTTTCACGGCAACCGCAGCCTTCCCGTCACTGCGCAAGATCTCAACGATATCGGTAAGGTAATATTCGCCCTTGGCATTGTCATCCGTGACGCGCGTAAGCGCGGAGAACATATTCACCTTTGAGGCCGCCAGAACACCGCTATTGCATAGGCGCACAGCGAGCTGCTCGGGCGTGGCTTCTTTGGCCTCAACAATCGCCTCAAGCGCGTCGCCATTGGTGATGAGGCGGCCATAGGCGCCTGGGTCTTCGGGTTCAAATCCCAGTACCGCCAAATCTGAACCGCCTTCAAGCGCGGCAAAAACAGATTCCAATGTGGGCGTTTCAATCAGCGGCGTATCGGCATACAGCACAGCCAGATTGCCCTCAAAATTCCCTACGGCGTCTTTGGCGCAAAGCACGGCGTGACCCGTTCCGCGCTGCGGTTCTTGGATGGCGATTTCAAGGCCGAGGCTTTCGGCTTCTGCGCGCACGTCTTGGTTGGCCTCACCGACCACGCAAACAATACGCGACACATTCACAGAACGCGCCAAATCCGCCACCCATGCCAGCATAGAGCGTCCGCCGACATGGTGCAGCACTTTGGAGGTCTTGGATTTCATCCGCGTACTTTTACCAGCCGCTAGAATAACGGCGGCACGCGGGGTTTGAATTTGTGATGTACTCATATGGCCCTCATGAGCTTTGCGCGCGACTCGCATTGACAGTCTGTTTCAAATCTCTGTAACGGATGAATGCGCCAAGCGCACGGCAAGATTTAAGGTTTATATGACATCGACGCGAAAATTATCATTATGCTTTGATCTGGACGGCACACTTGTCGATACGGCGCCCGACCTTATTGCAGCGCTTAATCACTGCCTTGAGATGGAAAACCTGGCTGAAACAGATTATGCTGCGGCGCGTGAACGTATTGGATTTGGCTCAAAGGCTTTGATCATTGATGCATTAGGCCGCGCCGCACATGAAGCCACGGATGAGCGCATAGCCGAAATGCAGGCCGCTTTTTTGAAATATTATGTCGCTAATATCGCTGTCCATAGTCGTCCCTTTGAAGGCGCACTTGATGCTTTACGACAATTTAAACGTCAAAATATCGATCTATCCGTTTGCACAAATAAACCCGGATATCTCGCGAGACCACTTATTGATAAGCTCGGGATGACGCATTTATTTTCTCGTATCATCGGAAGCGATGATATTGGCCGTAATAAACCTCATGCCGATCACATATTCGCCAGTGCCGGCCATCGGAATCCAAACCATATTGTGATGATTGGCGACGGCGCGCCGGATAGCCTTGCGGCTAAAGCGGCGCGCGTGCCGTGTATTTTAATGAGCTATGGGTATTCTCCTCAGCCCATATATCAGCTTGGCGCAGATATTATTCTGAGACGTTTTCGCGACATGCCAGACGCTCTACGCCGTCTTGGGAAGCTCTAAGCGAAGTTTTCCGTCGAACGTGTCGGCACACCATTAATCATATTTGAGCGTACATCTGTCCGCGCTGAGCGCATAGAGGGTAAAAACCCGCCCTGCGTGAGGTTAATCTTTACGTCATAACCACGATCTGCCCAATAGGCTTCGATTTGGTCTTTAAGACGCTGAGCGCCTTCGCGTGTACAATAATCACCTTTCATGATGATCCTTTCAATTCTTATAAGAACCCGTCCCTGAGTTCCATGGAGTTTCCCCGCATCTTTTACATAAGAATATCTGTTAGAAATTCAATTCAAATTATTGGACTAACTAATAACGTTTATGTGATCTACGCTATCGAAAGTTTCAGTTTTTGTTCATCTTCATTTTGCTAATTGGGAAATTAATCTATTTTTGCATTAAATTCAGTTCATTATGTAAGAATCGCAGAATAAATATTGATTCTGGCATTTTTTAGGCATAGTTCGAATTATAAGTTAATTTAATAATTTGAGAATATGCCCAATTTCCATACACGCCTTAAAAAAGCCCGCCTTGAGCAGCGCCTTTCGCAAATTCAGCTCGCGGAGAAAGCTCGCGTAACTCAGCCCACAATCGCCAATTGGGAATCAGGCAGCCATATCCCGCGTCAAGCTGCATTGGCGCGATTAAGTGATGTTTTAAAAGTAGAGACGGGCTGGCTGCTACTTGGAAGCCGCAATGAAACTTCGGGAAATCATGTTGATTATCTATCCCTACCCACACGGCACATAACGATCTATGCATGGAACGATGATTGGGAAACACTTAAAAATAGCAAGCCTCTAGGCTATATGCCCTACGCCTCAGAATCCGCATCCTTAATTGCGATTTCCATGCCCCTTATAGGCTCGCATGGGCGCGTTTTTCATATTGTCGACACACATGCTCCATTTGCCAAAAAATCGGAAGGGCTATGCTTTGCGATGACAAAGAATGGACTGGATATATTACCGGCAAATATCGCCGAAAATATTGCCGCACATATTTGCGCAACATTATCTATTTACAGTTAATTAATTTTGAAATCGAAATTAACGAGCCATAATCATTGCCGTTTTTATGGCATGTTGTGCCTCTCGAATATCACTAGTGCTAGCACAAATGGAACTACAATTGGTCGTTAACTCGCCCACAGCCGCCAAGACGACCCTCGCTTTATCTAACTGCCCGTTTTGGACATAAGCCTGGCCAAGCGCAGCATAAGATTGAGGCGCATTAGAGAAAATGCGATTTGCTATTGTTAAATATCTAACAGCTTGGCGTGAGTTACCTTGCTCAGCCTTGGTCAAGCCCATCAAATAATTAGCGGCAGCATTACTTTCATCTGTGCGAAGAATCCGACGTAAAAGCATCGAAGCCGTTGCGAAGTCCCCTTCAGAAAAATTCACATAAGCGCGTTCATAAAGATAAGAAGGGTTTTCGCTCCAAGACACCCCGCCGCTTGGCGCAAATGATATACCTGGCCGTGATACAGTTACGTAATTATTCGGAGATGCAATCGCTCGATCCTCATTCATATCTGCAGCGATGCTTCCCACTGAACACATTGATGCGAGAATAAGTCCGGCAGCAAATTTTGATGATAAAATACGCATATTCTTGTCCTCCGTTATAATAACAGAAGCGAATATAGCATAAAATGATAAAATCTGCAAAATCAGGCGAAAGATACCGCCATCATGTAGTTTTACAGTGTTATAAACTATACAACAGCGAAGCGTTTACGCGCCATTTCACTGTCCCCAAAGAGAGAACGGCAAATTTCGTAATCTTCTGGCGTATCAAGTTCAGCCCATGTTGAACCCTTGATTGTTGTCGTCCCAATAGGAACGCCATCTTTGGCTAAATGATCAATCGCACTTAGGAACCAGCTCTTCGTGCCATCTGGCTCACGCATACGGCGTTCAAGCTCATCAGTGAAGGTCGTAGTGCCCTCACCCATGAAGCGGAGCATACCAATCGACTCGCCCTGTGTTTGCTGGGGAGTCAATGTTTTGCCAATCGACATAAGGCTATCACCCTCAAGCGTGACTTTCATATCATCGCCATCATATTGATCTTTTTTATCGATTGTGACCGTAAGCGGCTGCATAGGTGCGGCAAGCACCTTCTCAAGCAAAGCTGGACTGAAAAGCGTATCGCCATTAATAAGAAGGAAATCAGAGCGCATAGATTCGCGCGCCATCCAACATGAAGCCAAATTATCAGCAACCTGGAAGAATGGGTTATACAAAATTTCAACTTCTGGCCCAGTTTGGCGCGAATTAATTTCCTCTTCGACCAAATGCGCGTTAAAGCCCGTAACAACGGTTACTTTTTCGATGCCGTGTTTAAACAGCGTATCAAGCTGCATTCCCAAAACAGTGGTAAGACCGATCGGTAAAAGACACTTTGGCAAATCCGTTGTGAGTGGTAATAGACGGGATCCACGTCCGGCGCTTAGAATAACTGCTTGCATAATATCCTCCATGTGGACACCATGCTTGCAATTTTCGTGCTATGACATCCAGTCAACAATCTCGAAATTATGCTCGGCGGAAAGCACGCGCAATTTTTTATCAGGATTGACTGCCACTCCTACATGGGCGAAGCGCATAATATCAAGATCAGAGTAACTATCTGAATACATTGTGATAACTGTGTTCTTTTGTTTCAACGTCGGGTTTTGCTCTAAAAGCACTTCAACGCGGCGTAATTTTTCTGCGCCGTAGCAATTTGGCGTCGCAAATTCAGGCGAGAGAACGCCGCCAGAAAAAGCCATATCAGTGGCAACCCAATGATCTACCTTAAGCAAATTTGCAATTGGCGCTACGATAACGTTGACTGCGGCACTTGCAATAATGATTTGATCCCCACGCTTACGGTGTTCCTCAAGCGCGCGAATTGCTCCGGAACGCAAACCTGTCGCAACTTCCTCTTTAGCGAAAGCCACCCCAAGTTCTTCTACTTTTTCTTGCGACCAGCCCTTAATCGCCCAGCGCATCATAGCTTGTTTTACGCGCACACGTTCTATCGCGCCCTGCTTGTAACGCCACTGCGCGAAACCTGCTGCACACAACAGAGGCAACCATATATACGGACGATATTTCACCGCCCGTACAACAAAACGTCCCCATGTCCCGCGCTTAGTTAGCGTGTAATCGAGATCAAAAATAGCGAGTCCCGGCGCAGACATTATTCATCCATCCAAGATGTAATGGGCTTGCGCATAAACGTGCCTACAAGAACAACACCAATATTGAATGCAATACAGGCCCATGTCCAAATCGCGACGGCGTAAAACGCACCAACAGCGGCCTGCGGGATAAATAGACTTAAGATGATGCCAACCATAAAGATAAACATGTTTGGGTTTCGCCGCGCCGTATAAATACGCAAGAAAGAATTTACAGGCCGCCAGACGTGAATGTGAAATCCATGCTGCGCGATAAATACACCTTCGATAATACGGTCGACAACATAGCCCACGAAAATCGCCATAAGCGCGATCGTCATCCAATCTGTTGTCACCGCCGCCCAGCTAAAGGTGCCGCCAAGACCAACATACCAAGCCCAGTACCAAAACGGCGGGTGAACCAGATCAATGCCGTGGTCATAAATATTACCCCACCACGAATAGGTCATAGTTGTACGGGCGAGCTTACCATCCACTGTATCGAGGAAGGTCATCATCCAGCCTGTAATAAAACCCAATGCCCATTGGCCGTGATAGAAATAATACATGGCCGCAAACATTAGCACGAGGCCAATCGTCGTCACCATATTAGGCGTAAGCCGCAAAGCTGCACAAAGCCGCGTCACATAAAAGGCAGGAAGCGGCCAAAAATACTTAGTCACAAAATCTGTGATCCCCTTATAGGAACTTGCGAATTGGCGGCGCATAATATCAGAAATGGCGACCTCTTCTGCGTTTAAGGCATATGGCGCTTCCATCTTACGCAAGACCTTATTGTACGACCCCGCAAGGTCTTCAGGTTTTGCGGCAGTAAGGCCTGCTGCTGTGGCGTCAGATGCGCTGCGCCCTAATAAAGAGAGCCCATCATTTAGCGGCATATCGGTTACGCCGACAATAATGCCATCAACACAAAGGGCTGTTTTTCGGGCTTTAACGAACGCATTAGCGAGCGCAGCAGAAAGCACCCATTTGCTATCGGCGATGACATTTGGCGGCTCATCTTGGCTTACGCGGCCACCTGCCTTTTGATAGGCTCGTCCCTGCCATTTCAAAAGCGGCAAGCCCCAAATACGTTTCTGAGTAACGCCTGCGAGGTGAACAATGGGCAGGGCTGTTTCTGCATTACTGGATACATTGGCAACATCTTGGGCATCAACATTTTGAGATGAAATATGATTGCGTAACGTACGGCGCGCGAGAATAAACACACAAACCGCACAGACACCATTCCCAATGAGAGCCGCCCAACCAGGGGCCATTTTACCAACAGAAAAACTAAGCCCGATAAAGGACACAATGTAAATCAGCAGCCCCACACCGCGCGCATAAATCGCCACTTCGGGTTTATCAGCGGCATAAAATATCGGAAAGAGCGGCGCGAAAATACCTGTTAGAGCCGCCGCAAAAACAAGTAATGATGCCAAGGGCGCTGCCTCGATATAAGCCACGCCGAAGGCAGGCGTTAAAAGCTGCTCTCCGAATAAAGACACAACCACAGACAGAACAAGACCTATGGATAACAGGATGACAGCTGAGCGCATCACGATACGCCATATTTTATCCGCCTGCCCTGATGTCATTAGCTTTGCAAGTTCAGGATAAATCACCTGATCGAGAAGTTTAAACCCTTCGGATAATAACTTAGCGACCTCTTCCGCGATTTTATAGACGCCTGTAAATGCAGGACCAAATAGCGCCATGACCATAAGCGGCGGCAGGTGTAAATTTCCTGTCGCAATCGTTGAATCAATGTTGGACTTTATCACAAATGGCCAAAGACCTGCGCGTTGTTTTCGCAAGCTGCTTTTGGCTTTGATGACAGAGCGCAAAAGATTACGGCGTGATAACTCCGCCATGGCAATGACCATTTTCGCGAAGTAACTCAATAGCGATGCGCCAAACCACACGGCCAAAAACCCTTGTACGCCCCAGCCCGCATAGGCGGCATAACACGTTCCGATGAAACGCGTTACTGGCATAACCAGTGCAATCCCTGCTAAAACTTCAAAACGGTCAAAAAGTCGTAAGACTCCTATAGATGTACTGATTTGGCGCGCTAAAACGAGCAGACAATATACTGCCGAGTAGTTACGCAAATCTTCCACTGACAGGCCATTTTTGGGTGCTATATTCGGGTAGGCGTTTACAATTAGGATAACCAACCCAAACAAAGCAATGGAACCAATATAAGCCAAGATTGAAGAAAGAGCATCAATCTTTACGCCAAATTTAATGAGCTTAGAGAGGCTTTGGGTGTCTTTTTTAGCCAAATCATCAGTGCCAAACCGAATGATAGATTGCCAGCTTTGAAAAGTTGCGACTTCGGAAAAGAACAGCATATAGGCATGCAAGAAAACAACCGTTCCAAAAAGAACGGGGTCAAGAGCGCGCGTCGCAATGAATACAGAGCCAAAGCCTAAAATGGCGGATAAAAACTTTGCCCCAACCATAAGACCCGCATTGGCGGCTATGCGCTTACCAACGGTTTTTTTTGACTTAATAGAAAGATCAGCTTGCATTATGCGCTCTTAGCAGCGCGAGCGGATAATATTTGCTCAACAAAACGCTTATCGGATGGCTTATCTACATCTATCGCCGCTTCGGCAATGGGGATTAAAACAGGTTTTGCGGTTATGCCGAGCCGCTTAGAGGCATATTCAAATGCGCCGCCAAGCGTTAGGCGGCCCAAGAGATAGTCAAATAAGATACGCACGCCAAATCGGCTAGCGAGCTTCCAAGGTTTCTTGCGGTCATGTTGCGCCTGACGCCAGAACCGAATGGCTTCAATGCCTTTGGCATTAGCAATATAGAAAAGGTTGCAGCCCGAGACAGCTTTATCACTAAATTTCAAATAGGTACGCGATACGCCGGGATAGGCCGGATCAATTATATCCCGCTCAGCGAGTCCCACGCAAAAATCAGCGCCGCTTTCCCTCGCGCCCGATAAAAATATCTCAACCATTCCTGGCGTCAGCAAAGGATGATCGCACGTTGTTACCAATAAGGGCGCGTCAATCCCTGCCTCAATGGCGACCAAAGCGCTCCCAGCTGGCCCAGGAGCCGAGGGCGACTGCAGAAGGCGCGCATCGTAATCTGCGTCAAAACCGCTAACATAAAATTTTGGCGCAAGCTTAGAGGCGGATAAAGCCTCTAAAACATAGTCAATCATGGGCCGTCCCAATAACGGCAGGAGCGCTTTGCGCTCTATTCCCGCTTCCGCGCAAAGCGGATCCACAACACCTTCGCGCTGCCCCGCGAGAATTAGAACATTGACGTCACGCATAGCTAAAGCGCTTTCTCATACATACGATACGTCTTATATGGCACTGCGCTCGCCTGTTCACAGATACGGATCATGCCGGCATTTCCTTCAAGAATCCAAGAAAGCTCACAATGCGTAAACCCTTTCTTGCGGCCTTCTTCAAAAACGGTTTCACATAGTTTAGCAACAACCGCTAAACCCTTCTTTGTATTATGAAATTCGCGGCGAAGTCCCATGAGCGGTATACGCGCTTGCTTGGTGCCAGTAACCTTAAGGCGCGTTAAAAGTTTAGCCCAACCAAATGGGAAAATTTTACCGTTTAAATCACGGATAGCCTCGTTCAAATCGGGGATCATCCAAATAAAGGCAACGGGCTCATCATCAATTGAACCGACCCACATACCTTCTTTGAAAACAACCTGTTTCATTTCTTTGGCCAGATGCTTTATCTGCGCGTCACTAAATGGGACAAAGCCCCAATTTTCTGACCAGGCATCATTAAAAATATCCATGACCAAATCAATTTCATCCATGAACTTTCGTGGATTCATCGGGCGCACTTGGATGGAGGGATCTTTATCTGCGATCTTAACCATCATTTGCGTTTGGCGCGGGCGCGGATAACCAGCATGCAAATCAGCCTGATAGGCGTACATATCAATGGCTTTACCAAGGCCGAAGTCTTCTATCATTGTTTGATAATCCGGACGGCCATAGGGCATCATCACAACTGGCGGCGTATCAAATCCGTCAATCAAAAGTCCGCATTCTTCGTTCACGGACCACATGGCTGGGCCAATCATTTTTTTAGCGCCCTGCCCATCAAGCCAATTTTGCGCGGCAGCAAGTAACGCCGTCCCGACATCTGCGTTAGGAATACAATCGAAATAGCCGAAATGCCCAGCTTCGTCTTTATATAAAGCTTGATGTGATGGATTGATAAAGGCTGCAATACGCCCAACGATTTCGCCGGATCTTTTCGCTAAAAATAACTGCCGTTTCAAATGCGTCGCAGCTGGATTGGATTTAGGCGAAAATTGCGCCTTACGTTCAAACCGGAGCGGCGGACGCCATTGCGGCTCATTTTTGTAAATTGTGTATGGCAGTGCTAAAAACGCCGAGACATCGCGCGGCGCATCAATAGCTGTAATTTCTATCTGAACCCCTGACATAGCGTCCTAATCCCCAACCAAAAGCAAAAGACAGTTATAACGCTTCGATAAGAATGACCAGAGATGAAACGTGATTAATCGTTATCGCCAGCAGATTTCGCAGCCTTTTTGGCGGCTTTACGTGCCTTTTTCTCGGCTTTCAAATCGACAAGCACAAAATCAATATCTGTGCCTTGCGGTCCGACTTCAAATGCAGCCTCATCAAACCCTGGCATACGGCGTTCTTTGATCTGTGGATTATTAGACAAGCCATAAGGTTCACGCGGCGTGAAATCCCATTTTTGCTTTAATTTACGATTGCCATCAACGTCGTGATAACCCGCGACCGCATAAATACCCGGTTCTGGGACGTTAATGCACATACGCATTGGGCCATCTTGCGCAGCGTCTCTGATTGGGCGCAAGCGGCCTTTTTTGCGCAAGAACCCCTTGTCAGAGTTATAAAGCTCTAACTTCATAATACCTTTGGCCTTTACGCCAATCACATTCACGCGAATTTGTGTCGTCCCCTCTACGCATTCATCCGATGCATCCGTAGGGTAAAGCTCTAACGTCGTTGGGGCATCACCCGCAAAGGCCATTCCATTCATTAAAACAATGAAAGGAAGTGCAAAAAAAGTGGAACGAAGGTTTGCCATCTGCTTTATGCCTCTTTATTGGCTAAATGCCGTGTTTAATCTTTCTGTTTTTCATATGGTTAGCGTGGCATACATTGTAAAGCTGATTCTACAGCTAGCGTATAAAGGTGACAGAAATATAATATGGGGCGATTAAACCAATATTTGCTGAAGAAAGCACTGATCAGCATTGGCGGCCTTATTGTTTTCGCGATTGTCGTGCTTTTGCTTGAACGTCTTTTACGTATTTTTGAAATTGTTTCCAATTCCTCCAACCCAGCAGGTGACGCCGGCTCGATGGTTATCAACCTTCTGCCGCATTACCTAGGCATGGCTGTACCAATGGCGCTTCTGCTTGGCGTAATTATCACAATCGACCAATTTAGCCGCTCGAGCGAACTAACGGCCGCCTTAGGCGCAGGTGTTTCGCTTACACATATGACAAAACCCTTTATGTTCATCGCAGCGTTCCTTGCCGTCGCAACACTATTCATCGAAGGTTATATGCAGCCTGTAGGCCGTTATAATTACCGTCAAGTTGTTCACGTCGTAAAACAACAATCCTTTACCGCTGCATTACGCGAAGGCACATTCACCAATGTCGGCAACCGCACATTTTTTGCTGGGACCGAAAAACCTGGCGCTGCCATTGGACCGATTTTCATCTACGAAAAACTCTCGCAAGGTGGCGTGCAAAACGGCGTGCGTATCACTACTGCCGACGAAGGCCGCCTAAAAGTGCGCGATAATAACGATCCCGTATTACAACTCGCGGAAGGGCAAACATATCAAATTCGAAACAAACGTCAGTTGAATGGTGACCTCAGTTTCGAGAGCAGCGCTGTTGCGGGCACTGTAACTGAGAACATTTTCCGAAGCAGAGGCGATGATGAACGTGAACTTACATCTATTGAACTGTTCAAAAATAGAAATGGCAGCATTTTCGAAACCATCAATCAAGATACAAACAATGCGGCCCTGCATTTGCGTCTTGGCCGCGCTATGCTCCTTTTAATTTTACCCTTTATTGCAGTTCCCTTTGGCTTAAACTACGGACGCAACCCTTCATCAGCAGGAATTTTTATTGGCATTGTCCTTTTAGTCTCTCTGCAAAAAGCTTTGGAGTTTGGTCAAAGTCTCGGAGCAAGTGGAATCATACCGCCATGGGCAGGCATCTGGCCTATCATTAGTATCGTTGGTTTGTTCGCAATTTATATCTTCCGAAAAAGCGCCTTTAAAATGGGGCAACCTCCTCTGACAACAGTTGCCTTCCACATAACGGCCATGCGCGAAAACCTTACGGCCAACCTCATTAGTTTTAAGAACTATATTCAGGATCAACGCGCTTAATGCTCCGCTTTTTGACATATCTCTCGAAGAGTTTTCTCTCGACATGGTTCATGGTCGCGTTCGGTTTTCTTGTTCTCATCGGATTACTCGACTCGCTCGCAAATGGCGGAGATATCGTCGCCAATGACGGTACATTTGCAGACACATTCCGTTACATGCTCTACCGCGCGCCTGTTATCTTCGACCGCATTTTTCTCTTTACACTGCATGTGGCTGTATTGCTGACCTTCGTAAAATTGATCCGCAATCACGAACTCGTCGCTCTATTAGGGTTTGGCATTTCCACAACGAAACAAGTTGCTTTACTTACGCCCGCTGTCGTTGGCGCGTCTATCGCCTCAATCATTATCATTAACCTCGCTATGCCGCCCGCCGTTAGGGCGCTACAAGCATGGGGCGTTGGAGAATATAAAATCAAAAATGTAACGCCTGACAATCCTCTTTGGATGGAAGATGGTGGCCGGATTATGCGCGCTGCAAACCGATATGACATCAACACATTAGGACAATTAGAACTTTTTGAACGCTCGGAAGAAACAGGTAAAATATCTAGCATCACTTGGGCCGATCGCGCCGAATATATTGACGGTAATTGGGAATTATCAGGCGTCCAGCTTTTAAACATTGAAGGCTCTGATGGCGAACCACGCGCCGCCTTACGTCTTAATGGCCCGCGCCAATGGGAAACCCAACAAACGCCACAATCTATCGCGCGCCTTGCCGCTGAACCACGCGACCTCGCCCTGTCTGATATGTCCGTCTTTGGCGAAAAAGGAAACTCCGGCAGTAAGCCCAGCTTTGCTTATGGATTTTGGTATCTGCACCGTATCACACGTCCCGTCGGTGCCTTTATTCTACTCATCTGCGCCGCCGCCATAATGCAGCGCACAGGCCGCCAAGATACAGGCGACAAAGCCCTGATCATTGGCATCACGGTTGGATTTGTTTTCCTCATTATTGATGGTGCTATGGCAACATTTGCGACATCTGGCGGCATTGCGATCGGTTGGGCGATAGCCTTCCCACTCGCTATATTTGGTCTCGCAGGCGCCTTTCTATTACTGCGCACTGAAAGCCTCACATAGGCATAAATATGCCCAAATCCGTCGCCTCAATCCCTATATGTGTTGTTAATCACCTTAGCGAAAAGGTTGCGCGTGAAGGCTCAGTTCTTAAAGAGCTCGCACCAAAGTATGACGCGATACTTTTCGATAAGGACATATTCAGCACCCTTTCAAATATCGTTGAACGTGCAATGTTTATGGACGACCCATGGGTCATCATCGAGGGCGGAGACGGTACCGCGCAGGGCGTAATCACCGCCTTTATGAAGCGTCGTAGTGAATTTAAAACTTTCCCCACCTTCACGCTTTTGCCGGGCGGAATGACCAATCAAGTCGCGGGAAATATTGGCCTTTCAAAACGTGACGACATTAACATCTTGCTTCGGCAAAAATTTACACAAGAGCATCTTGGCGGCGAAGACATTGCCGATATATTCGAAGGTAAAGAAGAGGCAAAAATAAGCTCAGCCGCTTTTCCGCTTATTCAGATCTCAAGCGAATCTTATCCTGATTACTACGGCTTTCTCTTTTCGACGGGCGCGATACCCATGGTAACGCAATATACCAAAGCCAAATTGCATAAGCGCGGCATTGGCGGATCTATGGCCGTTATGGGCGGGATCATGCGAGCCGTAACCTTCGGCAGCCACAAAGTCATGCACACAACACCGATTGTCCTTACAACGGATAAACGCCATATTTCAGAGCTGCATTTAGGTACAGTTGTCACGACCTTGCCCAATTTAATTCTGGGCATAGATCCATTTTGGGGCGACCAAAGCCGCCCTCTACGCGTTACATATGCCGCCGGAAATACGCGGCGCCTGCTGCGGAATATACTCTCGATTTGGCGCGGCAATAAGAAGGCCGACCGCAGCGTTGACGGCTTCCATAGCTGGACAGCTAATGAACTAACCTATGCCTATGACGGCCCGATTGTTTTGGACGGCGAATTTTTAGACATAAAAGGCGAAGCCTTCACCGTAACGGCCACAGAACCCGTCAACTTTTTGCAGGCCACATGAGCGACCCCATCATTGATATCCTAAAGGGCGAATATATCGCGCCCGCGGGCAAGGCCGCGCAAATGTGCGAGGCGATCAAAGCCCGTCATCCGGGGCGTGTTCTTGCGCTTGTTTATTACGGTTCATCCCTGCGCGAGATGAATAATAGCGAGAAGATGCTCGACTTTTATGTAATCGTCGATAGCTATCGTAAGGCGCATAAAAACCCGCTGCGGATGTTGCTTAACGCTGTGCTGCCGCCCTCCGTTTACTACCATGAAATTCCGCATGAAAATGGCGAGATAACCACATGTAAGTATTCGCTTATTTCCCTTAAGGGATTTGAGCGTCGCGCGGGGAAAAGCGCGCTTTTATCTACGGTCTGGGGCCGTTTCTCTCAGCCGTCTATCATTCTCTATCCCAAAGGCGAGAGCATAAATGAGCGCCTCTATGCCGCCCGCGCCAAAGCCCTTCGGCATATAGCGGGCGAGACCGCGCCTTTATTTAGCGGCGTGCCCGTAGGCTGTGTTGATTTCTGGGCGCGAGGTTTTCGAGAGAGCTACCGCACGGAGCTTCGACCTGAGAGTTCAGAGAGTCGTTCGCGCGAAATTGTGACGCGTTATGAAGACCGCTATGTTGACGTAATGGAAGCTCTCTACGGCGCGGCAGATGAAACCGGCCTCTACGCCCTGCCCTCGGGTAATATGCTAGCCTGTAAATCCCGTTGGTTTCTTCGCCGCGTTATTGGGAAAACAATCGCGCCGTTTCGCATTCTAAGTAGCGCAGCCACCTTTGACGGCGGGATAGATTACGTGCTGAGGAAGCTGCACAACCATTCCGGCGTCACGATAGAGGTTACACCAGCCCAAAGACGGCATCCCGTTTTATGGTCGCCTGTGCTGGGCTGGAAACTTTGGCGAAAAGGCGCGTTTCGGTAGTATCCAACTAACCCAAAGTTAGCCCTCACCCTGAGGCGCCGCAATTCGGCGGGACTCGAAGGGCGTGGGCGGGTAGCTGACATAATTGCTCCTCATCACCAATCCTTCGAGACGCCAATCTACGATTGGCTCCTCAGGATGAGGAGATAGTTGAGAAGATTATATCTATTCCGCCGCTTTGAGGCTTTCCATCATTTGCGCCATTAACTCAGCCTGCTTGCCATTTAGCTCTTTAAACTTGGCGAGGATCGCGTTGACGTCATCTTCTGTGTGCGCGGCTGACATACTAATCCGCAAAAGCGAGCTGGATTGCGGCGTGCCGGGCGGAACAGCGAGATTCACATAGACGCCGTTTTCAATCAGCCAGTTCCATTCCATAGCCGCAATCGCTTCATTAGGGCGGCGGATGGCGATGACGGGACTGACGTCGGCGCAGAGATCATATCCCATTTCGGCGAGGCCCGTGTGGAGCTGTTTCGCGCGGGCCATGATGTTCACGCGTAGATCAGGGCGCGTTTTGATCTTCTCAAGCGCGGCATGGGCGGCAGAGATATTGGACGGCGCAGCAGAGGCCGTAAACACATAGGCGCGCATGGCTTTGCGCGCGATCTCAAATTCAGCATGTTTCGAGGCGCAGAAGCCGCCAACCGAGGCGAGACTTTTAGAGAACGTACCAGCGATGAAATCAATTTTATCCAGCACGCCTTGCTCTTCAGCGATGCCGCAGCCTGTTGGTCCGAAGGTGCCGTAGGAATGGGCTTCGTCAATATAGAGATAACCGCCGTGACGATGCGTAACATCAACAAATTCATCAACGGGCGCGATGTCGCCAAACATGGAATACATGCCTTCGATGACGACGAATGCACTGCCGCCTTCGATCTCGCCTTGGCGCTTTAGGCGCTTGTCCAAATCTTCTGGGTTATTATGGCGGAAACGAATGGTCGAAGCCCCCGTCAGGCGCGTGCCGTCAATGATGCAAGCATGGGCATCCGCGTCCATAAAGATCACATCTTTTTCATTCGTCAGGCCTGAAATCGCCGCGAGGTTTGTCTGATAACCCGTTGTAAACACAACGCAACTTGGCATTCCCAAATGTTCCGCGAGCGCTTTTTCAAGGTCGTCATGTTCGGAGTAGCTACCATTGGCCACGCGTGATCCTGTGGTGCCTGTGCCGTGGCGCGTGATCGCGTCTTTGGCCGCTTCCATGCAATCAGGATCAAAGGTCAGGCCGAGGTAATTATTCGTCCCTGCGAGGATGATTTCGCGGTTCCCAATAAGGCCGCGCGTCGCGCTAAGCATGGTATCAAATTTAACAGAAAACGGGTCGCGGCCAATCTTACGCACCATATCGAGGCGCTGTTGGAGGGGGGCAAATTTATCAAATAAAGACATGGTTACGCCATCAATTCTTTTACAGCATTGGTAAGTTCACCAACGGTTTTAATATCGCTGACCATCTCCATTGGGATGGAAATATCATAGTGGTCTTCGAGGCCCATGATGAGATCGAACACAGCCGTCGAATCCACTTCAAGATCAGACACAATCCCGCTCGCCATCGTCACAGGGCGCTTCTCTGGGTTATATGGCTCTAGGAGTTCGCATATTTTACCGTAAATATCTTCAGTGCTGGGAGATGTCATACTTAAGCCTATTCTAAATCATCCGTGACATTTAATTGTTTCCGCAAGGCGCTCACGCATCGGCAAAGCCTCGGCGATTACATCTTCTGAGCTCCAGTCGTCATAAAGGAACTCGCGTAACTTTCCTAGGGTCAAGTGCCCCATGCCAAAGAGCCGTGATGTCGCGCTTGTGACGCCCGCTACGGGATACAAGACCGCGCGCGGCAGTGGCACAATGCGCACTTTCCGTCCCGCCGCCTTGCTCGCCATATCAGCAAAATCTGGCCACGTCAGAGAAGGTATAGACGACGGCGATACAATACGGCCATCATATCGGCCATCGGCGCAGGCCATGACAATATCTGCCGCCAAATCTTCAACTGCCACAATAGAAAGCTTACGTGTTTTCCACCCTGCCCCGCCCGGCGTCGGTAGAAGTCCTCTTTTTATAAGATCAATAAAGGGCGCGGTCGCTTCATCACCAGGGCCGAAGACGGCGGGCGCGCGGATGATAGCAAGACGTCCGTCATAGGCGGCTTTTACCGCCATTTCGCCGCCATATTTTGATCCGGCATAATCAGATAGCTCTGGCTTACGCGCCGCCATGGAAGAGAGCAAAACGAAACGCTTTACACCCGCTGTCTTCGCTGCGCTCGCCATCTCTCCGGCCGCATCTACATTTACCGCGTCAAATTCACGGCGGGTGCGCGCCTTAATCAAACCGGCAATATGCAAAACCGCATCGCAGCCTTCGCAAAGCGCGGCATTACCCACACCAAGCTGCCCCGTTAGAACGTCTAAATTATCATGTTTTATATCAGAGAGCTTTTTTGGCGAACGCGCCAAAACACGTACGCGATGCCCATGTGCCAAAGCCGCCTGTATAACGTGCCGTCCAACGAATCCCGTGCCGCCTGTTATACCGATAAGCAGGTTTTGGTGTGTATTCGCGCCCATAAAGACCTTTACAAATCCCTTAGGCGCAGAATTAGCTAGCGTCAGATTTTACGATTTTCACAGGGCTATCAGCGAGCATGTCGATGATCTCGCCATTGGCATATTTCTCTTTCACGCGGGCGCGAGAAAGTTTGCCTGAAGAGGTGATAATCATCGTGCTGCGCGGAACCAGCGTAAGCTGCACGGGGACGCCGACTTCAAGGCGGATCGCCGCTGAAACAGCTGTATAAATTTCGTCGAGCAATTTCGGATCACGCGTACGGCATTCGAGTAAAAGCATGATCTGCTTTTCATCACCGACACCACCATAAGAGAACGAACAAGCCCGTCCGCAACGATGCGGCGCGGCAGCTTGCGCGGCCCACTCAATATCTTGAGGCCAAATATTGCGGCCATGATAAAGGATAAGATCTTTAAAACGGCCTGTAACAACTAGTTGCTCGTCCAGCCAATAACCAAGATCGCCAGAGTTCAGCCAACCATCTTTGGAAAAGGATGCTTCGGTTGCCTGTTTATTTTGGAAATAACCCGGGGATACGCTTGGACCTTTGATGAAAATTTGGCCCACTTTCTTTTCGCCCAACACATCGCCTTCTATGGCGCGGACTTCGATTTCGTGATCCGGCAGCGTATAACCGCAAGCGACAAATGTGCGTTGATGTTCGGCAGGCGTCAAATCAGATGCCTCAACGGCTTCGCTGGTGCGTTCATAACGCGCCATATCGATCGTATGTTTTTTCAGGCCTTGGCCCATTGGCGCAAATGTCGCCGCGAGCGTTGTTTCCGCGAGGCCGTAGCTCGGTTTGAATGACCCTTCTTTGAAGCCCATATCTGCAAAGGTATTGGCGAAATCCGTGAGCGGTTCTGGGCGCACCATGTCGCCGCCAATACCGGCTCCGCGCCATGACGATAGATCAAGCTCGCGGTCATTCTTCCAACGTTTGACACACAACTCATATCCAAATGTTGGGCTGTAGGACAACGTACCTTTATTATCAGAAATCAATTGCAGCCATGACATTGGGCGGCGCGTAAAGTCATGCGGGTCGAGATAATCTACTGAGATCTGGCTCATCATGGGCGCGAGCATACAGCCAATCAGGCCCATATCATGATACATCGGCAGCCATGTTGTTGCGCGGTCACCATCAACGATATTCATGCCGTGTCGCGTAATACCGTGGCAGTTCGCCGTCACAGACTTCTGCGTACCTAAAACACCTTTGGGTGAGCTTGAGCTACCAGAAGAATATTGGATGTAGCACAAATCATCTTCACCGTGCGGACGCAGGCTATCGCCCTTGGGCAGAGCGAACACATCTTCAAATGTTAAAACAGGCACATTCAAATCATTGAGCGCTGAGCTCATGATCCCTTCCATTGATGCAGGCGTAAAGAGTGCGTGGAAATCTCCGGTCGCGGCCATGCGCTGTAATTGGCGTTCATAGCTTCCGCGTCCACCAAGGGTAACTGGCAGCGGAAGCGGCGCAGGCACTAGGCCCGCATATTGGCAGGCAAAAAATAGAACGGCGAAATCTTCAGATGTTACCGCCGCAATACCAACACGGGCATCCTTTTCAGCATATTTCACAAGACCTTTGGCAGCCTCTATGGCGCGGTCTCGGATAACGGAATATGGCACAGCCGTTTTAAGAACCGCTTTGCCGTTGTAGAAGTTAAAACCCGTTTCGCACTTTGCGGCATAATCCAAACCATCACACAAGGTTTTAAATTCAGAATGAATGATCGGCTTGCCGCTATGCGTTGTTGTCGGTGAGGTCATGATAACCACCTTTTCATTTGGCGCCCGATCCTAATCACGAACGCAAATATGCCCCTTGCGCACATACGCAGACTCAATAAGTGTGATTACCCAAAAAAGTGAAGAAAAGGCAAATAGTTATCGCAAGATCGCAGTCACGTCCTGATACAGTATGTAACACTTCATGTAATATTTTTAAGACGGCTTGTTGATTTGGTCATAATTTTTTCCAAGCTTTGCCCTCAAACAGAATAGGCCTACTCATCAATATCAGCATAAAAACTTTGGGTTTTGATCGATCACAATCCCGAAAACTTGCGTAATCACCTGTACTTTTACATTTCATTTATGGCGCATAACACCCTCAAATAAGGAAAACTAAGCCTTAGCAAACGACGTCAAAACCGCATGATTTTAGCAATATGCTGTATTGATGCGTTCATCATGCTGCATGAATGCTGTACGCGTGCTGCAAGGATGCGTTCACAATGCTGCAAGCATGCTGCAAGCATGCTGCATCAATGCTGCAAGGATGCTGTATGAATGCTGTATGACTCTGGGTTTAACTGGGCTTTACTTACCTATCAGAAGTAGAAATAGCTGGGCGTTGCGCCTCTATACGTGACAGCGCCATTTCCTCTGATATCACATGTGTTGCGCGGCCCGTTTTTCGGCTTTGTGAAATCACATCATCAAGAGTTTTCGCCAAATCTTCTAGCTTCCCATCCACCCATTTTGGGTCATATGTGCCAGATAGCTCTGATGCCACATTGATAATGCCGCCGCCATTAATCACATAATCAGGGCAATATAACTTTCCTTGCTCTTGCAGGGTTTCTCCCATTTTAGGCGTAAGTAGTTGGTTATTCGCCGCCCCGCCAATGATACCTGCCTTTATCTCGCCAATCGTATTCGGATTGACGGCTCCGCCAAGCGCGCAAGGCGCGTAAATATCCGCCGTAGCCGCATGGATGGCCTCAGGCGCAACAACCTCTGCTCCAAATTCAGCCTTCGCCTTGGTAAGTACATCCGCATTTATATCCGCCACAAGCAATTTCGCTCCGGCTTTGTGTAAATGCCCGCACAGAGCATAGCCTACAGAGCCAAGACCTTGAACAGCAACAGTTAAACCCTCAAATTTTTGCGCTTTGAGCCCATGCTTGATGGCGACTTTTAGCCCTCGAAACACCCCATCTGCTGTCACGGGCGATGGGTCACCTGATGCCGCCTCGCCTGTATCCAGACCTGCCACATAAGGCGTTTGCGAACGGATGACTTCCATATCATCTGGCGACACACCTACATCTTCAGCAGTGTAATACGTTCCATTGGTAACGTTAAGACGTCGCCCATAAGCGGCGAAAAGCGCCTTGCGATCCAGCCAGTCAGAAGGCCGTATGAGTACGCCTTTACCCCCGCCATGAGGGATTTTCGCCATAGCATTTTTAAGGCTCATCGCGCGAGACAAACGCAGCGCGTCCGTTAAAGCCTCATAGGAATCAGCATAGTTCCAAAACCGCGTACCACCGGCTGCGGGCCCTAAAACGGTAGAATGCACCGCGATGATACCTAGTAATCCCGCGCGCGGGTCACTAACGAAATGCACCGCTTCATGGGCGTCAAAATCAGGATGTTCGAAAATAGACATGGTTACTCCATTATCGTCCGCAGGCCGCTTGCCGCTGCTTTCAATGTTCCCATTGCCAGCGCCCCGCCTGTACCATCACCAATACCGATTTCAAACCCCATAAGCGGCGTTAACCCCATACGGTCAAGTAAGGCACCATGGGCAGGTTCTGACGAAATATGACCTGCATAACAATGACTTATCGCATTCGGATCAAGTCTATGAAGAACGGCTGCCGCTGCGCAAACCACATAACCGTCCAATATCACAGGAATAGATTGGTGACGCGCCGCAATGATCGCGCCCATTAATCCGGCGATATCCCGTCCGCCGAAACAGCGCAGTACATCAAGCGGGTCAAAGAGGTGATCTTTCTGTAATTCTGCACCTTTTTTTACGGCTTCTATACGGGCGCTCGCACTCGCATCACGACCGCCGGCCCAATATTCCGCCGCCCCGCCGTAAAGTCCCCGCGCAATCGCAGCTGCCGCCGTCGCGGAACCAAACCCTGCATTACCCAGCACGATAATATCCGCGCCTTCCGCTACGACTTCCATGCCAAAGGCAATTGCCGCAGCGCAGTCACGTTCAGATAAGGACGCTTCTTTAGTCAAGTTAGCAGACGGATATTCCACGCCCATTTCATAGACTTTAAACGCGGCCCCATAGCTACCCGCGATACCCCTCACAGCCGCTTTGCGCTCCGTTAGGCCGCGCACACGTTTCTTGGCTATATCCACGGGGTCGCCACTTGTATATTCGGACGCTACGCCGTGAGTTCCTGCAAAAACAGCTACAAGCGGACGATCAATAGATGGCGGCATTTTGGCTTGCCAACCTGCGAGCCAGCGAAGCGCAGGCCCAAGGTTTCCAAAGGCCGAGAGCGCCGGTGAATAGCTATCAAACGCCTGCTGAACCGCTGCGGGAGCCTTGTCATCATGATGCGGCATTGACTCAACCAAAGCTCGTATATCATCAAAGGGTTTGGCTGTGTTGGGGGCGCTATCCGTCATAGAATCGTCCTGTATGTAATATGGGTTTACATCCTATCACACCCACGCTCTGCCGCATGATTAAACTTGCCCATTTTATCGTTTCAGAAAGAACATTTTGGTAAAGTCTCCCTATGAGCACGGATGTTTTCAAAAATGTTATCTTTGTGGCTGGGCTATCCCTCGCCATGGTTTGGGGCATTAACAATAAAGAAATGATCTATGAAAAAATCGGCTTGACCGTGCAGGCTGGTAATTCGCAACATGAACGAGCTGCCAAAGCCCGTATAATAAAACCGCCAAACCCTATTCCCGTTTCTAATGGCCGTATGGTTTCAATTCAAAAATCTGAACGCGACGGCCAATTTTGGGTAGATTCACAAGTCAATAACCGACCCGTAAACTTCCTCGTTGATACAGGCGCAAGCTCTGTGGCGCTTAATATTGAAGACGCAGAACGCGTCGGCGTGAATGTAAAGCAGCTTAATTACAATGTACCCGTTGCAACGGCTGGCGGTAAAGTTATGGCTGCTTATACCACTTTAGGCTCCGTGAAAGTCGGGACAATAGATATCAAAAACGTCAAAGCTCTCATCGTGCCAACTGACATGAAAACGTCGCTTCTGGGCATGAGTTATTTAGGTCAAATTCGTAAAATCGAAGTGACGCCCCACGCCCTTATTTTGAACAATTAAGCGGTTTACGCCAGCGCCTTACGCGCCATGTTCAGGCATATGAGCAACAGGCAAATTCCGAAGATAAGCTTGAGCTTTCGCTGACTTAATTTATGCGCGAGTTTAGCCCCGATTGGCACGGTAAAAAACGCCAATACCGCGATAAACGTGAACCCTAAGACATTTACATAACCTATTGAATAGTCTGGCCTTTGAGGAGCATTAAGCCCTGACAACATAAAGCCAATTGTGGCGGGCGCTGCTATGGCAAAGCCAAAGCCAGAAGC
>JBMYWT010000014.1:23842-37492 GCA_049607665.1 Maricaulaceae bacterium
ACAGCACGGTGAATCGGGACGCCGCAGATCGACATAAGCGGCACCATAATAGAGCCGCCGCCTATCCCCATCAACGAAGACAAACCGCCGATTAATGAGCCTGCGACGGGCCGTGCTGCGCCGCCTGGCACAGTATCGCGTAGTTTCCACTCAGGACGGCCAAAGATAAATTGCAGAGAGATAATACCGCTTACGATAGCGAATAAAATAGTGAGATCTTGGCCTGAAACATGCGGCGCAATCAAAAGCGCAGCCAAGAGTGAACCGAGGCCAATCCAAAGCGCGTAACTCGCGAGTGGGTTTCTGGGCCAGAGTAAATCCCAATCCACCGCGCCATGTTTATTGTGGCTCCTAACGGACCTAACCGCGTTGACAACGATCACCGCCGCCGACGTCCCGACGGCCATATGCATAGTCACATCTGGTGAATAACCGAGGCTGGTGAAAGTAAAAAATAAAGCGGGCACCATGACAGCGCCACCGCCTATTCCGAACATCCCTGCCGCAAACCCTGCCAGCGCGCCCACGGCTGCGAGGCTAAGCGCCAGATAGATTAGTTCGGGTGACACGCCCTAGATAAGTCCCGCAAGCGGGCTAGAGGGGTCAGCATATTTCTTACGCGGCATCCGCCCTGCCAGATAAGCCATGCGGCCCGCAATTACGGCGTGTTTCATGGCCGTAGCCATTGCAATAGGGTCTTTGGCTTCGGCTATGGCCGTGTTCATCAGCACGCCGTCACAGCCCAGTTCCATGGCAATCGCGGCGTCAGAGGCAGTACCGACGCCCGCGTCAACGATTACGGGCACAGAGCTTTGCTCGACAATCAGGCGGATATTGACGGGATTTTGAATGCCTAGGCCAGAGCCTATCGGCGCGCCCAGCGGCATGATCGCCGCGCAGCCGAGGTCTTCGAGTTTGCGCGCAAATACAGGATCGTCAGAACAATAAACCATCACCTCAAAGCCGTCCTCAATGAGGAGTTTAGCCGCCCGCATGGTTTCTTCCATATCTGGATAGAGGTGCTTTGGATCAGAGAGAACTTCGAGTTTCACAAGGTCCCACCCCCCTGCTTCGCGCGCAAGGCGGAGTGTCCTGATCGCGTCTTCGCCCGTAAAACACCCTGCTGTATTGGGCAGATAGGTCGTCGCTTTTGGGTCAATAAAATCGACAAGCATAGGCTCATTGGGGTTGCTTAGGTTCACGCGGCGCACTGCCACCGTCACCATATCTGCGCCTGATGCCTCAAGCGCCGCCGCGTTCTCGGCATAGGTTTTATATTTGCCCGTACCGATAATGAGACGAGAGCCAAATTCGCGGCCTGCTACGGTGAGTGTGTCGTCAGTTAGGGGCATCAGCCGCCTCCAATAAAGTGTATAATTTCGAGGCGGTCGCCATCGTTAAGCGATGTCTCTTTGAATGTTGATTTCGGCACGATTTCGCGATTGCACTCAACCGCAATTTTCTTCTCAGGCAGTTCCAGATGCGCCAAGAGCTGCGCGACGGTCATGCCGACGGGCAGGTCGTAGTAATCTTCGCCGTTAATCGTTAATGTCACGCGTCTGCCCTATAAAACCTAGCTTAAAAAACACTGTTGTCGCGCCCAGTTCGCCTCGTTAGACTACGGCAAACAATGGAATCTTGATGTCGAAACCTATCTATATTCTCAATGGGCCAAATCTCAACCTTTTAGGTCAGAGACAGCCCGAAATTTATGGATCGCAAACATTAGCGGACATTGAAATAGCCTGCGCGGCGAAAGCAAAGGCTGCTGGGCATGATATAGTCTTCAAACAATCCAACATCGAAGGCGAAATCGTGGATCACATCCAAGACGCGGGCTCAAAGGGCTGCGCGATTATCATTAACCCCGCCGCTTATACCCATACATCCGTTGCGCTTTATGACGCGATTAAAGCGGTTGATGTGCCGACGATTGAAATTCACCTCTCCCAGCCTGCCGCGCGGGAAAGCTTCCGCCGACGCTCCTATGTCTCCGAAGCCGCGCAGGGTACAATTAGTGGCTTTGGGGCAGATTCTTATTATTTAGGGCTGCAAGCTGTAATGAATCTGTTACAAGAATAGAACATATCCAAATCGCTTGCCGATGAAACTTCTGCTTTAGGCCTCAGAGACGACTAAGAATTACATTCGAGAGAGAAATCAATGACTCGCAAAACACCTGCAAAAAAATCAACACCCAAAAAGGCGAGCGAAACACAGCTTGTCCGTGATTTGGCCGATATTTTAAACGATACTGATTTGGCTGAAATTGAAATGCGTAAGGGTGATTTGAAAATCCGCGTGTCCAAACATGGCGGCGGTGCCGTTTACAGTGCAGCCCCTGCCCCTGTTATGGCAGCGCCTGCTGTAGCTGCCGTGAGTGCGCCTGCCCCTGAAACGCCTGCGCCTAAGTCGGCAGCAGATGCTAGCGCGCATCCGGGAGCTGTGAAGTCACCTATGGTTGGCACTGCCTATGTGCGCCCAAGTCCAGAGGCAGATCAGTTCGTGAAGGTCGGCGACAAGGTCAAAGAAGGCGATACAGTCTTACTGGTCGAAGCGATGAAAACGTTCAACCCGATCACTGCGCCCAAATCTGGTAAGATCGAAGAGATATTGGTCGATGACGCCCAGCCCGTCGAGTTCGGCGAAACGCTCTTCATTATTGTTTAGACGCGACCATGTTTAAAAAAGTCCTCATTGCTAATCGCGGCGAAATCGCCCTACGGATTCACCGCGCCTGTAAGGAAATGGGCATCTCGACTGTTGCCGTTCACTCCGAAGCCGACCGCGACGCCATGCATGTACGCCTCGCCGATGAAAGCGTCTGTATTGGGCCTAATTCAGCAGCGGATAGCTATCTGAATATCCCCGCCATTATCTCGGCCTGTGAGATCACCAACGCCGATGCCGTGCACCCTGGTTACGGCTTCCTGTCTGAAAACGCGCGTTTCGCCGATATCATCGAAGCGCATGACATGGCCTTTATCGGGCCGACGGCGGAGCACATCCGTATCATGGGCGATAAAATTACGGCCAAGCAAACGGTCGCGGATGCGGGCATTCCTGTTGTTCCCGGCTCTGACGGCGGTGTGGAAACTCTCGAAGAAGCGCGCGAAGTCGCCAAATCTGTTGGCTATCCACTTCTTGTAAAAGCAGCCGCAGGCGGCGGCGGACGCGGAATGCGCCTAGCAGCTACGCCCGATAAACTGGATGAAGCCTTGATGGGCGCACGGCAGGAAGCTTTGGCCGCCTTTGGGGATGGCGCTGTTTACCTTGAGCGTTACCTTACGGGGCCGCGCCATATTGAAATTCAAGTCATCGCGGATACGCATGGAAACGTCGTGCATTTGGGCGAGCGTGATTGCTCCCTCCAGCGGCGAAATCAAAAAATCCTCGAAGAAGCGCCCTCCCCGACTTTAACTGCTAAAGAGCGCGACGAAATCGGCATGATCGTTGCCAATGCGATTAAAGCCATCGGCTATCGTGGCGCAGGTACGATTGAGTTCCTTTATGAGAACGGTGAGTTCTTTTTTATTGAAATGAACACACGCCTACAGGTCGAACATCCTGTGACCGAAGAAATCACGGGTATTGATCTTGTACGCGAACAAATCCGTATCGCCTATGGTAAAAAGCTCTCCTTCACACAGGATGATATTGTTCTGCAAGGCCACGCGATTGAGTGCCGAATTAATGCAGAAAACGCGAAAACCTTCACGCCTTCACCCGGAAAAATCATAGACTATCACCCCCCTGGCGGCATGAATGTGCGCATGGATAGCGGACTTTATGCGGGTTATTCTATCCCGCCCTATTACGATAGCTTGATTGGGAAGCTAATCGTTCACGGCAAGACACGCGAAGGCGCAATATTACGCTTACGACGCGCGCTCGGTGAAATGGTGATTACGGGAATTGATACCACCATTCCTCTGTTTGAAGAATTGATCGAGAATGAAGACTTCCTCGCGGGTGATTACAATATTCACTGGCTAGAGAAATGGCTGGCGGACAACCAATAAGTTAAACACCCTCAATACGTAATCCATCTCTGAATAGGTCCAAGGGCTTCATGACCAATACACCAAATTATGATGATGTTGTGCAGGCCGCCAAACGTCTATCTGGGCATGCTTATGCAACACCGCTAATTCGGTCAGACTTCATTGATGACATAACTGGTAAAAAAATCTGGTTTAAACCCGAATGCATGCAAAAGGTTGGAGCGTTTAAATATCGCGGAGCTTATAACCGATTATCGGCCATGAGCACTGAAGAGCGATCCAAAGGTGTTGTCGCTTTTTCCTCAGGCAATCATGCGCAGGGCGTCTCGCGCTCGGCCAAAGAACTCGGTATGAACGCGATTATCGTCATGCCCGAAGACGCGCCTGCGGTTAAAGTGGCTGGCGTGAAAAATGATGGCGCAGAGATCGTACTTTATGATCGCCTCACACAATCGCGTGAAAAAATTGCTGCTGACATCGCGGCGCGCTACGGACGAATTATCGTGCCCTCTTATGATGATCCATACATCATCGCCGGACAAGGCACGGTCGGCCTAGAAGCAGCTCAAAATGCGGCGGCTTTAGGGTTTGAATTTGACGGCATCATTATGCCGATGGGCGGCGGCGGCTTATGCGCTGGGATAAGTCTTGCGATGCAAGAACTATCGCCGAACACACAAATTTTCGGAGCTGAGCCGATTGGATATAATGATCATCAACTTTCACTTCGCAATGGAGAACGTACAGCTTTTAAAAATCCGCCTCAATCGATCTGTGATGCCGTGATGACCCCGATCCCAGGGGAGCTGACGTGGCCTATTAACAGCCAAAGCCTTAGTGATGTTTTCACCGCCGATGATGATGACTGCATACAAGCTATGGCGCTCGCAAAGCGAGAAATGAATTTAACAGTAGAACCTGGCGGCGCGGTGGCCTTTGCAGCCGTTCTAAAAGGTGCCTTTGATGAATATAAAAAAATTCAAACAATTTGCGTTGTTCTTTCTGGCGGAAACGTAGATCCAGACATCATGTCTAGGGTAGAGCAAGTATCAACCCATCGAAACTTCTAAGATTCACTCTCCAGCAACGCGGCCTCATCTGATACTGCAAGTTAAAATTTCTATCGCGTGCAGCCAGCTATCTAACGCCGCATGGCGCCAAGCATGATTATAATGCGTGTATTTATTATAAAATGCTCTACGCATATGCAATTCATTGCATAATATGCCGCCGCTATATTGACCCCATTCGCAAAGACCGTAAAACAAAATCACACAACAATATAAAGGGTATGCCATGCAAGGTTTAATGATGCAGCACCAGCTGATGATTAGTGATCTAATCGAACACGCTGCGACAGTTCATTCGGACAGAGAAATTTACACGCTGAAAACGGATATGACGGAACATCGTTACACATGGGTAGATTGCGCTGTACGTGTGCGCAAGCTCGCTAATGCCCTTTTGGATGCCGGCGTGAAAGAAGGCGACCGCGTTGCTACGATTGCATGGAACAATCATCACCATATCGAAATTTATTACGCTGTGTCGTCAATCGGCGCGATTGTTCACACAATTAACCCGCGTCTGAAACCAGATCAAATTGCATGGATGGTCAATCATGCCGAAGATAGCTTTGTCATGTTCGATAACACATTTGGCCCCATCATAGATGCGGTCTCAAATAATTGCCCGACAGTAAATAAATGGGTCGCGCTTTGTGATCGCAGCACGCTTCCTGATTATAAAACTGACGTACAGGATTATGAAAGCTTTATAGCGCCAGCCTCAGATACAATTGAGTGGCCACGCTTTGATGAAAATACGGCCTGTGCGTTATGTTACACATCAGGCACAACAGGCGATCCGAAAGGCGTGTTGTACTCACACAGATCAACGATTTTACACGCTATGGCGGGATCATTTAAAGACGTCATCGGCGCGGATTCGCAATCCGTTATCCTCGCTGTTGTGCCGATGTTCCACGTCAGCGCATGGGGCCTTGCCTATTCGGCCGCTATGGTCGGCGCAAAACTCGTTATGCCAGGACCAGGCCTTGATGGCGCGAACCTGACCAAGATGATCAACCAAGAAGGCGTAACGCTGATGGCGGGCGTGCCGACAGTTTGGCTTGGCGTATACAATCACGTTAAAGAAACAGGCGGTAGCTTGCCGACAGTTACGAAAGCCCTCGTTGGCGGGTCAGCCCTCCCAGAGAGCTTGCTTCGCGCCTATGAGCTAGAGCTTGGCATTCCTATGCAGCAAGGCTGGGGTATGACAGAAATGAGCCCGCTCGGTTCGACATACTCGCCGCACCATACAACAGACGAAAATGATTACGACAGCACAATTCGTCATAAACTCTTTGCGGGCCGCCGTATCTTTGGCGTTGAAATGCGAATCGTTGATGATGAAGGCACAATCTTGGCGCAAGACGGCGAGGCCGAAGGTCACCTTCAGGTGCGCGGGCCGTGGGTCGCATCAGGATATTTCAAAGGCGCGGGCGTTGATAGCTTTACTGATGATGGCTGGTTCGCGACGGGCGACGTCTCTGTGCTACACCCCGACGGCTATATGGAAATCACCGACCGCTCCAAGGACGTAATTAAATCTGGCGGCGAATGGGTCAGCTCTATTGAGATTGAAAACGCTGCCTCGGATCACCCCGAAGTCATGATGGCCGCCTGTATCGGCGTGCGCCATGAGAAATGGCAAGAACGCCCGATGTTGATCGTCATGCCTGTTCCGGGCAAAACTCCGGATAAAGAAGAGATCAAAGCCTGCATCGGTAAGAAATGCGCTAAATGGTGGATGCCTGACGCGATTGTCTTCCAAGACGAATTACCGCTCGGTGCGACGGGTAAAATCCTAAAGCGTGAATTGAAAGTGAAGTATAAAGACTTTGATTTGGAGAAAGGCGCTTAAGCCGCTCTCCTTAAACACTGAAATTATTTATGGCCGGCTCCGACTTCAAAGAGCCGGCCTTTTTCTGTGATATAGACAATCACTAAACACAAAACACCCAACACAACGAAGCCCAGCATAATCGGCGCGATTGTCCCGTCAAACTGGCGCGCAACTGAAATCCCAAAAAAGCTAGCAACTGTGCTAGTCGCAAAACCGTAAGCTGCCGTTGCTGTTCCTGAAATTTCGCCTTGTGGCTCCATGGCAATTGCGGAAAAATTGGCCCCCATCATCCCAAAGCAGCCAAATGTAATGGCAAACAACGGCAAGAATATCCATAATATTTCACCGACAAACGCCATCAATAAAGCATTCAAAACACACAGGCCAATAAAGACACAAATCACTGTATGGCTAATGCGGCGCATACCTATGCGCTTTACGATACGCGCGTTGATAATATTCGCCACAGCGAGCGAGGCGGCAATCACGGCAAACCAAATTACAAAGCGCTCGCCTTCATCGAACACATCGGTGAAAATTTGCTCTGACGCGCCAATAAAGGCAAACAGCGAGCCATAAATCACGCCGCTCGCGCACATATACCCAATGGTCACGCGTGTTGTTAGGACTGTCCAATAGGCCTTTAAAATAGACCCTATATTAATGGCGCGGCGCTGCGATGTCGGCAATGTTTCAGGAAGACGAAATGTCATCCATAACAAGACAATCATAGCGGCAATTGCCAGCACAAGGAATATCCACTGCCACGGGCCAAAGTTCATGGTGATAACGCCAATGGTCGGGGCAACGATAGGCGCAATCATAAAGACGGTCATCACGGTGGACATCACGCGCGCCATTTCTCTACCCGACATAAGATCTCGCACGATAGAACCTGCAATAACACGGATACAGGCGGCGAACACGCCCTGAGAGAAACGCATCACAAGAAAGACAGAAAAACTGGAGGCAAAGATACAGGTCACTGACATAGCGATATATCCAAGCAATCCAATTTGCAGCAAAGCCTTGCGCCCAAATCGATCCGAGAGCGGTCCGAAGAAAAGCTGTGGCACGCCAAATCCAAGGATATAGGCAAAGATAATCGCCTGTTGGTCATTAGCATTATGCAGCGCAAAGCTCTCGCCAATGTCTCCGAGTCCGGGAAGCATAATATCAATCGCAAGCGCATTAAGGGCCAAGAGGCTCGCCATAAGCGTTACGAATTCCCATGTCGCCATGGGAAGCTTGGCAGTATCATCAATATTTGCGGATTTATCGGTCATTATGGCTCTGTCCTAGGCCATGGCTATGCGCCCCGTTTTGATGTGTTTCAAGTCTTGCTTCAAATAAATGTACTGATCTCGGGTAGGCTTTTTTTAATGAGCGCATGAGAGGGCACTTGCGCGTCTTTGGCGGGGTGGCCGATCACCATTAGAACAAAGGGCTTTTCGGTTTTAGGACGGCCGCATATTTCGGTAAGGAAACCCATAGGCGCAGGGGTGTGCGTGAGCGTCCCCAGTCCCGCCGCATGAAGCGCCGTGATTAACATTCCCGTCGCAAGGCCAACAGATTCGGTGACGTAATAATTCTTCTTATCCTGCCCCGAAGCTTCTCCGCCGCGCCGCTGCGCGAAGACAGCAATCAGCCAAGGCGCGGTTTCGAGGAACGGTTTTTGCGCGTCAGTGCCGAGCGGCTTAAGCGCGTCTAGCCATTCATCAGGGGCTTTACTGTCGTAAAATTCAGCTTCTTCTGCTTCGGCGGCAATACGGATTTTGCGTTTAGTCTCGACGTCTGAAATCGCCACGAAGTGCCAAGGCTGATGGTTCGCCCCGCTCGGCGCTGTGCCAGCTGTTTTAATACAACTTTCGATGATCTCGCGCGATACGGGCTTATCTGAGAAATCACGAATTGTGCGGCGCTTAAGCAAAAGCCCCCTTATCGCTTCAGCGCGCGCAAGCATCTCGCTCTCACTATGCGTTTCGTGTTTTGTCAGGGGTACATATTTTTTGCTCATATGGTAGTGTCCACAAAAGCAGACGAGATAACAATGGAAATAAAGTCGTTAGAAGCAAAAATCAGGCATTGCACAACCTGCGCGTCGGCTCTTGCCGCTCATTCCATCACGCCCAATCCTGTTTTATCGGTTAGCGCCCAATCAAAAATTCGCATCATCGGCCAAGCCCCGGGAACACTTGCACATAAAAGCGGACATCCATTTACAGATCCCAGCGGTGTGCGTCTGCGCGATTGGCTGGGTGTAAACGAAGAGGCGTTTTATAATACGGAATACTTTGCAGTGACCCCAATGGGCTTTTGTTTTCCGGGTCAAGACGCCAAAGGCGGCGATCTTCCGCCGCGCCAAGAATGCGCCCCGCTTTGGCAGGCGCAATTAACGGCGGCTATGCCCAATGTGAAGCTGACGCTACTGGTTGGGCAATATGCGGTGAAACATTATCTTGGTAAACGCGCGCAAAGAAACCTAACAGAAACCGTGAGGCATTGGCGCGACTACGGCCCTGACATCATTCCGCTCCCTCACCCGAGTTGGCGAAATAATGGCTGGCTAAAGAAATATGATTGGTTTGAAGAGACGCTGTATGAAGTAAAACGACGCGTGGCCGAACTTATAGATTAAGCAACAAAAAACCGCCCCTCAAAGAAGAAGGACGGCGCTTTGCTTTCAACCACGAAAGGGCTGTCTTATTTAGATCGCGCGGTTTGCACGGCGGTCACGGCGGTTGTTACGACGCGCGATAAGACTCCCGTGAGTCTTTTCGCGGCGCGCTTGAGCGCCTTCAAATGTTGGTGTGAACTTGCGTGTTTCCACTGCTACAAACTCAGTTCCGTTCAATTGTGTAGTCATCGTCTTTTCCATGTTTGCCGAACAATTCGGCGTTTGTTGATGAACACTATCTATGAAATTTAACGCCAAAAATGAACCGACACGCGCGCTGATAAAGTTATGCATTTTTGCATAGCTCATTAAGAAGGGCTTAACCTTTCGTTCATTTCACACTAAGACACGAGAACATGGAGGCACATATGATTCAAAATTTCGACGTTCAAGGCGGGCCAAAATTTGGCGCGCGCCACCTGCCCCTGCTGCGCGCTGCTATGTCCGAGCTCAATCTTGATGGCTTCCTCGTGCCGCATGAGGATGAATATCAGAACGAATATCTGCCAGATTGCAATGAACGCCTGATGTGGGTTAGTGGCTTTACGGGGTCGGCAGGCGCGGCCGTGGTGATGACCGATAAGGCGGCAGTGTTCGTCGATGGGCGCTACACGCTGCAAGTCGGCGCGCAAGTGGACGCAGATTTATTTGCCTATAAACGCCTCGAAGATAGCGGCGTTGCGACGTGGCTAAGTGAGAATGTGAAAACAGGGCAGCGCATAGGCTATGATCCGCGCCTGCATTCCCCTGCAGCGCTTAAACGCCTATCCACCGCCTTAACGAAAGCAGGCGGCGAGATGGTTGCGCTGGACGTGAACCCAATCGACACAGCATGGACAGACCGCCCCGCCCCGCCCCGAACATCCGTCACCGTACAGCCTTTAAAGTTGGCAGGCGACGATCACGCGGCGAAGCGTAAAGCAATTGGCAACGCCATCACAGATGCAGACGCTACGGCGGCTCTCATTACCGCGCCAGCCTCTATCGCATGGCTGCTTAATATACGTGGCGGCGACGTGATGTGCACCCCCCTACCACTCTCTAACGCGCTTATCCATTCGAACGGGAATTGCGAGCTATTTATTCACCCTGATAAAATTACAGATGTGGTGCGCAGCCATTTGGGAAATCAAGTGACACTGCATGACGAAGATGCCCTTGAAGAGACGTTACAGGCACTTAAAGGCCAATCCGTGATGGTTGATCCCAACGTCACATCGGCTTGGCATTTTGCCGCGCTTGAAAAAGCGGGCGCGAAAGTTATACGCGCGCAAGACCCAATTGCTCTGCCCAAAGCGCGTAAGAACGCGGCGGAGATTGCAGGCACGACAGAGGCGCATAAACGCGATGGCACGGCGGTTGTGAAGTTCCTGCATTGGCTGGATACGCAGGCACAGTCAGGCACTTATGATGAAATTGACGCGGCGCAAAAGCTAGAAAGTTTTCGCGCGGAAACAGGCGTACTGCGCGACCTCAGCTTTGAGAGCATTTCAGGCGCGGGCGCGAACGGCGCGATAGTGCATTACCGCGTCAGCAAAGCGACAACAGAAAAACTCGCGAAAGGCAGTCTCTACCTAATCGATAGCGGCGGGCAATATGATGACGGCACGACGGATGTGACGCGGACGGTTCCGATTGGTACGCCCGACGCGGAAATGCGCGAGCGTTTCACGCTTGTATTAAAAGGTCATATCGCGCTTGCGACAGTGCGCTTCCCCAAAGGCACAACAGGCAGCGCGCTTGATGTTCTCGCGCGTCATGCGCTTTGGCAACAGGGCCTCGATTACGATCACGGCACAGGGCACGGCGTCGGCGTCTTCCTCGGCGTTCACGAAGGGCCGCAGCGTATCTCCAAAGCGCCGAATTCAGTCGCGCTTGAGGCGGGTATGATTGTGTCAAATGAACCAGGTTATTACAAAACGGATGGCTACGGCATTCGGATTGAGAACTTGCAATATGTGACGCCTGCGGCGACTATCGCAGGTGGAGAGCGGGCGATGTTAGGGTTTGAAACGCTAACGCTCGCGCCGATACACGCAGAGCTGATTGATACGTCAATTATGAGCGAGGCAGAGATTGCCTATATCAATGACTATCACGCCCGCGTTTGGAAGGAGATTAGTCCGCGCGTTGAAGACAATGTGAAGATATGGCTTAAGGCCGCCTGCGCGCCGATTAGCGCTTAGCTTTCCGCTTCATTCTCAGCGTCGATTTTCGCAGAGAGCGCTGCCGCGAGGAAATCATCTAGATCACCGTCCAGAACGCCGCCTGTATCTGACGTCTCGTGACCTGTTCGCAGGTCTTTGACAAGCTGATAGGGCTGCAAGACGTAAGAGCGAATTTGATGCCCCCAGCCAATGTCTGATTTATTATCAGCTTCGGCTTGAGCGGCGTCTTCGCGAATTTTCAGCTCCCGCTCATAGAGACGCGCGCGAAGCATGTTCCACGCTTGGGCGCGGTTTTTATGCTGCGAGCGATCATTTTGGCACTGAACAACAATACCTGTCGGTTCATGCGTAATACGCACGGCACTGTCGGTTTTATTAATGTGCTGCCCGCCTGCGCCAGACGCGCGGTAAGTATCAACGCGGCACTCGCTCTCGTTGATATCAATCTCAATCGCGTCGTCAATTTGCGGGTACACCCAAACGCTGGCGAAGCTCGTGTGGCGCCGCGCACTAGAATCATAGGGCGAGATACGGACAAGGCGGTGAACCCCGCTTTCCGTCTTAAGCCAGCCATAAGCGTTCTCGCCTTTGACACGGATGGTGGCGGATTTAATGCCCGCTTCATCGCCGCTTTGCTCCTCTAGGACTTCGACTTTCATGCCATGTGCGTTCGCCCAGCGGACATACATACGCAGCACCATCTCGGCCCAATCTTGGGCTTCTGTACCGCCCGCGCCAGGGTGGATTTCTAAGAAACAATCATTGGCATCCGCTTCGCCCGACAAGAGCGCCTGCACTTCGGCCCGCGCCGCTTTGGCAGCAAGTGCCTTCATCGCGTCGGCGGCCTCAGTGACGAGTTCCGCGTCGTCTTCCATTTCGGCGAGTTCCGCAAATTCGACTGTATCAGCAAGGTTATTTGTGATGGAATTAATATCGTCAAACGCGCCTTCAAGCCGGCTACGCTCGCGCATTAGTTCTTGCGCTTTCTGCGGATCATCCCAAAATTTCGGGTCCTCCGCGAGGTTGGTTAATTCCGCGAAACGGCGTTCGGCAACATCCCAGTCAAAGACGCCTCCGTAGGAGGGATACGGATGTTTCAATGGCGGTTTTTAAGGTCTCAAGATCAGCTCTCATGGACGTGTCCTAACGGCTAATAAAGGCCGTCGTCAAGCTCGTCTTCCTCTGGGGCTTCTTCTTTTGGTGGTTCAGGCGTTTGGGCCTTAGACGGTGTCTTCTTAGGCGGCGTCGTTTCGCCTGTTTCCTCGAGCGAGCTTTCAGCTTGATCTAAAATATCTTCCAAACTGTTGGGCGCTTCGGATGCGCTTTCGTCATCAGGCATCTTGTCGTTCTGATCCGTGGCCTCATCTTCTATGTCGTCATAACCCACATCAGAATAACCGCCACCAAAGAATGTGTCCCCACCGGATCCAATGCGGATTGTCGATGACAAATCGCCTATCTGTGGTTCATTCCCCGCGCGGAAGGCCTCAAGGATAAAATTGGTCGCGCCAATATAAGATGGCTCACCCGTTGTGCGGTCCACAGGCGATAAGGTGACGCCTTCTGGGATACGAAATGGCACTTTTGGCTCGTCCTTTAAGGCTTCACCCATAAAGTCCCGGAAGATAGGCGCCGCAACCGTGCCGCCAGCTTCGTTTGCGAGCGGACGCGGGGTATCGTAGCCGACATAAACGCCCGTCACCAAATCGGGAGAGAAGCCCATAAACCACGCATCTTTATAATCATTAGTCGTGCCTGTTTTCCCGCCGAGCGGTCGGCCCAGCGACACCTGGGAGTGGGACGGAAGTGCGTGGACGCTTGTGGCGACTGCCACGGCGGCACCGAACACGCGAATGGGAGGCCATATGGCGTTCGACCCGGGCCGCGACGTCTG
>JBMYWT010000014.1:37502-47503 GCA_049607665.1 Maricaulaceae bacterium
CGGCCCAGCACTTTGATCGAGCGGCCTGTTCCATTATCGACAACACCTTTAAGCATATATGTCACTTGATACGCCGTCACAGGGTCAATCACTGCTGGGCGCGTATCGGGTAGTTCAGGCGGCGGTGCACCTGTCCATTCCGCTTGCTCGCATGTTTCGCAGTTTACATCACTATGCACATAAATCGTTTTACCACGGCCATCTTGTACACGGTCCAAAATCGTTGGCGTAACGGCCTTGCCCCCGTTCACAAGAGAGGAATATGCCGAAGCGAGGCGGAGCATAGTTGTTTCGCCCGCGCCCAATGACCAAGCCAATTCAGACTTCACGTTATCGTAAATGCCCAGGCCTTCACCATAGCGTTTGATACGCGACATGCCAATGTCATTAGCAAGGCGTACCGTCATCGCATTTTTAGACTTCTCAAGACCAAAACGGAGCGTTTGAAGGCCGTAAAAACGTCCCGCTGTATAGTTTGCTGGTTTATAGAAAAGCTCGCATTCAGCGTCTTGAATGATATTGCCTTCTGCATCGGTTTTCACGAGCTTTGACCGGTTTGTACGAAGGCTTGGCGTATTCGATAGAGGCTCAAGCCCTGCCGCTTCGCGTTCTGCATCGATCTGCCTGATTTCGCGGCATTCATTAGAATCTTGCCGTTCGATTACAAAAGGCGCGTCTAAGACTTGCGTTGCAGGCGTATAGCCTTCGTCAAGCGCTGCCGCATAAACGAAAGGCTTGAAAGCCGATCCGGGCTGGCGTTTGGCTTGTGTTGCGCGGTTAAATTGACTTTGATCGAAGCTATAGCCGCCGATCAAAGCCAGCACACGCCCCGTATGTGGGTCCATTGCAATAAGGCCGCCATTCACATTTGGTACCTGACGCAATGCGTAGTTTTCTTCATCGCCTTCTAGCCGTTCAACAAGAATAACATCGCCAGCTTTAAAGGCCTCTTTTATCGCCTTAGGAGCGTCTTCTTTACTCCCATCCGCACGTGGTTTTCCGGCCCAATCCAGTGCGTCTATTTTAAGTGTGCCAGAGCGCGCGATTTTGTAAGGCACCGCATCAGCGCTCCCATCGGCATTGTCAACTTCGGGCGCAGCCGTAGCCGGCGCTTTGGTTTGCTTATCGGCAAAGCCTAAATTCGCTTGCGTATCTGTTGTGCTAAGCACAAGGCCCACACGCCAATTCCCAATATCTTTGGGCGCGTTGACGGCATTTAGCTTTTTCTTCCAATCTTCAAAACCATCCAAGGTGGCAATAGGGCCGCGATATCCACGGCGCATATCATAGGCTTCAAGACCCGCACGTAAGGCTTTGCGGCCCGCGAGTTGTAAGCGTGTATCGAGTGTCGTACGAATAGAAAGACCACCCTCATAAAGTTCATCTTCGCCATACATATCGAAGATTTTTTTACGAGCCTCTTCAACAAAATACTCCGCAGCAAGATATTCTTCACCTGCGAAACGCTCAACAACGACGATGTCTTTTTCTTTGGCAATAGCCGCCTCGCCCGCATCGGCATATCCATCTTCGACCATACGGGTCAGAACATAATTGCGGCGGCGCAGCGCGCGCACTTTTTTCTTTGGGTCGCCGACTTGGTAATTTGCGGGCCCTTTGGGGAGAACAGCAAGGTAAGCTATCTCCGCCAAGTCCAATTCCTTCATAGGCTTGCCGAAATAATTCAACGAAGCCGCCGCAACGCCATAGGCGCCGCGTCCAAAGTAATTTTCATTGAGGTAAAGCTCTAAAATTTGATCTTTACTTAGCGCCTTTTCAACGCGTCTGGCGATCACCACTTCGCGTACTTTTCTTTCGACCGTACGTGCTGAACCCACTTTAAAACGTTTTGCGACTTGCTGCGTAATCGTTGAGCCGCCTTCAAGGCGCTCTTTACGCATAACATGACCAATATTTGCGACCATAGCACGTGTGAAGCCCTTGGCGTCAAAACCGCCATGCTCGTAAAAGCGCTGATCCTCTGCCGCGACAAATGAATGTTGCAAAGCTTTTGGCACAGTTTGAATGGGCACGAAAACACGTGCTTCTTTTTTAAATTCAGAAATCAATTTCCCGTCACCCGCATGAACGCGCGACATAACAGGCGGCTTATAGGATTTAAGCGTATCAATGGACGGCAAATCTTTCGTCGCCTTGATCACAAACACCGTTACATAAATTGAGACAAGCAGGATAATGATGGTCGTAATGCTCAGCACCCATTTCCAATGCCGCAGCAAAAATTTAATGACGCGCTTTATGCCACGGCCAATTTTCTTAATACCGCGCCAAATGGCTAAAAACACGCTTTTAATAAAGGAGAGAACTGTTTGTAAATGTGTATTCATATCACTCTATGCGCCATCATGTTTATCCCAGCCGAAGCCTCGCTACACATTTAATAAGGCCAATTTATGTCATTGGCGCCTATTGATGGGCGCTTATGACAAGATTCGCTATCTTTATGTATAAGGGGCCTCGCCCACGGCGTCACGGATTTTGCGTATCAAAATATGTATTTATTCCGCGAACCACGGCGCGAACGAGCTTTTTTCTATGCCGCTCGTTTTTCAAGAGCTTTTCATCATCCGGATTGGATAAAAAGCCAAGCTCGAGTAATACGGCTGGCACATCCGGCGCTAGGAGGACGAAATAGCCTGCCCGCCTATGTGTATTGCCAATCAGGCGCGTTGAATTAGAGAGGCTTGATATAAGCACATCTGCGAACATTGCCGATTGTGAGGCCGTTTTGCGCTGCGCAAGATCAACCAAAATATCTCCAACGGGATCACTTTGAGAGGCTAAATCAACATCCATAATCCAGTTTTGGTTATTCACGATATTTTTCGACCGCGATTTTGAGCGCTCAGATAAGGTATAAACAGACGCGCCGCGTGCTTTACTGCCCGCCGTCGAATCGGCATGGATAGAGATAAATAGATCGGCCCCACCAGCCCTCGCGATACGCAGGCGCTCTTCATGATCAATATATACGTCCGTACCGCGCGTAATAATCACGTCATAGCGCTTGGTCGCCAGAAGTTGCTTCTTAAGCTCCAATGACGCCGCAAGCGTTATGCCTTTTTCTCGCGTTCCCTTTCGGCCAATCGCGCCGGGGTCACGCCCGCCATGACCGGGGTCGATCACGATAACAGGCTTACGCTCTGTTTGCGTCAATATTTCAGGTTTAAGCCGTGGAAACGGAATGCCCTTTTCAAAATAACGCGCGCTATCTCTCCAAGTTCCCTTTTGGTTTTGCGAGCCGCTGCCCGCGCCATTTGAAATCCAAACCGTATAGCCATTTGCATTTTGGCTATGCTCCATCAACGTAACATCCGCGTGAATGTCGATGACGGCTCTTAATCCTGTTTCGCCGCGAACGGCATAACGTATACGCTTAGCGCCGCCCTGGCCTTTAATTGCTGAAGTTTCTTTATGAGTGTCATCGGACTTTATGTTTTCCTTTGCCGTTTCCCAATCAACAACAATCCGAGCAGGATCTTCAACAATCGTAAAGAGCTTGGGCGATGACGGCTGTTCATTTGAAAACACGAAATCGATTCGCGTTCCGGCGGGCGTAACAGCTTGATCTATAGACGAGAGGACTTGCGCGGCCACGGGGGCTGAAAGGCTAAAGAGCCAAAAACATATAAGCCAAATAAAGCGCACTAAACGACCCTTTTACGGTTAACCACACCTTAATAAACCGAGATAAATTGATAATGCGTTACCAGCAACAACACATAACAACTTTTTACATAAAAAGCCTTTGCGCTACCTTACTTTATAGGGCAGTGTCCGCCATATCAGGAGCACACCCGCGCCGAAATGGCGAGATTGCCCTTATTTCAACGTATTGAAAAATACATTCACGAGTTACAATGACAACAGCACTGCCGCATATAATGACACGATTGGCTCCAGCCAATGGCACTGCCTTGTCCCCGACCTTATTTTTACAATCTTTTTCTGCCTTCTTGTCTCATATGCGTCTGCGCATGTTTGTAGACAGATTGGGCGGAGTATTTGGAGTTATTCATGTCAAAGAAAATGCTTATAGACGCCTCCCACCCGGAAGAAACTCGGGTTGTGATCGTCAATGGAACACGAGTCGAAGAACTTGATTTTGAAAGCCGTAACAAGCGGCAAATTCGCGGAAATGTTTATCTTGCGCGCGTCACGCGTGTAGAGCCCTCTCTTCAAGCGGCCTTTGTTGAATATGGTGGAAACCGTCATGGTTTCCTCGCCTTTAGCGAAATTCATCCCGACTATTATCAAATCCCCTATGAGGACCGCATCGCGCTGATCGAAGCAGATGAAGCGGAAGCCAAAGAAGAGGCGGATGACGAAGATGATGATGATATCGAAGACGCAGAGATCGCGTCGGATGAAGACGATGATTTTGAAGACGAAGATGACGCCTCTGATGAAGACGACGACGATTCTCTTGAAGAAGACGCGACGGATGAAAACGACGCAGAAGTTGCCGTAGAGCAAAGCAAAACAGCGCGTACACGCCAAAAGCGCATCAATCGCCGTCGTTACAAGATTCAAGAAGTCATTAAACGTGGCCAAATCCTTTTGATCCAAGCGGTAAAAGAAGAGCGCGGCAATAAAGGCGCAGCCCTGACGACATATCTGTCTTTGGCCGGACGCTATTGCGTGTTTATGCCAAACACACCTCGCGGCGGCGGGATCTCTCGTAAAATTTCCAATAGTGCGGATCGCAAACACTTAAAAGCCATTGTCAAAGACCTTGATGTCCCGCCTGGCATTGGCGTTATTGTCCGTACAGCTGGGGCGAAGAAAACTAAGACAGATATCAAACGCGATTACGAATATTTATCACGGCTCTGGAGTACGATCCGCGAGACGACGCTTAAATCTATCGCGCCTGCCCTCATCCATGAAGAAGGCAATCTCGTAAAACGCTCCATTCGGGATCTCTACAATAAAGATATCGATGAAATTTTAGTGCAAGGCGAAACGGCGTATACGTCGGCCAAAGATTTTATCAAGACGCTTATGCCGAGCCATGCAAAGAAAGTGGTTCATTATAAAGACACGATTCCTCTCTTCCTGCGTTATGAGGTTGAGAAGCAAATCGAGAACAGTCTTAAGTCCGTCGTACAGCTTTCCTCTGGCGGATATTTGGTCATTCACCCAACCGAAGCCTTGGTCTCGGTTGACGTCAACTCTGGCCGTTCCACCAAAGAACGTAACGTTGAACGCACTGCGCTTAAAACCAACCTAGAAGCAGCCGAAGAAGTTGCGCGTCAAATGCGTCTGCGTGACCTGGCGGGTCTTGTTGTTATCGACTTCATCGATATGGACGAGAACCGAAACAATCGCGCTGTAGAAAAGCGTATGAAGGAATCTCTCACAAAAGACCGCGCACGCGTTCAAATGAGCCGCATCTCGCAATTCGGCCTTATGGAAATTTCGCGTCAAAGACGCCGCCGAAGCCTCCTCGAAGGATCAACGGCTTCTTGTAATCATTGTGACGGTGTTGGCCGTAAACGCACAGTCGAATCTAGCGCACTTGCGGCTATTCGCGCCGTTGAAGAAATCGGCGCACGCGGCCAAGCCAAACGGGTAAAGCTTAAAGTCTCCCCTGATGTTGCTCTGTATATTTTCAATGAAAAGAGAAACTTACTAACAAAAGTTGATGAGGAATTCAATCTCTTCACTGAACTTTCAGGTGACGAAAACCTTATTCGCCCTTCATATGCTATCGAAATTGTCGAGAAAACATCTGGCGTTGATGATAAACTCGACGAGATTGAACGTGAGAATAAAAAGGCTGAAAAAGAGAACCAGAAAAAACGTACGCGCCGTAAGAAGCCTACAGACGATGAGGATAAAGACGAAGCGGAGAACAGCAAATCCGAAGAGACTGAAAACGCTCAAGAAGATAATCACGACGAAGAAGGCGGCCGTAAACGCCGCCGTCGCCGAGGCCGTAGAGGCGGACGTAATAAACGCCGTGATGAAACACGTGATACGGATGAAACAGGCGACAATTCTGACGCCGCGCAAGATCAAGACGCGTGTGACACCGAGAATGATGACGCACCGAAAGCGAAACGCGGTCGGTCTGCGCGCCGTAAGGCTCCTCGTAGTAAAAACGAAAGCCCTGACGTCAATGACGAAAGCAATACCGAAGCCAATGCAGCAGCCGAAGCGCCCGTAGAAGAAAGCGGCAAGAAACGTCGCCGCGCTGCGCCAAAGCGTAAAAAGGCTGAAGTCTCAGACGCAGATACGGACGTTGCCGCAGAAAGCGCACCGGAAGAAAAACCAGCGAAAGCAACACCGAAACGCAAAGGTGTTCGCAAGGCACCTTCTCGTAAACCTACCAAAACAAATGCCTCTGATGACAACGCGCCGGATGTAGATAACGCGGTAGAAGAGCCTAAAGAAAAACCAAAGGCAAAGCGCGCTGCGTCGGGTCGCCGTAAAGCGCCCGCCAAGAAAAAGGCAGATGTTGAGACTGTTGAGGAAACAGAAACAGCGAAACCCGCAACGCGTAAACGTAAAGCTCCAGCGAAAGCAAAGGCTGATAAAGAGGCTGAGCCTGTAGAAGCAGACGCCAAGAAGACGCGAGCTAAAAAAGCCCCCGCAAAAAAAACGGCGACTAAAAAAGCACCTGCAAAGAAAGCGAGCACAAAAAAAGAGGCCTCTGAAGAAGAACTAACCCCTAAGAAAGCAGCAACAAAAAAAGCCCCTACCAAGAAAGCGCCCGCAAGAAAAACGGCGGCGTCCAAGGCAAAGGTTGAATCCGCTGACGATGAAGCTCCTGCTGCGAAACCTGCACGGAAAGCCGCTCCGAAGAAAAAGGCTACGCCTAAAGCAGACGCGAAGAAAGCTCCGGTAAAAAAGTCATCGACGGCAAAGCCCGCAGCTAAAAAAGCGCCTGCAAAAAAGACTGCCGATAAAGCTGATGAGGAGGCTCCTAAAAAGGCCGCCCCACGTAAAAAAGCCCCTGCCCGTAAAGAGGCTGCTGAGACTGCGCCTAAAACAGACGCAGCGGATAGCGCCCCAGAGGCTGACCTACCTACCGGAGCAACAGATGCAGACGGCAAGAAAAAAGGGTGGTGGAAACGGATCATCAAATAATTGTGATGTGAAAGAGACTGTAATCTTACAGGGCATTCACTTGACGTTGGGATTGGAACCTTAAATGTTCCCGTCAAAACGACAGCAGGATAAAATATGACGCAATCGCGCATAAACTATAACGCCGCAATTAAAACAGCCGCTAAGCGTGGGCTACTCTGCCTCCTCGCAAGTTCTGCTCTATTGATGAGCGCTGCCCCGGCTTCGGCACAATCTCTTATTCGCGATACAGAGATTGAGGCAACGCTAGAAGATTTCACGCGCCCAATTTTGGGCGCGGCAGGGTTGAATGCCTCTAATGTCGACCTTTACATCGTTAATGATAATTCCCTGAATGCCTTCGTTACGCGCGGTCAGAATATATTTCTGAACACCGGACTTATATTGCAATCCGACACGCCCAATCAGCTCAAAGGCGTCATCGCACATGAAGCAGGCCATATCGCGGATGGCCGGATCGCACGGAGTGACTATGGCAACCGCAGTGCTTACGGCGCTATGTTGATCGCTGCGGGTCTTGGCCTTGCCGCAATTTTAGCGGGCGAAAGCCAAGCAGGCGCGCTTATCCTTGGCGGGTCACAGCAATTTGGCGCGCTAGAAGTTTTGGCCCATACGCGCGTTGGCGAATCTGTTGCGGATCAATATGCCGCTCAATATCTTGAATCCACGGAGCAATCTGGCGAAGGTTTAATCCAGTTTTTTGAAAAATTTCGCTACCAAGAAGTCTTTTCCGTCGCGCGGCGTTATCCTTATTTCCGCTCTCACCCTTTGTCTTCGGAACGCATTGATGCTCTGCGCGAAGTCGTAGCGGAAAGCCCATATAAAAAGGCGAGTGACAACCCAGAAGACATTAAACGTCTCTCTATGGCCAAAGCAAAACTACGCGGTTTTCTCGAAGCGCCGCAACAAGTTTTCCGTTTATATCCCCTAGAGGATCAGTCAGATGAGGCCCGTTATGCGCGCTCTGTTGCCTATTTCAAGGGCGCGGATCTTCGCAGTGCCTTACTTGAGATTAATAGCCTAATATCTGACTTTCCCAACAATCCCTACTTTTTTGAACTAAAGGCCCAAATGCTATTTGAGAGCGGTAAGGGGCCGCAATCTATCGCCCCTGCAGAACGCGCGCTTTTGTTAAAGCCAGATGCGCCTCTCTTTAAACTCGCCCTCGCCCAAGCTTTGCTCGAAGGCGATGACACCCCAAGCATTGACCGTGCCATTACGCTCCTTAAATCTGCGCTACAAACAGAACGCGATAACGGGGCCGCTTGGTATCATCTCTCGCAGGCTTATGGGAAACAGGACAAGGACGCTTTGGCCAAATATGCGATTGCTGAACAAGCTTTTGGTATGGGCGACCTACAGCGCGCAAAGTCATTTGCTATGCGCGCGCAAGAAGATTTACCCCGAAACATTCCGCAATATAGACGCGCTGCTGACATCGTCGCTATTGCCAATGCGCAGCTTACGCGCAAAGGTAAAAACCGCTATCGCCCAAAACCGTAACATAAAATTAAAGTCTCATTTCCAATATAAAGAATACGAATCGGAGCCTCTCATGAAATTTCTATCTAGCACAGCAATCGCCCTTTCTATTTTCGCTTTCGCAGGATGTGCCCAAGCCGCGCCTTCGCAAATGGAGCGCGCCGAAATAGAATCTATTATTCAAGATTACCTAATGAAAAACCCAGAGCTTGTCCGCGACGCTCTTGAAGAACTTGACGCCAAAGAAGAACGCGAGGCGATTGCCGCTGTTGTCGCTACAATCGACAAAGACAACCGCGATATCATTATTGGGCCAAAAAATGCCAAAGTCACAATCGTAGAGTTTTTTGATTACAATTGCGGTTTCTGTAAACGTTCTACCGATTGGCTCGGTGATGTTATGGATAAGCACCCCAAAGATGTCCGCGTTATCTTCAAAGAACTTCCTATTCTTGATCGCCGCACTCGCACCTCTCGTAACGCCTCCAAGGCGGCCCTTGCCGCGGCGAAACAAGGCAAATATCGCGAGATGCATTTTGCCCTCATGGGTGCAACGGCTCTCAGCGCAGAACGTATTGACGCTCTTGCCAAAGAAGCTGGCGTTGACGTAGTCAAAATGCGCGCTGATATGGCAAACCCTGCTTTTGAAAAACAAATAGACGACACCATTCGTATGGCCGGCAGTATTCCATCTTTGACTGGAACACCTTATTTCATCATCAATAATGAAACATTGGCGGGCGCGGATACAGATCGTTTACAAGCTTTGCTTGAAGCCGCCTTAGAAGGTTAATTTGTTAAACCTCAAATACGTCGCGTGATTTTATGCGACGTATTTTACCTTTGCCATTTCTTGAGCCGCATAAGATATAATTTCCGAAGGGGCGTATCCCTCGGCTAAGCCTTCACTCAGATTTCGCCTCCACTGTCGCGCACCGGGTTGCCCCGCATAAAGCCCCATAATGTGCCGAATGATTGCCTTTGTTGTTCGGTCAACTTTCTCATGCTCACATGCATAACCAATAAGGTCTTGAGCAATATCATCTCTGTTAATTTCCGCGCATGGCTCTCCATAAACGGCGCTATCAATTTGCGTTAAAATCCAGGGGTTATGATAAGCCGCACGTCCTAGCATAAACCCATCCAAAGTTTTCGTCTCTTCTATGGCGACGTCAATATCTGCAAGCCCGCCATTAAGCGCGATTTCAAGCTGTGGGAATTGAACTTTCACCTTCCGGACAAGCTCATAATCAAGCGGCGGAACATCACGGTTTTCTTTCGGGCTAAGTCCCTTAAGCCACGCTTTACGCGCGTGAACGATAAAATGCGTACAGCCTGCTTTTGCTACAGTTTCAATGAAATTCGGCAGGGTGTTTTCAACATCTTGATCATCAACTCCAAGG
>JBMYWT010000015.1:0-46468 GCA_049607665.1 Maricaulaceae bacterium
GTTAATATAGACTTCGCCCATCCCGTAAGTCCCGTCCCAGTAGAAACAATAATTCCAGATGAGGATTGATATTCTTCTTTTCGGTTTATCGAAACAATATATTTTGCCGATTGATGAGATTTATGCCCTAAAAATATCTCGTTCAAAGCCAGCAATGTTTGCCCGTCATCAAGGCTCGCTTTCACCATTGTTCGCATTTCATGTCCTACATTATTATGCTGCAACGCACGAAGCAATGTGGGCAAAACATCCGAAGAATGGCGCGTTAACACGCCTTCGCTATTTTCGGCGTCAGGCGTAATACCGATGACAGATTGCCCTGATAAATATTTAGCCAAATTCGCCACGAGACCATCCTGCCCAATCGCGATGATGATATCGTTTGGGCCGAACATAAAGCGGTCCAAGTTTTTTCGATCAACCTTTGCTATTGACCACTCATCGGGAATGAATTGCCGTGCTTTTTGAAGCGCCGCAGATTGCAAGTCATGGCGCATTTGCAATTTATCGATGGACTGTTCTCGCCTGTTGAGAAAAAACTCAACCTGCCCACGCGTAGAATGCTCTGCCAGAAGATGTTCGAGTTCAGTCTGCCGAGTCACCAAAACTACGCGCGGGGCAAGACTGCTCATAGCTATCTCTATTTTTTCTGTGGCGTATTAGTTTTAGTATTTTCCACGCGCGGGGCCGAAAGAGCGCCTTTCATTTGGTCAACAAAATGACTCAGCATATCAGGAGAGATGGTCAAATTATCGATCTTGCTTAATTTGCCTGCAAATTCTTGGGCCGCAAGCGCCAGAACAACCGAAGGCTCCAGATTAGCAAAAATATTCATTCTTGCTTTCTCCATATCCACCTTTGCCTGCTGAAGAATACGGATATTATCAGCCTGTGAATCTGCCGTAATTTTACTATTGGCGGCATTCGCAATGCTCTGTAATCGGGCGTTTTCATCTTCGCGTTCAATCAAGCTTTTCTTTTGAGTCGCTAACTCAATTTTATTATTAAGTTCATTTTCAGCAATCGCGCGTTCTTTTTCAACGGCCATTGCGCGGCGCGTAAAGGTCGCTTCATCCGCTTTTTGCTGTAAGGCCTCAAAAGTGGGCGCTTGTAACGCCCGTGCTAATTCACTGGATGGCGTCAGGCTGGTAATGGTAATATTAATCAACTCAAGCCCCATATTCGCAAGCGTATGATCGGCCTCTAATGCTTCAATCACGCTGACCTGCAACGGGGCGGGACCGCCTTCCAATAAGGTTTTTATATCATTTTCCTTCAAATAGCTGGTCGCAAATTGGCGCGTCAATGACACTAGAACATTGTTTATTTGTTCAATCGGTTGACCGACAAACAATCCCGTTTTAGATCAATCGTAAGGTCAATACGCTCCCCCAATTCTTCTGGGTTTGACACGCGCCATAAGATCGTGCCCTGCACCGCAATGTCTTGGTAATCCGCGCATTGGCCATTGAAGATAAAAGGCAACTCACGATCATCCATCGGCACTTGGCTGATAGAAGCGCCGCTTGGAATAAAGAGGAAGGATAACCCACGGCCCGATTTTTTACGTTTGCCGCCTGAGAAATATTGTATGTAAGATGATACGTCGGCGCGTAGTCGGCGAATAAAGGGATATGCCGTAATTTGAGCCATTCGAATTTCCTTTATGCAGAGCTTTCAACTATTCTGCTCGCGGTGATTTATACCCTAAGGCGTATCTTTCTTCTGTGCAACATACCGTGCATAAACGCCTGTTAAAAATCGATCCACTAGGCGCACGTGGGCGGCTGTGGGCGGGGCGCCTGCTGCGTCGTAGGCGTGTTGTCCGCCGGGGATGGGGGCGAAGATCACGTCGTCTTTGGAGACATCCGAGAGGGCTTTGGTAAAAATCTCTGCGCCAGGGAAAGAGGCGAGTGCGTCTTGGCGGCCATGCAAAATAAGGAATGGCGGAGCGTCAGCGCGCACATGGCGCAGCGGCGAAACCATGTCCCAAAAGTCCTCATGTGTAGCGCGCGGGCCGGGCATGGTTTTCTCTGTCAGGAAGCCCTCCACCTTGGCTTGGCCGTAATTGGCGAACGCCCCTGTGCGGTCGATGAAATCATAAACGCCGTAGACAGGCACGGCCGCTTGGACGGTGCAATCCACGCTATCAAAGCCCGTTTTAAAATCGGCGTTATTGGGCATAAGCGCCGCTAGCGCCGTCAAATGTCCGCCCGCAGACCCGCCCGTTAGGATCACGAAATTCGGATCGCCGCCATATTCGGCGATGTTGGTTTTCACCCAAGCAATCGCGCGCATGACGTCTTCGAACAGAACAGGAAAACGGTGCTTTGGCCCCAGACGATAATTAATATCCACACAGAGCCAGCCCTTGGCGGTCATGTGCTGAATCAGGGGTTGGCCCTGTTGCTGTTTATGGCCGATCGACCACGCGCCGCCGTGAATGTGGATCATCACAGGCATAGGATCGGCGGGCCGCGTTTCTGGCACATAAATGTCGAGCAGATTTTTCACGCCCGCTTCGCCATAAGCAATATCGGCGATCCGAGTGACGCCTTTTTTAGCAATTTTAAACGGGAGCAAGCCGCCGCAAATGAACTCCGCCGCACCTGCGTTATTGTCGCCCGGCAGAATTTTGTTCAAATCTTGGCTGCCTTTCCACGCCCGCCATAATGTCGAGAGGAAGAGCAAAACGGCGATGCCGCTCATGGCAGCAATCGGGGTCTGCTGGCAGTGAATGGCGGCAATGAAAATCGCGGCACATATCAGCAAGAGCGGCAGCGCCATCAAATGCCCAAACAGGCTAAAGGCGTAATAGGCGAAGGTCGGGTTCATGAACCGCTTGATGGCCTCTGTGTAAAAGGCCGCCGTGATCGACACGAGCAGCAGGAAAGCGGTGAAAACAGTCAGGGCGATCATCATGGCGAAATCTCTTGTAGAGGGGACGTTAGGCGCGCCTTATGGCAGGCGCATGGGCGGATTTCAAGAAACTCCACGCGGCGAAGGCTTGCCCCCAATAATAGACTTGAATTACCAGATCACGCGGCACGGGGCGGATGCCCAGATTGACGGAATAGAGCAGGTAATTAGCGACAATCCCGCAAGCCCCGATGACGCCCGCAAGGCGGCGCAGGCGCGGATCATCGCTGAACATTGCCACCGCCAAAGAGCGCCATAAAAGCAAAACTGAGAGGCCCAACAGCACCGCCCCAATGCGGCGCGCGGCCAATTCCATATGCGGCGCAGTGAGATGGTAAAACAAGATCGCGCCCAAGAGGATGGGGAGGAGCAAGCTGATATCTTTCACGGCATGAATGGACGCCCCGCGCGAACGCAGATGAAACGCCAACGCCAATAACAGCGTCGAGCCGAGGAAGGGCACGGTCGCGATGATTAACCACCCCTCGCCTAAATCCAAAAGGATGTCCCCGACAAAGGCCGCGCAAAGGCTCGCGAGCACCCATCGTCCTTCCACCCGTTTGGGTGAGGCGATCACAACAAGACACCAAAACATAATCGGAAGCGGCTTCACAAAGGCGGAATATTCCGTACTGCGAAGGGCGCTATAAAGCGCCGCTAACATAGCCGTGACGCCGAAGCGCACATAGTTGTTTTGCAGGCTAAGACGGATTTTTGAGTACGGCGACATCGCCTAGAGCTGCAGGATCTGAATCAGGTTGCCGCATGTGTCGTTAAACACCGCCATTTTAAACTCGCCCATGTCTTTGGGCGGCATGGTAAATTCTACGCCCGCCGCAGAGAGCCGCGCATATTCGGCGTCCATATCATCAACAGCAAAAGCGGTGAAGGGAATGCCGTCCGCCATCATGGCGGCTTGGAAGGTTTTCGCCGCCGTATGAGCATTGGGTTCCAGCGCCAGCTCTATGCCGCCAGTTTCCTCAGGGGACGTCAGCGTGATCCAGCTATGCTCGCCCATCGCGATATTGTGCTTCACCTCAAAACCCAAAACACGCGTATAAAAATCAAGCGCCTTTTCCTGATCGTCAACCATAATACTTTTGATATACATGCGCATGGGATGGGTTCCTTTTAAATAATTAAGTTAATAACACAAAATCATCGGCGAGCATTAGAGTTTATCAAGGAACTAAGTATACTGAACTATGTCAGAAAAAAATATCCAAACGAGAACCGTAAGCAGAGGTATTGCAACTACAACTCCTATAAGATTGACGCTTACTAAAAACCTTAAAGTCGGATTTGTACCAACACTACATGATGGGGGTATTAGAGGGAAACTCGTAAAATACAAAAAAACATCATCTAAAAATTGGAGCGATGTGAATGATAGTGACTTCACATCTCACCAACTTAGTGGGATGGAAAAAATCACTATAGATTTAGATACTGAAGCAACAACATTACTTTTAGCGAAACTGACCAATCTTAAAGAGATAGTGAAACAAGGAATTGAGGACGGTCAAACTGAATATGTCGTCGCACAAAAAGGGAAAACTTTAATTATAAACGATGAAAATAAATTAGCATCGTTTAAGGAGATTTTGGATGGTGGTCACTCTGATGAATTTTGGAAATTAATTGAAACAGATCAACCCGATTTAGCCAATCGATTGGTTGCAGGACACATTCAACAAGTCAGAGCAAAAATAATAACAGAACTAAAGCGAAGATTGACTGAAAAACACTCTGAAACAACGGGCCCCGATTCTTGGCAAAAATGGATATTCAAACACAACTGGTTGTTTGGGGTAAATTACCAAGAACCTATTGAGAAACAGAAGGTAAATATTACGGGTGTAATGCCCGATTATTTGTTTCCACGGATAGACGGCTTTGTTGATCTTTTAGAGATCAAATTACCAAATGAAGAGGTTATAGTTCCTGATAGTAGCCATGCAGGATCATACCGATGGAATGCTGAAACAGCAAAAGCAATAGGACAGGTAGTGTCTTACCTTTCAGAAATTGAAAGGCTTCAACTTGAAATCGAAAAATTAGCACTCGAAAATCAAAACCGTAAGGTTTCAATGTTAAAACCTAGAGCTTATATTTTAATTGGCAACAGTGAAGGCTGGCCCCAAGCTAAGCTAAATGGTCTTCGAAAGCTCAATAACTATCTACATGGAATAGAAGTTTTGACGTACCAAGAGTTGATAGATCGAGGAGAGGCATTCTTAAAAGGCACTACTTTCGAATTATCGACAAAACCTGAAGAGGATGAAATAGAAATACCTTTTTAAAAATACTTCTATTTTTGATTAACCCGCCTCAGCCCGTAACAACGCCGCGCGTTCTTCAACCTGTTGCACGATATCTTCGATCATGTCTTTATTGTCGGTTTTGCCTGTTTTTACGCCTGCGGCGTACATCATGCCGTAGCCTGCTGAGCCGCCTGTGAAGCCTATGTCGGTGAAGGCGGCTTCGCCCGGGCCGTTAACGACGCAGCCGATGATCGACAGGGAAATTGGCTCGCTAATGTGCGCGAGGCGGTCTTCGAGTGTTTGTACCGTTTTAATCACGTCAAAACCTTGGCGGGCGCAGGACGGGCAGGAAATAATGTTCACGCCGCGCGTCCGAAGGCCCAATGATTTGAGCATATCAAAGCCGACTTTGATTTCTTCGACGGGGTCAGCGGAGAGCGAGACACGGATCGTATCGCCAATGCCCGCCCAGAGGAGGCTGCCCATACCGATGGCTGATTTCACAGAGCCAATGCGCGCGCCGCCCGCCTCTGTGACGCCCAAATGCAGCGGGCAGTCGATGGCGTCGGCGAGTTGGTGATAGGCCGCGACGGTCATAAACAAATCAGACGCTTTGACGGAAATTTTAAACTGATCGAAGTTTTCATCCAGCAACATTCGCGCGTGCATCAGCGCGCTCTCGACCATTGCGTCGGGGCACGGCTCTCCGTATTTTTCGAGAAGTTCTTTCTCCAGGCTCCCCGCGTTGACGCCGATACGGATGGAGCAGCCGTTATCGCGAGCGGCCGCGACGACTTCTTTGACGCGGTGCTGCCCGCCGATATTGCCAGGATTAATCCGAAGGCACGCCGCGCCGTTTTCCGCCGCTTCGATGCCGCGTTTATAATGGAAATGAATATCCGCCACGAGGGGGACAGAAACTTCTTTTACGATGTCCGACAGCGCCAAGCTGCTCTCTGGGTCAGGGCAAGACACGCGCACGATATCCGCGCCGGCCTCTTCGAGTTCGCGGATTTGCCCAACGGTCGCCGCGACGTCATGGGTGATCGTGTTGGTCATGGACTGCACGGCGATCGGCGCGTCTCCGCCAACGGGGACATTGCCCACCATGATCTGGCGGCACTCGCGCCGCGTGATTGTGCGCCAAGGGCGAATCTGTGTGATATCTGTAGCCATGATAGAACCTCGTGGGCGCTATGTGCCACGGCTTACGCGGCGGATAAAGAGCTATTCGGCGTTTGCGAGCGTCATTACGGTTAAATCGGCAGTTTGCACATCGGCTTGGCCGTGAAGCACAAGAGATTTGCCAGAGAACGGCACGCCTTTTTGGCCCATTTTGCCAATGCGTTGCTCTCCGATATATAATTCAATCGCCCCGCCATCACGAGCACTTACAGTTATGTCATCGCCCTCTAGGGTCGACCATGTCTCTCCAGACACCATAATCCGGCTGATTATAACGCGGCCTTTATTATCACGAACCTGCACCCAACTTGGCGCAACAGCTTTGAGGGTAGTTTGATCCGCAGCCACGCTAGCAAATTGAGCTGGTTCGGTACGGTTGGATTCTTCAAACGCCGCGGCCAACGTAATGGGGGCTGTGGGGCTTGTATCTGCGGTGTTATATAAAAATGTTACAGCCACAGCACAAAAGACAAGACTAAGAGCTGGAACGATACCGCGCGGTAGTGTCATTTGATGTTTGGGTACGAAATGTGGGCTATCATGACGGCCTAAATTATCTGGAACCTGAGTTTCGATTTTAAAACGCGCGACAGTATCCGATCCATTAAGGCCCACATAAGACGCATAGGCTCGAACATAACCAAGCACATAACCAATAGACGGTAGATCTGAAATTTTCAGATTTTCAATTGCAGCAATGAACTTAGGCTGCATTTTGAGGGCATTCGCTAATTCGGAAACAGACAAGCCTTTTTCTTCGCGACGGGCACGAAGAATGTCGCCAATGTGACGTTCATTATGTGGCTTTGCTATTGTCATATGTGTATATTTTTAGCCAAATTTTGCTGTAAAGCTTTTAGGCTGTTAATCCCCTTTGTTGCAAGGGAATTAACCTTACAAACCTGAATGTTTCAATAAGATGCCCATTATTGGTGTAAATTTTTGTTTTTATAGTTAAAAATCACTTAAAACCCGATTAGCTTGACCCCCTAATTCTGTCGAATTGGTCACATGACAGTGTTTGAAAAAATCGATATATAGCGGGTATGAAATCTATAATATCCCATATTTTAACGCCGTCTCGTTTTCCATGGGCTGCTTTGTTTATGTCTGGCGGACTTTTAGGCGGAGCTTGGTTCTTTCAATATGTTCTAGGTTATGCCCCGTGCCAAATGTGTTACTGGCAACGTCACGCTCATAAAATTATTATTGGCGTTGCGATTGTATCCGTCGTGGCTCTGCGCCTCGAAAAGATGGCGCGCTTTGCCCGTTTGTTTTGCCTGTTACTCGCGCTCGCCTTTCTCGGCAGTGTTGTTATGGGTCTCTGGCATGTCGGCGTGGAACAAGGCCTCTTAGAGGGACCAAAGTCCTGCATGAGCGGCCCTATTAATATTGATGATATCGGTAGCGGAGATTTGCTCGCATCGTTGAATAATAAAATTAAGCCGCCTGCCTGTTCTGATATTGTTTGGTCATTCTTGGGCCTGTCTATGGCAGGGTGGAACGCTCTGCTATCTTTCATCGGCATGTGCCTTGCGCTAGCGGCGCTACGCCGCCGGAGTGCCTTATGAGTGGCCGTCCCCCTATGGCGGGACACAAGGTAAAGCCTGCCAAGCGTCCAACACCGCCTCATATCGCCTCTATGCTGCGGATTGATCATGCGGGCGAATATGGCGCAGTTGCGATTTATAAGGGTCAGCAAGCCGTCTTTGCCCGCCAAGGACAAACCGCCCATATCGCAGCGCAAATCGCAGAGATGGAAACCGAAGAGCAAAAACACCTTGAGGCCTTTGACACAATGCTCGTGGAGCGCAATGTTCGCCCAACGGCGCTTAGTCCGATTTGGAATGTCGCTGGATATGGCCTTGGGGTTGTTACCGCTTTGATGGGCGAAAAGGCGGCTCATGCCTGCACAGAAGCCGTCGAAAGCGTGATTGAGCAGCATTACGGCGAACAAGTCGAAGAGGTCAAAGACGAAGATCCAGAACTGGCCGCGACATTTGCAGAGTTTCGCGAAGATGAACTTCATCATAAACATATTGCTGTAGAAGGTGGCGCGAAAGAGGCGGCCGGATATGGCCTGCTAAGCCGCGTCATCACCGCCGGTTGCAAAGCTGCAATCAAAGTCACCTCGCGCATTTAGCGCCACATTTAAAACCCGCATTTTATTATCGGGCGTAGCGCCCAGAGCCAAGCTCTGATAGAGGCCGCCTATGACTGATCAAAAACCTTCTTCTGGCGCGCCCAAACCGCGTGCCCCTCGGCAATATAATAAGGATGAGGCGCGCGGAGAGAAACGCGAGCGCGTGACCCTGTCCTCTTCGGCGCAAACACGGCTTTATGCAGCTCATGCTGTTGGTAAAGTGCTCCGTGATAAGGTGACGTTAGAAGCCGCGCTCTCTGCGCAAAAGGGATATCAAGAGCTTGATGGACGTGACCGCGCATTTGCTCGGCTGATCGCCGCTACCGTCTTTCGCCGTTATGGCCAGATAACTGGCGTGTTAAAACCCATGCTTAAATCCCCGCCGCCAACATTCCCTATGGCAGTGCTCCAAACTGCGACGGCTCAAATTTTATTCTTAGATACGGCCCCTCACGCCGCCGTAGGCGAAGCCGTCACTGTGTTGAAATCTTCGTCTAAAACACGCGGCTTCGCGGGGCTTGCTAATGCGGTGCTGCGCAAAGTTGCCGAAAGCGGCAAAGACAAGGCCGGGATGATCGCCCCATCCGAGAACATTCCGCGTTGGCTCTCGAATAGTTGGATCAAAGCCTATGGCCGTCCTGCTGTGCGCAAAATGGCTATGCAGCTTGCCAATCATCCACCGCTTGATTTCTCGCTAAAAGATACCTCGGCGGAGGACCAAGAAAATTGGGCCGCCGCCTTAGAGGCCGAAACCCTGCCCACGGGAACGCTGCGCCGCCCGCGTATTGGCGATGTTACAGCCCTGCCCGGGTTTGAAGAAGGCGCTTGGTGGGCACAAGACATTGCAGCCTCGCTGCCTGTAAAAATCATGGCCGAAACTCTCGCGCCCAATGGCGACCTTAGCGGCAAACGCATTTTAGACCTTTGCGCCGCACCGGGCGGAAAAACACTTCAAGCCGCCGCCATGGGCGCGGACGTCACCGCTATCGATATTTCGCAGGCGCGCCTTAAAACGCTTTCTGCCAATTTGGAACGTATGGGACTAAGCGCAGCCATTCTCGCGGCTGATGCACGTAAATGGAAACCGGAAAACGAAGACGAGCTATTTGATGCTGTCTTATTGGACGCACCCTGTAGCGCGACAGGCACATTTCGCCGTCATCCAGATGTATTGTTCAACAAAGCGCATACAGATATTGGCAAACTTGCCGCCCTACAGGATGCGCTGCTCCGCGCCGCCGCAAACCTTGTGAAACCCGGCGGAACACTAATTTTCTGTACATGCTCGATACAAAAAGAAGAAGGCGAAGCCCGAATTCCTGGCTTTTTACAGGATCGCCCCGATTTTTGCCTTAATCCCCTCACATCTGCTTCAACTGTCTCAGCATTACCAATTCTATCTCCCGAAGGATATGTGCGGTCTTTACCTCAACATATGGTTGAAATGGGCGGCATGGATGGCTTTTTCATTGCGCGTCTTACGCGAAGGGAAAATTAAAAACACGAATTTGAGGTGAATAACCTAATATAAAAACTAATATATGCTATATTCCGTAAACTGGCCTATGCCTTGCACAGCTACCCTCAATGTGTATCAAAACGGGAGCCTCGACATGAGCGCGAATTATCATTTTAAAAATAAGAGCCTGCTTGCTACGATTGCAGCCGGCATAACACTCACGGCCTGCGCCAATGGTCACGCGAGTACATCTGTTGATGGTGCAGGTATCTTCAAATATGAAGGTGCGCCGCACTCTAATAACTATAACAGCGCACAATCATTACATTCAAATCTTTACAAATTTGAAGGTGTAAACAGCTCTTGTTACACACCCGCTTGTGCAACACCGCCTATGACAACATACACCTCATCGGCACACCCTCTTCCTATGGCCCCCGTTATACCGCCAGTGGCATATCCAACGCACACATATGTTGCGCCAACAGCATATATGGCACAATCGAACCACGCTGCAATGGGCGTCGACTGCCCTACCAATACAACGCGTCAACCAGATGGCACTTGCCTCATGAATGGTTCAGTTTCGCATGGCACAACTAGCTATAGTTCAACAACTAGCTATTCTCAGCCGACGACATATAGCTCAACAACAACGTCATATGGCGGCAATGTAAATTGCCCATCTGGCACAAGTCTTCAGTCTAACGGCACATGTATGCAAGGCGGTTCAACAAGCACTAGCACAACATATGGCTCTGGAATATCCAGCTCGCATAGCACAGCTGTAAATTGCCCCACCGGTACAACACGTCAGCCAGATGGCACATGTTTGCAGGGTGGCTCAATCAGCTCTGGATCAACTTACACAGGATATAGCAGCAACAGCAGCAGTTATTCCTCACAAAATTACCTTCCTATTCGCAAATAGGTTGATCTAAATTTGTAGAAGCCCGCTCGGCTTAGCCGATGCGGGTTTTTTTATGCAAAATCAGTTATTTGCCACTGAGTTACTAAGGCAGGAACAGCTTACATTATCTTGCGCCCTTTGCGCTTGGCTGATATGGCACATTCATGTCCCAGTCTGTCCTTATTTCCCCGTCTATCCTCTCTGCTGACTTCGCCTCCCTGGGTGAAGAAATTCGCGCTATCGATGCCGCAGGAGCGGATATGATTCATGTTGATGTCATGGACGGGCATTATGTCCCTAATATTACAATTGGCCCAGCAGTCGTTAAAGCGCTTCGCCCCCATAGCGACAAGCCCTTTGATGTACACCTTATGATTACGCCTGCCGACCCCATGATCGACGCGTTTATTGAGGCGGGCTCTGATCTGATAACAATCCACCCAGATGCGGGACCGCATTTGCATCGTACGCTACAATCGATTTCATCGCGCGGTATAAAATCTGGCGTCGCGTTAAACCCCGCTACATCTGAGCATGTTTTAGATCATGTCATGGATACAGTGGATCTAATTTTAGTGATGAGTGTTAACCCTGGGTTTGGCGGGCAAAGTTTTATTACTTCGCAACTTCGCAAAATTGAAACACTGCGCAAGATGATTGAACAAACAGGTCGCGACATTATTTTAGAGGTCGATGGTGGTGTGAACCCCATAACGGCCCAACACTGTATTGATGCTGGCGCAACAGCGCTTGTGGCTGGAAGTGCAATCTTTAAAGGCCAAGGCAGCTACGCAGAAAACATCTCAGCTCTACGCGGCCCATCTGCCCGCAGCGCTGCATAGAACGGAATAGGCGCGTGTCCAAACGGATAACGCTAAAGCGCCTTGCAAATGCAGGCCTTACTCATAGCCGCACGCTTATTCGCAATCAAATCACACAAACCCTGCGCCCTATTAACATATCTAGCGCAAACAGACCCAATGAATTTCTCACGCAACAGGTCAAAATTCACAATGCAAATAAAACTCTAGGCCAACCTATTCTAAAAGGGCATTTCGCATTTGCGGACGAACGTATTGATGTCGGGGCACAAGGTGATCCATGGACGATTGCCCTCCCGTCACAACGTTTTGCTGGATGGCTTCATAGCTTTAACTGGCTTCCTCACCTATTAGCTGTACCCGAGAAAAGCGCCGCACTTCACGCAAGGCTTTTGGTCGATAGATGGATAGCCGTTTACGGTCAATTTAATGTGTTTGCATGGCATCCTGAACATATTACGGAACGCCTTTACCATTGGCTTGCACTTTGGGCACCTGCTATGTCGGCAGACAGCAAAAACGAAATAGCGCAAAAACGTCGAAATTCCGTCTTAAAACAACTCAAATTTTTACGCCAAAGCTATCCACATATGGACAATAGCCTGCCGCGTTTACACGCGGCCATCACCCTCTCTATGGGCGGGGCACGTTTAATGGAAAAAGCCGAAGATTATCTCGCACTTGGACTAGACTGGCTTGACGATGAAGTTGAGGCCCAAATCCTTCCCGATGGCGGTCATATTTCTCGCTCACCAGAAATTACCTTTCAAGTTTTTCGACGGCTACAAACCCTCGCAACACTGTTAAAAGCGCGCGGAATAGCTTGCTCCAACATTATGGAACGCGCGCTTAATCGTTTGGCCCATATGGTAGCTTTTTTCCAACTCTCTGATAATGCACTCGCCATATTTAATGGCGGCGGAGAGGAAAATGCAAACTGTATAAAAAAAGCCCTCAAGGCTCACACGAAACCAACCAAATCCTTTGGCTATTGCCCCCATATGAAATATCAACGCATTTCTCATGAAGGCACTGTGCTGATTGTCGATACAGGTGGCCCCCCGCCTCCGGGTTTCGATACGCACGCACATTTAGCGCCCCTTGCCTTCAACCTTGCTACACCAGCGGGACGTCTCATCGTGAATTGTGGATGGTCGGAAGAGCAACCTTATCATTGGAAACAGGCCGTGCGCGCAACAGCCGCGCATTCAACATTGACATTAAATGCGCAATCCGCAGGGCATATTGTAGACTCTGGCCTACCACAAAAATGGCTGGGTCACGCCATCGAAACTGGGGCGCAAAATGTGAAAGCGTTTCGTAAAGAACAATCCAAAGGCGTGTGGCTAGAAACATCTCATGATGGCTATAGAGACCTTACGGGCCTTATGCACAATCGTAGACTCTACATGTCACTCGATGGAACTGATCTTCGAGGGGAAGATAGCCTTGCCGTTCCTCTTGGAGCTGTGCCTCTCAGTCGAGAAAAAATTCCTTTCACATTGCGGTTTCATTTACATCCATCCGTCAAAGTAACCTTGGCCCAAGATCACAAAAGCGCTCTCCTGATACAGCCAGGCAATGAGGGATGGAGGTTTCGTACGGATGTTGGTCCCTTGACCCTTGAGCCATCATTTTATCTAGGCAGCGGCACAAAACCTATTAAAAGCGAACAAATCGTCATTTCTGGCGCAGCCTTTGCAGATGGGGATGGGGAAGCCCAATCGAATCGTGTTCGTTGGTCTTTCAAACGTATGGAAAGTCGCGCCTAATGTTGGATTATAAAAATTTCAGCAAAAATGCTATCGTAAGCAATGTAGCCATCACATTATTCGATGCTTTTCTTGCGGCCTTATCTATTATTGCCGCTATCACTTGGCGTTACGATTTTGAGAATAAAATCGTTGCAAATAACTTTGATATAAAAGCTGCAGGTATTTTCGCACTATCGACAGCGATTGCTTGGATATTTCTTCAAGTCTATCGTAGCATTTGGCGATTTACGGCTCTGGATGATATTCGTAAATTACTTGCAGGAAGTATTTTAGTCACAGCCGCCGCCAGTGGTTTTATTATGGTCTTCTTTAATGGAGACGAAAATTACACGCGGACGATCCCTTTCATAGCATTGGCCTTGTTTTTTGGCCTTTTAACGCTTTCACGTATAGCTGTTTTATTGGTTTTGAATGGAGATCTGAGGGCTGTTTTACGTGGTAAAGATTGGGCTAAGCCTCCGGCTATACTTGTTGGATCCGCCTCTTCTATTTCTAATTACCTTAGAGATTACACACGCCGAAGCAGTGGGCATGAACATAATATTTCTGGCCTTATCGCAACGGATCAAGGCTTAAATGGGCGCTCAATACGCGGTATTCCTGTACTTGGCGCACTTGAATCCCTAAGCGAAATCTACAAGCGACTACAAGAAAATCACACGTTACCCACCACTTTGATTGCCACTGATCAAGCTCCTGATAAAATCCGCTCTTATGACCTTGTTAAACGCGCATCTGATTTGGGCGCGCCATTGGTGCGCGTTAGCCCCGGCGGACGTGATAAAGGCCTGACTCGTTTCGAAGCAGCTGACCTTATTGGCCGGCCTGAACGCGATTTGGATATCGGTCCTGTCCGGCGCTTCATCAAAGGTAAGCGCGTGATGATCACAGGCGCAGGCGGCACTATTGGGTCTGAGCTGACGCGCCAAGTTGCGGCGCTATCGCCCGCCAAACTTGTGCTTGTCGATTCGTCAGAATTCAATCTTTATTCCATCGATATGGAACTTCGAGATATGTACCCAGATGATAGTTGGCAGGTCTGGCGCCTGTGCATGGGGAGTATTTGTCACAAGGCCCACATGGAAGAAATTTTCAAAGCTGAAGCCCCTGAGATCATTCTCCACGCCGCAGCCTATAAACACGTCCCGCTTTCAGAACTTAATCCGATTGAGACGCTGCAAACCAATGTTGGCGGGACAAAAACATTACTAGAGCTTGCCGAAAAATACGAATCAGAAAGTTTTACGCTCGTCTCCACAGACAAAGCCGTTCTTCCCACGAACATTATGGGCGCAAGCAAACGCATTGCCGAAATGTTTATGATCGCAAGCGTGTTTGAAAATGGCAAGAATGTCGGAACGAACCTCTCATCCTCGGCCGTGCGGTTTGGCAATGTGCTCGCCTCTACCGGCTCAGTCGTGCCGCTATTCGAAGAACAAATTGCGCGCGGCGGCCCTGTCACAGTTACAGATCCAAATGTAAACCGCTTCTTCATGACAACAAATGAAGCTGCCTCACTTGTGCTCCAAGCTGCCGCGTTAAACGCAACACAAAAAGATGATGAAGCCTCAGTCTATGTACTTGAAATGGGGGAACCTGTAAATATTTCTCAACTCGCCCGGCAGCTTATCCGGCTTCGGGGTTATGTACCTGATCGCGACATTAAGATCATTTACACGGGTTTACGCCCCGGCGAGAAAGTAACTGAACGCCTTACTGGCCATGCTGAAAATCTTGAAACAACCTATGTTGCAGGCGTTCAGCGTTTTACCGGCCAAGTCGTCGACCCGGCTTCGGTTCAAAAACAAATTGACGAGCTCCTGAAGGCCGTAGACGCGCGCAATAGAGCCGCAATCAAAAAGGCGCTTTCGGGTTTGGTTTCAGACTATACTCCAAATGGCGGTTTATCCTCTTAGGGGCCTGCGACCTTGGGCCTCTTCACCCTGGCGTCAATTCATGTTAGCGGGAGCCAAATTTTCGCCACACACGGACGTATCCCATGCCAAGCCCTAATCCCGATCTCCCCCCTTTTGATCCCGCACGTCTTGCCCCTGTGCGCCGCGCCCTGATTTCTGTATCTGATAAATCGCGCCTTATTGACCAAGCCAAAGCTTTGGCATCTCGTGGTGTGGAGCTTGTTTCCACGGGCGGCACACGCAAAGCTATAGCCGAAGCGGGCCTTGAGGTTCGCGATGTTTCTGAACTCACAAATTTTCCTGAAATGATGGACGGTCGCGTTAAAACTTTACACCCCATGGTACACGGCGGATTACTTGGCGACCGTGATCTCACAACACATATGGACGCGATGAGCACCCATAATATCCTGCCGATAGACCTGCTTGTTGTGAACCTTTATCCGTTTGAAGCCGCCGTGGCCTCTGGCGCGAACTATGAGACCTGCGTCGAGAACATCGACATTGGGGGCCCCGCTATGATCCGCGCTGCCGCCAAGAACCACGCCCATGTCGCTGTGTGTTCTGACGCCGAAGACCTCGACGCCGTACTCGCCGATATGGACGCGCATGACGGACAGACGCTTGGATCAACACGCCAGAAACTCGCCGCGAAATGTTACGCCCGCAGCGCCGCCTATGACGCCGCCATCGCAAATTATTTCGCCGATCATTTGAATGACATGGCGCCGACATATCGCGCGCAAGCAGGCACACTAAAACAAACGCTGCGTTACGGCGAAAACCCGCACCAGACGGCGGCCTTTTATGGCGACGGCAGCGAGCGCCACGGCGTCTCAACCGCGCAGCAAGTTCAAGGCAAAGCCCTAAGCTATAACAATATCAACGACACAGACGCGGCCTATGAACTCGTCGCGGAATTTGGCAACACGAAGGACGGCGACAAGCCCGCTGTGGCGATTATCAAACACGCCAATCCGTGCGGCGTGGCGACGGCGGATGATTTCATCACCGCCTACCAAAACGCGCTCTCCTGTGATCCTGTTTCGGCCTTTGGCGGCATTGTCGCACTGAACGGGAACCTTGACGCGGCAACCGCTACAGAGATCGTGAAGGTCTTCACCGAAGTCGTCATCGCCCCGAGTGCCGATGAGGACGCCATTGCTGTATTTAAGAAAAAGAAAAACCTACGCCTGCTGATTGCTGGCGGCCTACCTGATCCTTCTGCTCCGAGCCTGACTCAGCGCAATGTCGCTGGCGGTATTTTGGTTCAAGATCGCGACAACGGACACGTCGCGGATGATGATTTGAAAGTCGTCACCAAGCGCAAGCCGACAGAGGCCGAAATGGCTGACCTTCGCATGGCGTGGAAAATCGCTAAGCACGTGAAATCCAACGCCATTGTTTATGTCAAAGACGGCGCAGCTGCGGGCATTGGCGCTGGTCAAATGAGCCGCATCGACAGCGCCCGCATCGCCGCGCGCAAAGCCGAAGACGCCGCCGAAGCCGCAGGGTGGGACACGCCCAAAACACAAGGCTGCGCCTGCGCGTCAGATGCCTTTTTCCCCTTCGCCGACGGTATGCTCTCCGCAGCCGCCGCAGGCGCAACCGCCATCATCCAACCTGGCGGCTCCATCCGCGACGACGAGGTTATCAAAGCCGCCGATGAGAAAAACATCGCGATGGTGTTCACAGGGATGCGCCACTTTAGGCATTAGGCACATGCGCAATAAAAAACTTATTTTGGCCGCGCTCTTAGGATTTGCGGCCATTTTTTATTTCACGTTTGGGCAACATCAAACAAGTAAGACGCGCATGGAATGCGTGGTGCAGCCGCATCAAGTTGTGCTGAATTTTTATGCCAATGATGTGCTTGAACAAAGCCAAAGCTTCCAAGGTTATCGCGTCGCAACATGGCACAATGATTCGCCTGGATCCATCGTGCGGAAATATACAAAACTTCAAAAATCCGAACAATCGACAGCGAATGATGATGGCGACAGATTAGTTGCGATTACCGATGCCAACGGCACGTTTTTAGCGCAAGGCCTGATGTCACAAGACTGTTTTGATGCCATCTTAGTGACGGGGCAATAAGCCGAGCGTTAATCTTCAAACAAGCTCCAGCCGCCTTTCTTCGTTGCCGCCCGTAGGATCACATAAAGGAGCAATCCCACAGGGCCGAACATAAAGGTCAGGAACAAACACGGGATTAGCAGGCCGTGATGAAAGCCTCGGCGCTTGGCATCGCGTGCTTCCCAAGACCCGACGAATAAATCAAAGACAAGGAAATGCGTCCAGCCCGTGACGACGCCGATATCACTGGCAAAGATCGCGCGAACTGCGGGTATCGTTGTGAAGCCCGCCCCGTCTGTACCCTGCCCGAAGCCTATCGCCAGCACCAAAGTCAAAACATAAACCGCGCCCAACACCAACGGCCATAACATTGAATGCACCAGCTTTTCGGTCACGCTCCAACGCGGGGCGAGGATCAACATAGCCCAAGCGGGCAAGACAAATGCAATGACGAATGAAAATAGAAATTCTGGGTTAAACATAACGGCCTCCTGCCTCAGTATAACATCTCGGCGCGCCACCGTCAGCCCATCTCTGTCGGGGGTTTGCGATTTTCAAACTTATGCCTATATTAGGGCCATGACAGATTACCCCTTTGAAAAACGTGCACAGGTTCACCCCGCTGGCACATTATTAATGATCCGCGTTTTTGGCCTTGTGAAACACTTTGGAATCGCCACGGGCTATGGGACGGTCATCCACACCAGCCGCCGATTTGGCCGCGCGGAAGAAAGTGATTTCGATGTATTTTGCGACGGGCGCATCCCCACGGTCATGCCCTATAGTCACCCTTTATCAGGCAGTGAAATCGTCGCCCGCGCACGCTCTCGCAAAGGACAGCGCTATAATGTCATCACCAATAATTGCGAGCATTTTATTACATGGGTACTAGAGGGAAAGGGACGCAGCAGTCAGCTCGGCCCACTGGATGGGCGAAGGCTGTCGCGGGATTAAAAATCAAAATAAAATCGATTACTCACTACCGGCGAATGCCCACAAATTCGACTGACAAATCGGGCCGAAGCAACCTTAGATTTTGGTAGGTGGCCTCTTCGCGTTTGATGGAGGAATGATAGGTTTCCCGTTTTCGGGGTTGTAGGTTTTTCCTTTTTTCCACCCCTTTTTTCGATGCTTGAAATCCCCATAACATCGGCACCCCCGAGAAGCGGACGTGTGCGCAGGCTCTCATCTTTATTTCGCGCGTCGAGTTGTTTTTCTGGTTCTGAGGGACTCAATCAACGAGCGTTCCGTCACCGCAATAGGTGACTTAAGTTTTGCCGTCTTTGGCCTCTGAAATACAAAGCCCGTAAACATCTTGAACGTCTGCACCATGCGCGCTCATCGGGATAAATGCGGAAATAGCCGCGTGAATAAATCGTTTCATCATTAGTCCTCTTGAGAATTATGCCCAAGCGCCTCCAATGAAAACCCCGTTTGCCGGCTTACAGTCTTGCCCACAATAAAAAAACCTCCCCGAAGGAAGGCTTTTCATTTTGCAATGGGCGTAAAATCTACGCGGCTTCTTTAGCCAAGTTCCGCAATACATAATGCAGGATGCCGCCGTTTTTATAGTATTCGTGCTCATTATCCGTATCAATACGCACGTTAGCCGTGATTGTTTTCACGCTGCCATCTGTGGACGTAATGTTCACATCAAGTGTACCGCGAGGCTTTAAGCCTTCGATATTTGCGATTGAAACTGTTTCATCACCCGTAAGGCCAAGTTTCTGCCAGCTGTCGCCCTCTTGGAATTCAAGCGGGAGGACGCCCATGCCGATCAAGTTTGAACGGTGAATACGCTCAAAGCTACCTGCGATAACGGCTTTGACGCCGAGAAGGATTGTACCTTTGGCGGCCCAGTCACGTGAGCTACCGTTTCCGTAAAGCGTGCCCGCGAAGACAACGAGATCTTTCTTATCTTCAGCGTATTTTTCGGCCGCTTCATAGATGCTCATGACTTTGCCAGATGGGACGTATTTCGTCACGCCGCCTTCTGTGCCTGGCGCCATGAGGTTTTTGATACGGATATTGGCGAATGTGCCGCGCATCATAACTTCGTGGTTACCACGGCGTGAGCCGAACGAGTTGAACTCATTTTTTGGCACCTGACGTTCCGACAAATAATCACCAGCCGGGCCGTCATGTTTGATCGCGCCAGCAGGGCTGATGTGGTCAGTCGTGATGGAATCGCCAAGAAGCGCCAAGATATTGGCATCTTTAACGTCTTCAACTGGGTCAGGCGTTGTCGTCATGCCGTCAAAATAAGGCGGGTTACGAACGTATGTTGAGCTTGGGGCCCAGTCATATGTTTTACCGCCAGTCACTTTGATTTTTTGCCATTCTTTGTCGCCTTTAAACACATCCGCGTAGCGTTCAGTGAACATTTTACGTGTGATGATTTTGCGAACAACAGCCGCGATTTCCGCAGACGTTGGCCAGATGTCTTTGAGGAAAACAGCGTTGCCGTCTTTATCCACGCCGAGCGGGTCATTATCGAAATCATGGTGCAGTGAACCCGCAATGGCGTAAGCCACAACAAGCGGCGGAGAGGCGAGGAAGTTCGCTTTGATATCCGGGCCGATGCGGCCTTCAAAGTTACGGTTACCTGAAAGAACAGAACAAGAGACAAGGTCACCTTCGGAAATCGCTTCGGCGAATTCAGGGGCTAGCGGGCCAGAGTTACCGATACAGGTCGTACAGCCATAACCAACAACGTCAAAACCGAGCTGGTTAAGCTCTTTTTGAAGTTTTGATTTTTCAAGATATTCACCCACAACTTGCGAACCAGGCGCAAGGGATGTTTTCACCCAAGGCTTTACTGTGAGGCCAAGCGCGTTGGCTTTTTCGGCTACAAGACCCGCCGCCATCATAACGGAAGGGTTAGACGTATTGGTACAAGATGTAATCGCGGCGATCATAACGTCGCCATGATCGAGAGAATAGTCTTTGCCTTTGACGGCTACAGAGCTGTCGCCGCCTGGTGTTTTCTTAAACTCGTCACGTAGAATTTTCGCAAAAGTCTGGTTCGCGCCAGAGAGATCGAAACGATCTTGCGGACGCTTAGGGCCAGAGATCGCAGGCTTCACTGTTGTAACATCCAGACCGATTGTGTCTGTATACTCAGGGGTGCTCTCATCGCGCCAGAGGCCTTGGGCTTTTGCATAGGCTTCGACAAGTTCGATACGGACTGTATCGCGGCCTGTGGCCTCAAGATATTTAAGCGTATCTGTATCAACAGGGAAGAAGCCGCAGGTCGCGCCATATTCAGGTGCCATATTGGCAAGCGTCGCTTGGTCTTCAAGCGAGAGGTGATCGAGGCCTTCGCCGAAGAATTCAACGAATTTACCCACGACGCCTTTCGCGCGTAGCATTTCAACAACGCGCAACACAAGGTCAGTCGCTGTCGCGCCTTCGGGGAGTTTACCCTTAAGTTCAAAACCCACAACTTCGGGGATCAACATAGAAATCGGCTGACCGAGCATGGCCGCTTCGGCTTCAATACCGCCGACGCCCCAACCGAGAACAGACAAGCCGTTAATCATGGTTGTGTGGCTGTCTGTGCCGACAAGCGTATCAGGGAAAGCATATGTTTTGCCGTCTTCGGTTTTCGTCCAGACCGTTTGCGCTAGGTTCTCAAGGTTCACCTGGTGACAAATACCTGTTCCCGGAGGAACAACAGAGAAATTATCAAAAGCTTCTTGGCCCCATTTTAAGAAGTCATAACGCTCGCCATTACGCTCATATTCGCGGGCAACGTTTTTCTTAAACGCAGATTGCGTACCGAAATAATCCACCATAACAGAATGGTCGATAACAAGGTGAACAGGATTAAGCGGGTTAATCGCGTCAGGGCTTTTGCCCAAGTTTTGCATGGCGTCGCGCATGGCGGCCAAATCCACAACCGCAGGAACACCCGTGAAATCTTGCATCAATACGCGCGCCGGGCGGTAGGCGATTTCATGTGTTGACGTTTTCGTATCGAGCCAACCCACAACCGCTTCGATGTCAGCCTTCGTGACTGTCTTGCCATCTTCGTGGCGAAGCAGGTTTTCAAGCAAAACTTTGAGAGAGCGCGGCAGGCGGGATACGCCATCAAGGCCATTCTTCTCCGCGACTTTCAGATCGTAATATGTGTAATCACCGCCGCGAACGGTAATCTCACGCTCGCAATTAAAACTATCCAATGATGCCATGAGTGAGGTCTCCTAATATGTTGCGTGCCTTATAACAGCGCGTGCGCGAAGAGCAATTTAAAAGGCAAGACTACAGCGCGGCGAAATAGCTTGGCGTTAACGATTGAACACACTTTCATTCACACCGCATTCATTTAACATTCATAATAGAATGCCCCGTCTTCGTGAAGGTAAAAGACGATTAAAATTCAGAGAAAACTGGGTTAAGGGGAAATTTATGGATCCATCAAAATGGAGTGATGTTTTTTCACTCTTATCGATCATCGTCATAGCTGACAATCGAGTTTACAAAGAAGAAGTCGACTGTTTCACAAATCACGTTATCTCTCTGAAAAATGATTTACAGAGTGACACTTTATTAACACGTAAATTAGCCTTAGATTGGTTTATGGCACATAGAGATGCGATCGCGACAGAACTTAGGTCGGCTAAGGCAGAAATTTTCATTTCACGTAAAATTTTACAATTTGCAGATTTTCCAAAACGCCACTTATTGCTAGACGCCATGTATAAAATTGCGATGTCGGATGGAGATTTACATGAACGTGAAAAACGTATCATTGAAAGTGCGGCCGCACAGTGGAAACTCCCCTTTCCTGCTTAAAACGCAAAAACCCCAAAAGTTAAACTTGGGTCATATGCATGAATTAGGCATTCAATTTTAAGATCATCTGCTTTATAGAAGCAGAATGGGTTTTACGCAGAACATATCAAATCATGGTGACCATGCCGCCAGTGAAGCGCTAGGTCTTTGGGAACCGAAACGTACACTCACCCTAGAAGCTGCGCAAAAACACTCCGTTCATATTCGTCTGTTCCGCCATACTCTCCTATGCCTAACTGTGGGACTTATTGGCTTATTAATGTGGCAGTTCCTTAGCCAACCGAAAGGCTTTGATCTAGACGATAATCCCGCTGAATCTGTACGCATGACAAACCCCCGTTATAGTGGACGCACAAATGATGGTTTGCCTTATTATCTCACTTCGGCCGAAGCCGTACGCGAAAGGACGCGTTCTGCCGAAGTAATGCTTACAGATCCCGTATTAGAATTCTACCGCTCTAATAGCGCAAACGTTTCAAAGGTTGCTGCGCAACATGGTGTCTATGATGATGTTCAAAGCATTTTGGAGCTAACTAAAGCTGTAGATTTGCAAACAGATGACGGTTATAAATGCCAAACTGCTCAAGCCCGTATTTTCACCAAAGATAAAGAAATTTCCGGCGCACACCCCATGGCATGCCAAGGGAACTTCGGCATCGTAAATGGCAATAGCTTTGAGATCACAAATGCTTATAATGTCTTTACATTCAAAGATGGCATGAGCGCACAAATACAACGTAGCCCTTCCACGAGCAATGATGAAACTACGATTCAAGCAGATAACGAAACAAGCTTTGGCTTTGCAGGAAATAGTCCCGTTGATATTGCGGCTCAACAAGCAAGTTATGATAAAGCGCTAACAACTCTGACTGGAAATGTCGTAGTCATTCAGGATGATGCGACGCTGAAATCTGATGATATGATTATATATCGCGCCGCAAGTACTGAAGCCGAAACCGGAAGCGTGAAACTTGGCGAAATTACCAAGATCGATGCTCAGGGTAATTTCTATTACGAAACGCCTGTCCGAACCGTTACAGGGGACCGCGGAATTTACGATCGTTCCAATAACACAATTACCGTAACGGGTAATGTCCTGCTTCTTGAAAAATCAGGTAATAAAATTCGCGGCAATAAATTGGTGTATAATACACTCTTAAAAAGTGTAGAGTTTGGCGATAAAACTCGTAACCCTAATAATGGACAGGGCCGCGTAAACGTTAATTTGAGTGGTGGGTAAAACATGATCTTAAATCACACACTAAAAGCGGCGCTAAGTTGTGCAGCTCTTTTGGTCTATGCCTCACCGGCATCCGCTCAATTTGCCCGCAATAGTAAGGCTCCCATTACGGCATCCGCAGATAATGCAGGCTATAAAGGTGATGTGACAACACTCTCGGGGCAGGTTGACGTGCGCCAAGATGATGTACGCATTCTCGCAGACCTTATGAAAATCTACTCTGCTCGCAGTGAAGAAAACCAAGAGGGATTGGGTGACATTTCGCGCATTGAAGCCATTGGCAACTTTTTTTACATCACACCTGAACAAGAAGTCAGCGGCACACAAGGCATTTACGAAAGCCGTAAAAACAACTTCACGGTCACAGGAAATGTGATTTTGCTACAAGGAGATGACAATGTCGTCACCGGTGACGAGCTTGTCTATAATTTAACGACCAATCAAGCGACCGTAACTGGCTCTTGCAATGGCCGCAAATGCGGTGATAAAGGCCGCGTGAACATTTTAATAAAGAGCAATGAAGGCGACCGTCCTTAATGAACGCCCCAACCGACATTAACCGCGATGATACGCCGACACAAATTACGCCGCCAGCCACGGGGTTGGCCGCCAGTAATATTGGCAAATCTTACCGTGGGCGTGTCGTCGTCAAAGACATTACCCTCACCGTACAGCGCGGTGAAGTTGTAGCCCTAATGGGGCCGAACGGCGCAGGTAAGACAACCAGTTTTTATATGATTATGGGCCTGATCGAAGCCGACCGAGGTATGATTACGCTGGACGGTCAAGATATCACAGGCCTACCTATGTATCAACGCGCTCGTCTTGGCGTGGGGTATTTGCCGCAAGAACAATCTATCTTTCGCGGCCTCACAGTTGAGGAAAACATCAAAGCCGTTGTGCAGCTCACAGAGAAAGACCGTAGCAAGTGGGATGATAACGTCGAAGCACTCCTAGATGAGCTTAACATCGGTCACATCAAAAAAAGCCCAGCTCTTGCACTTTCGGGCGGGGAACGCCGCCGCGTTGAGATTGCGCGCGCCCTTGCTTCACGTCCTAGTTTTATATTGCTCGATGAGCCATTCACGGGGATTGACCCTATTGCGATTGCCGATATCTCAGAGCTTGTGCGCTACCTTAAACAGCGCGGCATTGGCATTTTAATCACGGATCACCGCGTAAGAGAGACGCTAGATATCGTCGACCGCGCGTCTATTTTATTCCAAGGCGAAGCCTTGTTCGAAGGCACGCCCGACGAAATCCGTGCCAATAAAGATGTGCGCCGCGTCTATCTCGGCGAAAAATACGCGTAAGGGATCACGTCTTTAGCGTTCGTCTAAGTCAGGCGCGTATCCCCTCACCCGCCATTTCGGCGATATTGGTTTTGCACGTTTTTATAAAGCTTCGCACCGCCTCTTCATCATCGCCGGCAATATTTGGTTCCAAGCCATTCACATGCCCCAATAGAGCATTAAAAAGCCGTCGCTGCACTCCACTTGCAGGAGCCGCTTTAATCCACTCTCGATTTTGCGCCTCGAACTGCGCGTCCCACGGTGTAAAGATCAAATTATATTGCGGGTTATCTTCATCTTCATCATAGATAGCCTCATCCTCGGGCAGCGGCGTACGCCCACCAAATTCAGGCACGGGCGATCGCATAGCCGCCCAAGAGATATGAGAGCTTTTGGCGAATTTTATGACAACAAACCCTGGATCCCATTCAATGCACCAATAGACAGCCGCACCGGTGAGTACATAGCTATAACGCGCCGCCGTTTGCAGGATACACATAAAACTGTTCGTATAATCAGTACCAGAAATACGCTGTAAATGCGGAAAGACTTTGTCTCGCAAGTAAGCCTGATCATACGCCGAAACATCTGCGACATGGGCGATATTATCATCACCGATATAAGCGCCAAAATAATATTGCATAACCGCCTCTTTTAAACAGAACACACCCAAATCGCACACAAAGAAAAGGCCTGCCCTTTTTCAAGAGCAGGCCTTAAATCTTAACATCAAATGAGACTTACTTTTTAAGCAAATCACGAATTTCAGCCAGAAGCACTTCATTCGCTGGCGGAGCAGAGGGTGCTGGCGCTTCTTCTTCAGCCTTTTTGGCTGCGTTCATACCTTTGATCATGACGAATAAAACCCATGCCAAGATCAAGAAAGCGATCAATGAGTTAATGAACAAGCCGTAATTGATGGCGGCTCCGCCCTCTTCGCCCAAAGCGACTTTCAAATTACTAAAATCTGTTCCACCGCTGAAGTGACCAACGACAGGCATGATAACGTCGTTTATCAATGATTTGACAACCGTGCCAAAAGCGCCGCCCATGATGATGCCAACTGCCATGTCAAACATATTGCCCTTCATCGCAAATTCTTTAAATTCGGAAATCATTCCCATGATTAAATCCCCATAAAAATATACGCGTGATTCGCGCAGGAGAAGAGTGGCATAGGGATTGTTAAGGAGCTGTTAAGGACGTTTACGCATTTTTAACACGGGAGTATGTTGAAGTGCAGAGCCTTCTAACCTTCGCGAGTCGCGTCAATACGGTGTTTTAGCTCTTTGCCTGCACGGAAAAACGGCACATGCTTTTCTTCGACATTGACCTGACCGCCAGTACGCGGATTACGGCCTATACGGGCTTCGCGATGACGTGTTGAAAAAGCCCCAAAGCCCCGAAGTTCAACACGGGCGCCTTTTTCAAGCGTTTGAATGATACTTTCAAAGATCACAGCCACCACACGTTCCACATCACGGCGCGTGAGATGCTCATTATCTTTGTGCATTTGGTCGATGAGTTCTGATCTAAGCATGGCGCATAATCGCGGGTATTTTGTGCGGCGTCAACGTCTAATGCGCGAATAACATGCAAGGATAGTTTACTGCGTTCAATAAAAAACCCCGCCAAAGGCGGGGTCAAATTACATTAATCAGGAAAAGAGGTTTAGTCTTTTTTAAGCGCTGCGCCGAGGATGTCGCCAAGTGACGCGCCTGAGTCTGTTGACCCATATTGCTGTACGGCTTCTTTTTCTTCTGCGATTTCAAGTGCGCGAACAGACAATGTGTACTGACGCTTAGATTTGTCGAAACGAACGATAAGCGCGTCGACTTTGTCGCCAACGGCAAAACGCTCTGGGCGCTGCTCTGAACGCTCACGTGACAAATCACCTTTGCGGATGAACGCTGTCGCTTCTGCGTCGTCATCACCAAAGCTAACTTCGATACCGCCAGAGTTAACCTCTTTAACCGTACAGGTCACAGTCGCGCCACGGTTTGCACCGCTTGGCGTTGTGTCTTTAATAAGCTGTTTGATGCCGAGGCTGATACGTTCTTTTTCGATATCAACTTCAAGGATTTTCGCTTCGACTTCGTCGCCTTTACGATAATCTTTGAGCGCTTCTTCGCCTGACTTATCCCATGAAAGATCAGAAAGGTGAGCCATGCCGTCGATGTCGCCATCAAGACCGATGAAGAGACCAAACTCTGTCACAGAGCGAACTTCGCCTTTGATGATTGTACCGATTGGATACAGATCATTAAAGTTATCCCAAGGATTGCTTTGTGTCTGCTTGATACCAAGCGAGATGCGGCGCTTCTCTGAATCCACTTCAAGGACTTCAACGTCAACAGATTGTGATGTTGAAACGATTTTTCCAGGATGTACGTTTTTCTTAGTCCAGCTCATTTCTGAAACATGGACAAGACCTTCAACGCCTTCTTCAAGCTCAATGAATGCACCGTAATCAGCGATGTTTGTCACTGTACCTGTGTGACGCGAACCGATTGTGTATTTCGCAGCGGCTGCTTCCCACGGATCTTCCTGAAGCTGCTTCATGCCAAGGCTGATGCGCTGTGTTTCAGGATTGATACGTACGATTTTAACTTTGACAGTATCGCCCACAGCCAGAACTTGGCTCGGGTGAGAAATACGGCGCCATGTCATATCTGTGACGTGAAGAAGACCATCGATACCGCCGAGGTCAACAAACGCACCGTAATCCGTGATATTCTTGACAACGCCTTCGCGAACTTCGCCTTCAGCCAATTGGCTAACAAGCTCAGCACGCTGTTCTGCACGGCTCTCTTCGAGGATAGCACGGCGTGATACAACGATGTTACCACGTGCGCGGTCCATCTTAAGTACCATGAACGGCTGTTCTTGGTTCATCAAAGGCGCGATGTCGCGAACAGGGCGGATGTCAACTTGTGAACCCGGCAAGAAGGCATTGATGCCGCCGAGATCAACCGTGAAACCACCTTTAACACGGCCAACAATAGCGCCAGGTACAGGTTCTTCTTTTTCAAATACTTTTGCAATTTTGATCCAGCTCTCTTCACGGCGCGCTTTGTCGCGTGAAAGGATTGCATCACCGAGCGCGTTTTCGATGCGCTCAAGGTAGATATCAACTTCGTCGCCAACATTAACGCTAGCGTCTGCGCCGGGTGTGTAGAACTCGCGCATCGGGACGCGGCCTTCAGTTTTAAGACCTACGTCAATGATGACCATGTCTTTTTCAATCGCTGTCACGATACCTTTGACAACGGAGCCTTCGCTCATACTATTTGTTTCGAGGGCGGCTTCCAGCATGGAAGCGAAATCATCCGTAGTCGGATTCATTGTGTCTTGAGCTGTGCTCATTATGTTTACTCCAAAAATAGTTTCAGGCCGACAGGTTGTGTCCTGCGGTCTGGCCCAGCCAATCCGGGCCTATTGTGTTCGGTAATGGCGGCGAAAAGCCCTATTTTGAAGACTCAGCACCGATAATAGCGTCAATTATTGCAATTGCTGCCGCGAACGCGCGGTCTATAGACATATTAGTCGTATCAAGCAAGTGCGCATCTACGGCAGGTTTAAGGGGCGCTATGGCGCGTCCTTGGTCCCGCGCGTCGCGTTCCGCGAGCTGCTGAGTGATGCCTTCGAGCGTCACATCTTCGCCATATCCCAAAAGTTCTTTATACCGGCGTTCCGCTCGAATATTTACATCTGCATCCACATAGAGCTTCACATCAGCATCTGGGCAAATAACCGTGCCAATATCTCGTCCATCCAGAACAGCCCCTTGAGGCTGAGCGGCGAAGTCACGTTGGAAATCAAAAAGAGCCGCTCGAACATCTGTATGGACGGCTACTTTGGATGCCGCCGCGCCAACAGGCCCGCTTTTCAGAATAGGGTCCTCAAGATCAGAGGCAGAAATCGCACGTGCCGCTCTGACGGCCTGTTCTGCATCATCAGGATCACCCCCAGAGGTTAAAACACGCTGGGCAACCGCACGGTAAAGCTTACCCGTATCCAAATACGCAAAGCCATAATGCGCGGCAACACGGCGGCCGAGCGTGCCTTTACCGCTAGCAAAAGTTCCATCTATGGCGATAACGCGCATTTATGCGGCTTTAATAATGGCGCCAAGTGACGTCATCAGGTCAAAAAAACTTGGGAAGCTCGTGGCAACCATAGAAGCATCATCAATAGAGACAGGGTTTTGCGCCGCCAGTCCCAAGATCAAGCCCGACATGGCAATGCGGTGATCGTGATGAGTCACAACACTTCCGCCGCCCGGCACCTGTGCGTTTCCGCCTTTTATGGGCGTTCCAGTCACCGTCATGCCTTCGGCATGTGATGTGACCTGTACGCCATTATTTTTCAAAAGCGCTTCGGTCGCGGCAATACGGTCGCTTTCTTTCACGCGTAGCTCGCCTATGCCGTCCATTACCGTTTCGCCAGACGCAAAAGCCGCAGCAACTGCCAAAATCGGATATTCATCAATCATAGAGGGCGCACGCGAGAGCGGCACGGTCACACCAACAAGCGGGGAATATTTTACGCGAATGTCCGCAACTTGCTCACCACCAGAGTTTTGATGATTACTCATCTTAATATCACCGCCCATTTCGCTCAGCGTATCAAATAGGCCTGTCCGTGTTGGATTCATCATTACGTGGCGGATAGTGACGTCCGACCCCGGTACAATCAAAGCCGCCACGATCAGAAACGCTGCCGAAGACGGATCGCCCGGGACATCCACAGATGTCGCCGTTAGGCTTTGCCCGCCTTCAAGGCTTACGATTTGCCCTTCGCCTTCTGGTGTGCTTTCGACATGCGCGCCAAATGCCCTCAGCATATTTTCTGTATGATCGCGCGTTAATGTCGTCTCGCGTACAATTGTTGTGCCTTTCGCGCCCAGTCCCGCCAGCAAGATCGCCGATTTTACTTGGGCACTGGCATGCGGCGGCGTGTAATCTATCGCGGTTAACTCTCCATTAGACGTCACAATCACGGGGAGTCTTCCGCCTTCCTCTGAGGCCGCTTTCGCGCCCATCTCAGTTAGCGGGTTTAAAACGCGCCCCATGGGCCGCGATGATAATGACGCATCGCCAATATAACGCGCGCTGACATTATAGGCCGAAGCCGCGCCCATAATCAGGCGCACGCCTGTTCCGGCATTGCCGCAGTCCACATCGCCTTTGGGCGTTTGGAAACCTGCTGCTCCGCAACCTTTAACGAACCATGTGCCGTCTTCGCCGCGCGTAATATCTGCGCCAAAAGCTCGCATAGCACCAGCGGTAGACATAATATCTGCGCCTTCAAGCAATCCAGTTACGGTCGTCACGCCTTCCGCCATAGCGCCAAAAATCATGGATCGGTGCGAAATAGATTTATCGCCCGGCGCACGGACTATGCCAGATAAGGCGGGACTATTTTGGGATGCTGCCGTCATGATTTTTGATTTCCCAGTTGACTTGCATAATGGAACGGCTAAGACGCGGCAATGGCCGTAAGAGAGGCGTTTTTACAGCGCAGGGCCAATTACGCAAGTCAGATAATGTGACAGGGTTTATTATGGCAAAAGTTGATCTCGGAACGAAACGTTTCTGCCCAGAATGCAGTGCGAAATTCTATGACCTCGCACGCGTGCCCGCCACGTGTCCGGAATGCCAACACAGTTTTGATCCAGAAGAGCTACTCGCCGCTGCCGAAGGCATAGCCGCGATGAAAGCCAATGAAGATATCAAAGACTTCGATAAAGACGAAGATGATGACGCAGAAGAAACAGGCGCCGCAAAAGAAGAAGTTGATGAAGACGATATTGACGAAGCCGAAGCCGAAGCCAAAGAGCTAGAGCTTGACGGTGACGACAATGCCGTAATCGGCAGTAAAGACGACGGCGGACGCACAGATGATTACGACGGCTTCTCTACAGATGAAGACGAAGATGAAGACGCCGCTCTTGTGGCCGATGATGACGACAATGAGCTTCCTCCGCCAGACGCGGATGACAGCGATGATGACGACGTCGAAGAAATCGAGATCTAATACTAAAAAGGCGCCGCGCCGCGCCAATCTTGGCCTTGATATAAAAGACCAAGACACTTAAAAGGCGCAAACACCAAGATGCCCCCAGACACGGACGGCATCCGATGGGGCCTTAGCTCAGCTGGTAGAGCGCTTGCATGGCATGCAAGAGGTCAGGGGTTCGACTCCCCTAGGCTCCACCAATTTTACCTGATAAGTAATTGATATTTATAGGTATATATTCATTCAGCTTTACGCATTCATACCTTCGTTCATACTTTCAGGTCAAAAAGCGGAAGGGCAGTTCATCTTTTCTTCAAACTTGCCGTCTTCAGATCGAAGAAGTAATCGCCAATAGTTTTATCCTGAATCCGCTCAACTGCTTCATTCACTGCTTCCAAAGGTATTATAAACCACTCTTCAGGTTTAACCGGTTTTCCAAACCTATCCGGTATCTCAATATTTAGCCTCGCCGCCTCAAAAAATGAATGGATCATGCTTTCCAGTTTTCTACGGTTGATATCATAGAGCTGATAAGAGGCAACAATTTCAACTTCCGCCAATAGGTATGTCGCGTCATTCACCGCATTTGCAATGCGTGTTTCAACCTTTCCGCCCGTGACACCTATCTTGTGAACAAGCGCACGGTTATCCGCAATCAGAGGCAAGTCTGACTTACTTCGCAGGACATAGATTGTCCCGCTCTCGGTGCCTTTCGTTTCATCTTGTGCAAATAAAGGTCCGGCTTGAGGATCGGTTACGCGGCGGCCACGATTATCTTTGTCATAAAGAGCGCGCTGGAGCGACCATTTGAGGAGATTGCTTTCCGTGCCGTTATCGTAAACTACACGTAAGCGCGCATCATTAGAGCCGTTAGGTGCTTTACGTTTCTCGCCAACCTCAGCGACAAATGCCAATTGTCCGCGCAGGATGAAAAATTGCCCAACTTTGATTTCAGTATCTTTTTTGAACTCTCGGGCCTCGCGCACGCCATGCTTTAGTTCTGATTTTATTTTAGCAAATAAAGGCTCGAACCGTTCAAAATCCTCACACGGTTTTCGAATGGCGATCTCATCGGGTTTTGAGACCTCACTGCGAGGCTTAACGTGACGCAGATTTGTGATGTCATCATCCAGCCCGCCAAGTTCATCGAGAAGCTCATCTTCGCTAAGCTCATCAAGATCATCGGAGCTAATTTGCAACAAACCCGGTTTGTCCAAATCAGTCAATAATTCATGAAAACGAGGTTGCTTGCGGATCGCATCCAAATGCGCCGCGTAGATACGCTCAAAAATGTCACGCCCCTCGCCGTGCCGGGGAGCGCGGCCATGCGCATCAAAAAACTTCAGAATGTCCTCAAAGCCCGCAACTACACGCGCTTGTTCCGCGCTTAACTTCGGCGCAGCTTTGACCTCAATCGGACCGCCAAGCTCGGCTTCTAATTCATCGAGATCAAGATCACTCATATTTGCCCTCTGCCTTAAAACGCTTAAAGGCAAGCGCTCCCTCGGCCAGCTTTTGCTCCCATGGGTCTTGGGCCGTCAGCTCAGGCATTCGATTGTGTTCACGCTTGAACCGAACAGCGCGCCGCGCAAAATCAACGGCTTCTTCGGGCGTTAGTTTTATACGTTTAGCAGATATGGCCTCTTTAACGCGCATAAGCGTGTTTTGGTCCATCGCTTTGGACATAATGGAATAGGCTGTTTGGAAAGGATTGATACTGTCGATCAAGTCAATATCCAGCTCACGCACATCCATCGCATATTTACGAATGCCGTCCACCAGCGCTGTATTGGCCTTTAGTTCATCACCGCCGCCGTTCTCTGCGGCGGTGGCTTTACCCTTTTGAATGAGATTTATGGCCGCCACCGCCTGCATCCGAATGGCGTCTTGATCAACATCGGACAGCTCAGGGTAGCGTGTACGAACAATATTCCCCATAGACACTTGTGTCAGTTCTTCGGGGATAACTTCATCGTCAAACAGACCTCGCTCCATTGTTCGGTTATCCTGCAAAAAGGACGTGACCAACTCGTTCAAATCTTCCTCGACAATTCGTTTGCCTTCATCGGATTTCGGCTCGACCAGTCCTTTGATCTCAACATGAACTGCGCCGTCTTCGGAATATCCGACATTGCTTTTGCCTTCTTGATAGCCGCCCTCATAATCAAAGCCGGGTTGCGGCCCCGCTTGACGCGGCGTGAAGTTAAAACGCGGCGCGAGTACCTGCTCCATTAAGAGCGAAGCTGCGATAGCTTTGAGCGTATCATTCACCGCGTCCACAACCGTATCTTCGGCGGCATCGGGCTCAGCGATCAGGTTTGTAAATCGCGCCTTTGTTTTACCTTCAGCATCACGCGTGGCGCGGCCAATAATCTGGACGACCTCAACGAGACTGGCGCGGTAGCCGATGGTTAAAGCATGTTCGCACCAGACCCAATCAAAGCCCTCTTTCGCCATTCCCAGCGCAATGATGACATCCACCCAATCGCGGTTCATTTTTTGCGCAGGGTCTTTTAGCGCGTTAACGACTTGCGAGCGTAAATTTGGATCATCATCGACAAGGTTCGCAACACGCAAAATTTTACCGTCAGCGCGTTTGACAAGCTGAAACCCTGTTTCGGGGTCGCGTCCCTGCCATTCGCCCAAATGCCCCATAATCATCTCAGCACTGCGATATTTGTCATATCGGCCCGCCTCGCGCGCATTAACGTTCGGGATATGAATGATCGTTTTACGGTCTTCAATGAAGGCTTGTGGGACAGCATCAATATAATCACCGGAATAAAAGCTATATCCGATATCGAGCGTCTTCAGATAGTCATAACCATTGAGCTGTTCATAATAGGTATAGGTCACAGTCTCAAAACGGGCTTCGTCTTCGGCGGCGAGCACTGGGACAGAGTCCCCTCTGAAATAGCTACCCGTCATGGCCACGACATGAACCTTGTCACGATCAAGGAAAGCTCCAAGCTGCCGTCCCAAAACATTGTCTTTATCGGCGCTGACATGGTGAAACTCATCTACAGCGATAAGGCAGTTATCGAACGGCTCAATCCCAATCTCTTCAACAGCGAAACGAAAGGTGGCGTGGGTCGTGACGAGAACTTTGGCGTCACTTTCCAAAAACGCGCCAACAGCTTTGACCGTAGAGGTCGGCACTTTTTCTGCATCTGCGCCCGCCGCGTTGGTCAGGTTCCATTGCGGCTCAACGGTCCAATCTGTAAAGAAACCAAACTTCGACAAAGGTTCATCAGAAAAGCTCGATCCGATAGAGCGTTCCGGCACAACAATGATCGCTTTGCGAACGCCTTGATTGTGCAATTTATCCAGCGCGACAAACATGAGCGCCCGTGACTTACCCGAGGCCGGCGGGGACTTAATCAGCAAATATTGCTCACCGCGATATTTCCACGCCCGCGCCTGCATCGCCCGCATGCCCATGGAATTTGAGGATTTAGACTTGCCGTTCGTCGCGAAGTGAGTGCTGATGGCTTGCGGCGGGTTCATTTTATTCGGTTCGGTCATAATTTATACTCCGTCAACAACGGCTTCGCCCACTTTGGTAAGTACGGCCAAGAGTAAGCTTGGGCCTGCCCCCAAGATTTCGAATTGTTGATCTTGTCCAGCGAAAGGACATGCGCCATGACATCGTCGTGAGGATAGACATAACAGCCATCAGCATCGAGAAATGCGATATAAATATCTTTCCCAAAATATTTTTGGTCAATCGTTAAGCGCCCCTTTAGCTGCACCTTCAGCACATCATCGCCATTGATATGCACGGCCAGAAAATCAGCGCCTTGCCAATCATCATTCAAACGCAGGCAATTATAGCCGTAATCCGCAAGCTCACCTGCAACTTTCTGGAAGTTATAGTTTTCCTTCTGGCGGGCATTGAGCTCCGAATATTTTACGCGCCCCATCTTCATTATGATGCTGTCTTCGTCATCTTTGTGTAAAGATCGAACAGGGTTTCGAGACGTTCTGTGTCGGTCTTAAATCGGCGGCCGATATAGATGCGCTCCAGCGTTTCATCATTGCGCTCATGCGCAGCGCGAAGATCTTCCGGCATGTCTTCGGGCTTATAAAGGTCGGCAATCGTTTTGGGGAAATGCGCGGCGCGAGCGAGCAAAATATCCTCCGCGCAGCGGGTAAGATCGGCTTTGTTTTCATCGGTCAATTCAGGAACAGGAAATGTGTTCCAACCCATTGTATTTGAATATCTATATCGAGTTTCTAGTTTGCCACAAACTGTGCCAACCCAAACTAGGTGAAGTTTGGACGCTATGATCGCCATATTCCACAAAGGCGCATCATAGAGAGCAAAAGCATTATCAGAAATAATGGTGCGATTATCTAGCACACCTACAGGTAAATAATCCCGATTCTCAGATGTTACTTTAGGCACAATAACAGAATGGTTAGTTGCCTTGCCCTGAATTTGCTTGAAACGGTGCGGTCTATTCGCAAAGTCTCTAGTCGATGCAGCTTTGCTTTCTGACCTCATATCCTGAACGATTTTCAGGCGGTTCCTCACAAATGGGTCTGTTAAAGCGTCATCCACATATTTATCTTCGATCCAAAGGCACTTCCTTTTGAATCCATTTGTAAATTCCTGCGAACCTACGAAATCGAAAATATAATTAGTAAAAGTGTTGGAATTAGGCCGTTGTGATAACAGTATTTCGCTCGTAAATACTAACCCCCCGCCATCTTTGGGCATGTTCCCCAGATCGATATTATTGCATCCCGATATTTGCTTTCTAGATGGTATGATTTCTACTCGATCGCCGGCAACCAAATAAGCGTTTATGTACTGACAACGCTTTTCTATCTGCTCATCTTCATCATTTACTGAATATAACTTTTTTACGCCTCTGTATGAGTTTGATATAGCGATAATGGAAACGGTCACCCCAGCGTTATTACTCGCTAAATTCTTCCACTTAAAAGATGTGTGTGCGAATACTATCTGGATGCCATAAGAAAAAATCGTAGGCCAAAGTGTCGGGACTTGCAGTCCCTGACAAACTGAATTTGTCGCCACAAATGCAGCTATTCCTGTATGATCTTTCAGATATTTTGTTGCTTTGAAAAACCATCCTGTAACATAATCCAAGCTTTTCCAGTTTGCATCAGACGAGAAGACAAACTTCATATCAGCTTTTTGATCTGCATCTTGCCATTTACTCCCTTTGTAGGGAGGGTTGCCGCAAATATAGGTTTCGCCACCCAAATTGTCTTCATCCAGATTGATTTCGGTTTGCTCTGGCGGCGTATCAAAAAGATCATCATCTGTGTCTTTGACAATATCGACAGGCGCAGTCGGCGGGCAGACCTGCAGCCAATCAAGGCGCAACGCATTCCCGATGACGATATTATTCGCCTTATCCAGCGGAAGCATATTCTTACAGGCTTGGACCTGATTTATGTAAAGCACATCGCATTGAAATTCGGCAATCAAGAGCGCGATTTGCGCGATTTGCGCCGCGAAGTTCTTGATCTCTATGCCGTAAAAGTTTTCCAGACTGATAACCGTGTTGCGATTGTCATCGTTGCGCCGATCCAGAATATCGGCCTCTATCTTGCGAAGCTCTTTATAGGCAATGACCAGAAAATTCCCTGATCCACAGGCCGGGTCAAAGACCCGTATTTTGGCTATGCGTTTGCGCAAGTTAAGCAGCTTGCGTTTATTATCGCCCGCCTCCTCCAACTTTTCGCGCAGATCATCCAGAAAGAGTGGATTAAGCACTTTCAGGATATTCGGCACAGAGGTGTAGTGCATACCAAGCGATCCGCGCTCTTCATCATCGGCCACCGCTTGGATCATAGAGCCAAAAATATCGGGATTGATCTTTGACCAATTCAGCTCACCCGCCGCGATCATATAGGACCGCGCGATACGCGAGAATTTCGGCACGTCCTTATTGCCGCCAAACAGACCACCATTCACATATGGAAACGCATTCGCCCATGGCCTGATCAGTTCGGGATCGCGATTTTCAATCGGCGTGTCCATCGCGCCGAACAAAGTGGCAATAATTTCAGTCACATTCCCCGAACGAGAGTCGCTCATCTGTTTGATGGTGTTGGTGAACAGGTCACTTCCGAGGAAAATATCCGTGTCCTCGGCGAAGAAACAAAAAATCAGCCGCGCCATAAACTGATTCAGATCATGGCGGCGTTCGGGTGTTGTCCAATCGGGGTTCTCTTTGAGAAGCTCCATGTAGAGCCGGTTAAGGCGTGCCGTGGCCTTGATGTCCACATCTTGGTTTTTAATCTCGGCAGTGAAGTAAATGCCCGCGAGCGGAAGGAAGAATGTGAAATTCTCGCCCAGCTTGTCAAAGTCGCACGCAAGATGATCGCCCGTGGTTAGGTTTTCAGCCGCAACGGTTTCGCCATCGGTGGCGAAGATGAACTTAGATTTGTTTTTGGCGGTAGCCTTGCTCGCACGGAGCCCGTCCATCGCCGCGTCAACATTGCCCGGTTCTGCCATGAGCATGTGGATGTTCAGGCGCTGTAAAACCCCGCCGTCTAAATCGGTTTTGTTGGCTTTGCCTTTGCGCAGGGACTTGATGTTTGTGGCCTTGTTGCCAAAACATTCGAGAAACTGAAACGGGAACTCAGCAGCATCGAATGGCTCTGCGGCCAAATTAGATAGCTGTTCCTCGATCTCAATTGGATTCATAGACAGGCTTTAGACGGCTAAAGCGAAACTGCCAACGCTTTTATCCCGCGAAGGTGTCATTGCAGGGATTTACCGCCGCAGCGGGATGATATCAGGCAAATCCAATTTCCTTATGGCCCCACAAGATTTTGCTCAGGTCGCACAATTTTTGAGGTATATGTCCCGTGTCCCTAACTTATTTTCTGAAAAGAGCCGGAGAAAAGGATTGTGGCTTTACTGTTTTTCATTTTCGCCCCCACAGAAAAGGACCCTATACCGCCCCCTTGTGACGATCACGCGCATCGATCACGGCCAGAATGTCAGCGATTAACCCGGCACGCTCGGTTTCATCTTTGGCGGGTTTGTTGTGCATCTCTAACATACGCGCCCGCTGTCTGTCAGGTGAAACCGCGCCATAGCTATTCACACTGGTATCAAGCTTGGTGTGGCCCAAGTTTTGGCTCCAAGCTTTGATTTGCTCGCCGCTTAACTCCAAATCATAGGCCAGCGCCATTAACGTCTTCCTGAAACTGTGTGGATTGAAATATGGCAAGTCCACCGCGTTAAAAGCGGCGCGAAATATATCCCGCATCGGCTGAGCGTTAGCCCAACGCTCTTTAGTCAATCCAACAATGCAAAACTGGTCATGCTCATTTCGTCCACGCGCGCTGGAGGTGAAGAGGTAATCTTCTGCTGTGAAGCCCTGCTCGGTTTTCAAAAATGCCAAATAATCCTCGACCTCTTGAATAAAAAATTCGCCAACGGGGAAAAACCAAGTGTGGATTTGCTTGCCTGCCTTTGTGTCCACTTCATTGGGGTCTTGGTGTACTTGCTTATTGATTAGGTCAACGTGCTTCACACGCATTGATATGATCGCGCCATCCCTCGCGCCGCAGACTAATGTAAAGGCCACCAGCGCTCGATTACGGCGCTCTATTGCGGTGTTTTTTGGCATGGCTTTCACAGCCGCTTCAATCTGAGCAATTGTAGCTATGGGCCTTGCTTTTCGCGCTCCGGACGCGGTTCGATCTTTGCGTTTCAAGCGCAGCGCATTTATCGGCCGCCGAGCCAATTTACCTTTGATCCGCTCATCCATCACCATCCACTGGAAAAAGCTCTTCACACTGTTAACGGTTGCAACGTCAGTTCGGCTTCGGGTCGGACGAGAAACAACAAATGCCGTAAAAGCATCTACGGCCTCAACCGTTATCTTTTCAAAATCCAGATAGTCGGTCGCCTCTTCAAAACAGGCCAGCGCCGCGAGTTTATGGTCAATCGTGGAAGGTGAATCATCACGTTCCAGTTCCTTTAGCCAATCAAGCTTTAAGCGTTCATTATTGGGATTCACTTTGGTCATATATTTATTCCTATTCAGAGTTACGGATTAAGAGGGGATTGGGGATTGCTTGTATGTGCCTCAGGCGGGGCATTATGCGGCACGGCACTTTGAGTAAAATTGGCCTTACTGACGTTCAGTTTTGCCCGTGACGTTGCACGGTTCATAGCCCTGCCACACGTCTCGCAGTCTCCGTGCATCATCAAAAGCTCTTTGTTGCTCTCAGTGACACGAAAGGTACCGGCTTTAACTTTTCGCGGAGCTTGGCACCGAAGACAGGACATTTCGTTTGCCGCGCAAGTCCACTTGCGCGCAGACTGCCAATCTATAATCCAGCGCCGAATTTCTGCCCAATGCATCAAGGTGGGATAGCTGCCCTCTATCACAGGCAACCCCTGCTTCTTTATCCATTGCCGGACGGTGTTAGGTCCAACTTCATAGAGTGCCGCAAGGTCCTGAACCGTATAGCTGCGATGGCGTTTGACCTTGCGCGGATCATAAGTACGCTTCATAGCCATCACCTATTCAGATGGTGTCGAGAGGCTTTCAATATAGGCTTCCAAATCGGCAACCTTGATCAAGGTGCGCGTGCCTGCCTTGAGGCGCTGGAGCTTACCTTCGTCAAAAAGTCGATAGATTGTTGAACGGCCTAGGCCCGTTAATTTACAGGCTTGAGGGATTGTTACAGTGAGGGTTTTAGTCATCAGAATAAGGCTGGGCTTACCCAGCACTGGACTTAACGGCCAGCACGCGGTCAGGGACAAATCCCATCGCGTCCACCATCATTCACATGACCTCGGGAAAGTCTTTCACAAACGACACGCTCTGCCAATTATGAGATTTCCACCGGCATTAATCTCTTACCTTGCGCTATTGAATTTTCGAGCCCCCGAATTGATGCGGCTGAATAACCATGTATTTCATCAATGTTGGACCACATTTCGTTAAGGTAAAAAGGAGGGTTAGCTACCGCGCTCTTACAAGCTAATATCAATTCTCTAGAAGAAATTTTTGATGGCAACGCTTTAAGTGTGTCGCGATCAACATCATCCTCTATGGATATTTCAACGGAATTCAAATGCCAATTCGTGAAAGGGATGTCATACATATCAGAGTAGAGGATTAAACGATTACCCGAATTACAATCATTGCTCTCGGCACGACTTTTTAAATCAAGAAGCCGGCGTGACGTAAGCACTTTCAAGCCCCACCGCATCTCGTTTAAAAATATTACGGATGGATACCTATAATTTGCCTTACTTTGAAAATATTTTCGTGTGAGGGTTTTACCTATTTCTGCCCAAGCTTTTTGTTTGTCAAATTCGTTAATTCCGAATCTTCGACATTGATACTCTAAAGCCATGTCCAAAAATTTTTTATTGACTTCTTCTGTAAGGTATTCTCCTTGCTTCTTGTAGTCCCGTTTATAAATCTCGATTAGTGCATTTTTTAGAGTCTTTTCTTTCTCACTTGGCATTCTATTGCGCATTCCCAATTGCCATATTACATCTGGGTAGATCATACGTGATAGGAATATTGCTAACGTAACAACTTTCGCCAAATCATTTAGTTCTCGTGCTCTCAACTCAATAACGCTTCCTTTAGCGGTAAATATCTCGCATCCACGCAATTCCTCAATTTGCATAAAATCGCACCACTTTTGCTCTGTTATAACCACCACAATAGTCGCTCCAACGCTCCATCAATTCACGTCGTTTTTCGATTGCACTTGTTCTCAGATAACTTGCTTCCACCTCACTCCCAATTTTATGGGCTAAAGACATTTCTATGACTTCGCGTTGAAAGTTTGTCTTATCTGTGGCCCATGATTTGAATGTTGCGCGAAAACCATGAAGCGTTTCATCTTTACCCATGCGCTTTAACAGGGCACGCGGCGCATTGACCGAAAAAGTAGTGAGTTTGTCAGAGTGAACAAAAATGAAGTCACCTTGGTGCAATTCATGAAGAGGTGTGAGAATTTCAATTACCCGTTTGGATAACGGAACAATATGCTCCCGCCCTCCCTTCATGCGTTCTTTGGGTATCGTCCAGACACCTTTTTCCAAATCAACCTCACTCCAACGCGCTTCTCTTGCTTCGATAGAACGGCAAGCGGTCAAAATAACAAACTCCACAAGCCTTGCGGCCATCGCCTCTCTCGCCCTAAGCTCCCTCATAAAAGTAGGCATTGCATCCATATCCATCGCCTTGTGATGCACAACCCGCTTGGCTTTGCTTATTGTCGGCAAGAGACTCTTTAGGTTACCACGCCATATTGCGGGGTTTATGCCCTCCCGCCAATGCATGGCGGTGGCATAATCCAGCACGGCTTCTATGCGACTTCTCAGACGTAAAGCGGTCTCATGTTTTTCCAGCCAAATCGGCTTTAACACTTTTAGGACATCAGGGGTCGTAATCTGCGAGACCCGCATATGATGCAAAGGCTTGGCATATACGGTCAGTGTATGCTTCCACTGATAAATGTGCTTTTCGTTTTTCCACCGCTTCTCATGGTCAGCGATGTATTGTAACGCGCACTCCAAAAAAATGGGTTCATTGGATTTATCACGTTCGACTATCGGGTCTTTATCTTCGTCTAAACTCTTGCGACATCGCGCGGCTTTCTCACGTGCCTGTTTAAGAGACACATCCAGAGCAGAGCCCAAACCCATTTCTCGTTTCACCTTATTACGCTTCCACACAAACACCCATGATTGATTACCTGATTTACCAACATGAAGGTAAAGCCCGCCGCCATCACTATAGCGCCCGGCCTTTTTGGCGTTTTTAACTGCTGTCACGTTCAGTTTGTTTCGCGTTCTGGTCATAACCCGCCCATTTCGTTCATACCCTCATTCATACCTTTAAAGTATGAAGAGGACGAACGCTAGGGAATAGCGTGGGATAGATAATATTATAAACTATTGTTTTTAATGATTTATTTGAACATTATGGGATGACTACAAACAATAGTATGGTGGCCCTAGGCTCCACCAAATTTCTTGCTAAACATTGAGTGAGACTTCATCTCTTTATTTTTTGGAATAAACTAAAACCATTACCGCTAATTACGGGGGGATGATTTTGCCAAAACACACCCACATAACACCCCCAACTAGTTTGCAAAATCACCTCATAATGACATCATAAATACTATTTCAGTCTTTATTTAGATCCAAGAGACGTTATGAGTTAATCAATCATATCTCAAAAGGATTATCCCATGAAAACAGCAATTACAGAAATGTGCGGCATTGAGCATCCCATTATTCAAGGGGGCATGCATTTTGTAGGCTTCGCCGAATTGGCCGCAGCCGTATCTAATGCGGGCGGTCTCGGGACGATCACGGGCCTAACACAGCGCACAGCGGGTGATCTTGCTAATGAAATCGCGCGGTGTCGCGATATGACGGATAAGCCATTTGCGGTGAACCTGACGTTCCTGCCAACGCTTAATCCGCCTGATTACCCCGCCTATGTCAAAGCCATCATCGAAGGCGGCGTAACGGTTGTGGAAACGGCGGGCCGTAACCCTGCTGAAGTCCTCCCATACCTCAAAGACGCAGGTATCAAAGTCATTCACAAATGCACCTCTGTGCGTCACGCGCTTAAGGCGCAGGCGATTGGCTGTGACGCGGTCTCTGTTGACGGTTTTGAATGCGGCGGTCACCCAGGCGAAGATGATATCCCTAATATGATCCTGCTCCCTCGCGCAGCAGATGAGCTTGAAATTCCGTTCGTCTCATCTGGCGGTCAAGCTGATGGTCGTTCGCTCGTAGCATCCCTCGCGATGGGCGCAGAGGGCATGAATATGGGCACGCGTTTCATCGCAACCAAAGAAGCGCCTGTTCACCAAAATGTCAAAGACGCAATCGTCGCGGCGAGTGAGCTTGATACAAGCCTTGTCATGCGTCCGCTCCGTAACACAGAGCGCGTTTTGAACAATGCAGCGACCACGCGTTTGCTTGAAAAAGAAAAAGCGCTCGGCGATAAAATCAAGTTCGAAGACATCGTCGAAGAAGTTGCGGGCGTCTATCCGCGCATCATGCTCGAAGGCGAAATGGACATTGGCGTCTGGTCTTGCGGCATGGTTGCGGGATTAATCAACGATATCCCGACCTGCGAAGAGCTCATAAGCCGTATCATGAACGAAGCTGACGCGATCATTAACGACCGTTTGGCCAAGTTTCAGAACGGCTAAATCCTATTTTGAAGTCACCCTATTTCGGGGTGACTTCAATCTTCCAACACTTCCGCCCAAGCTGCGCAAGGGAGATATCGACATCCAAAAACCTCTGGATAATGTCGATGTTGGTGCGCGTGTGTTGAGTGATATCTGTGGCTGTGAATACGCCGCCGTCCATTAAGGCCATCGGCAGCAAGAGTTGATCGGCGAGGTGTTCACCCACCGCTGTTTTAATCTGCCCTGAGGCGTCTTGCGCGATGAGGTATTTCTGCGCTTGCGCGGCCACGCTCTTTGCCACGCTTTCTGCGCGCACGCCGTGTTCGCCAAGGCCGATGAAAACCTCCGTCACATTTTCATGCTCTAGGAACAATGTCAGAGCATTGCCAGGACCGGGGCTTTCGACCTCTAGCGCTTCGCCGATATCGTCCTTTAGGCCCATCGCGGAGACCAGCGTTTTCAATTCACGGTTGGCGATACTGCGGCCCAAATTGGCGACAACGGCCACCGCACGTTCACGCACACGGTCTCCGCGATCCATCAAATCGAGGCGATGTTTAGCTTCTATCGGTTCGGTCTTTAACGTTAGCGATCCGCCGCCCGCAGGATAAAATCCGTAGGCCGTTAATTCGGCGCTCGCGCGTCCGCCCATTTTGCGAAATTGCGGCAGAAAGGCCTGATCGAGGAAATCAAATGTCGGCGCCCACGCATTATGTGTGCCGCCTGTGATGATCGCTGTTGAAGGCTCTTTGGCGTGAGCCAAAATCGGCAGGATCGTTTGCGCCACGAGATTTGTCGCGCCCGCAGAGCCGATTGAAAACTCATATTCGCCGCCTTTAATCTCGCCGGGATGAAACGCGATTTCAGAAGACTTCAGTTCCGCGCCTTCGGTGCGTGCACCGCAAATCTCTGCCGCCGCGTTTAGCGCCGTTAAATGCTGCCGGAACAGGCCGGGTTTCTTACGCTTGCCGCGCACATTTTCAATGCGCACAGGTTTGCCCGTAATCGCAGATAAAGACAAAGACGTGCGCAGAACCTGTCCGCCGCCTTCACCTTCGCTGCCGTCAATTATAATTTCACGTGTCATATATTTTCGTCTTCATTAAAGCGCCAAACTTCGGCGAGAGCGTCAGCAGGCGCGCCATATTCATAGCATCATCGCGCCCACTATGCGCGCGGCCTTCGAATTTCGCGCCGACAAATTTCACCGCGCGGCCAAGCCCCATCCGCCGCTCGCCCACCGCTTTGGCGAACAGGTTTTTAAGGTTAAAATGCGGCAAGCCCGTATGCGGATCATCCGCGCCGTGACGACGGCAATCTGTTTCAAACTGGCCTTTATCATAATTCCCCCAACTGGCCCACGCCACAATATCATCGTGCCCAGACAGCCAACGTTTATAGCTTTCGATCGCCGGCCCATAAGGTTCGGCGGCGTCTACAGTAGCCTGCTTAATACCCGTTAACTCCGTGCAAAAATCCGTTAATTTCGGCGTGACGACGGGTTTTATATAGAGCTGATAATCATCCACGATGGCATGATCCGCCAAGTTGACGACGCTCGCGCCGATCTCAATGATTTCCATATCACTACGGCTGATGGCGTTATCTTTGCTGCATGTCGCCTCAAGATCGACGATGAGTAATTTATCTGTTGTCATAATATCACCCATAATTTTCTGGGCTTTCGATAAGGTTATAGGGCTGTTCAGTCGGGCACAAAGCTTTAGCTTTTTCGTCTTCACCTGATTGGATCAAATCATAAATTTGATGCGCCAAAGGCGTGACGTCCTCAATGGACACGATCCATTCCGCTACATATTTCTGCACCGCTTCGCGCGTGAGGCCAATTTGTATCGACCGATACGGCAGCGGGTTATGGTGAATATCACGCTCTGGGTCCCACTGAATGCGAACAGGTTTATTGGCCTTCACAGCCGTCCAGTCCTGCGCTGACATACCCTCGGGGATGTGACTCCCTGAGCTGTTTTCCAGCGCCCAGCGGAAACCTTCGTGCGTGATATCAAGCGCCAAAATACGGCGCTGCCCGTCATCCTTATGGCCATAGCCAGCGCGGTACATCATCCATAAAAAACTGGGTTTTATCCACGTCATCCGCTCCATTTTAAACGGCGGCGATGTAAAGGTTTGATTCTCAAGCGCAGCCTCAGCGATCTGGTGGCTATAGGCCTGATATACTCGTATTGTTTTCGCGTTATAGGTTGCGCGAATGTCTTTTTCTTTATTCAATTTAGTCTTTCATTCAATTCAAATTAATGCGTGTCCAGCTAAGCTAAACACACCGTGAAGTTATGGCACTCCATTGGAATGCCATAATTTATCCTTTAACACACACAAGCTGACGCAATGTATGCACGATCTCCACGAGATCTTTTTGCGCTTCCATGACCTCGTCGATCGGCTTGTAGGCCGCTGGTGTTTCATCGAGGACAGCGGCGTCTTTGCGGCATTCGACGTCTTTGATAGCGTCGAGATGTTCTTCCATTGAGACGCTTTTCTTGGCTTCTGTCCGAGACATCACCCGCCCTGCCCCGTGGGAGCAAGAACAAAATGCTTCTTCATTACCAAGGCCGCGCACGATGTAAGACCGCGTCCCCATAGAGCCGGGGATGATCCCCATATCGCCTTTGCGGGCACGCACAGCGCCTTTGCGCGTCACAAAAATATTTTCGCCGAAATGGTTTTCGCGCGTCACATAATTGTGGTGGCAGTTCACCGCTTCGATTTCCGCGTCAAACGGCACAGGTAGAACCTCGCGCGCCGCAGCGATGACATTTTGCATCATCACAGTTCGGTTCGCAAAAGCAAAATCTTGCCCCCACTCCACGGCCTCGACATAGTCATCAAAATGGTCCGTCCCTTCCGGGAAATAGGCCAGATCTTTGTCTGGCAAATTGATGAACCATTTCTCCATGTCACGTTTGGCGAGCTCGATGAAGTAACGCCCAATACGGTTACCCACACCCCGAGACCCAGAGTGCAGCATGAACCACACGCGGTCCTCTTGGTCGAGGCACACTTCGATGAAGTGATTACCCGTGCCGAGCGTCCCCAAATGATTGAGGTTGTTACTCTGCGCGATAACTTTGTGCTTCTCCGTGATAGCGTCGAACCGACCTTTCAGGCCCGCCCATGCCACTTGGGATGTCGCTGGCGCGTCATGCCAAGAGCCTTTATCGCGGCGGCGACCAGACGTACGTCCATGCGGCACTGCGCGCTCAATAGCAGAGCGCACATGCCCAAGGCTATCTGGCAAATCATTCGCCGTCAGGCTTGTTCGGCACGCCATCATCCCGCAGCCAATATCCACGCCGACAGCGGCAGGGATAATCGCATTTTTTGTAGGAATAACAGAGCCAACCGTCGCGCCGATACCGACGTGAACGTCCGGCATGACCGCGACGTGTTTAAAGATAAACGGCATTTGCGCTGCCTTTAAAAGCTGA
>JBMYWT010000016.1:0-45518 GCA_049607665.1 Maricaulaceae bacterium
GATGTGTCGGAATTTATCCTGACCCATTCCCGCAATGCGACGCTCGCGAAAATTGGCGCGCTTCCGCGCGGCAAAGCGAGCGGGATGATGGTGATTGATGGCTATGACACGCCTGTGACTTTAAACGCGCATTTGGAAATTCAAGACACGCAAATTCTGTGCGATTTCACAGGCTCATCTGGGATTGACCGTAACGGCATTAATGTGCCTTTGGTCTATACGCAGGCCTATGCCTGCTACGCGCTTAAATGTGCGGTAGCTCCCGAGGTGCCAAATAATGCGGCCTCCCTCGCGCCTTTTGTGATTAGCGCGCCCGAAAACTCTATCGTGAATGCCTTGCACCCTGCGCCTGTCGCCTTGCGTCATGTCATTGGCCATATGATCCCAGACACGGTGTATAATGCGCTGGATAAATTGCTGCCAGCGACCGTCCCCGCAGAAGGCGCAGGCACGATCTGTAATTTCCAAGTCTCGCTGCGGCCTAGTGTTAATAATATCTCGGTTGATGCACGGCGCGCGGAAGTTTTAACATTTAACTCTGGTGGTTCAGGCGCAAGGCCGTCTCAGGATGGCATGAGCGCCACGGCATTTCCGTCGGGCGTGATGACTATGCCCGTCGAAGCCACAGAACATGTGGGACCTGTCATTATTTGGCGCAAAGAACTCCGCCCAGATAGCGGCGGCGCGGGCGAATTTCGCGGCGGGCTTGGGCAATATATGACCATTGGCGCAGCGGATGGGTATGAGTTTGATTTCTCAGCTATGTTTGACCGTGTCGATCATCCTGCAAAAGGCCGTCAAGGCGGGGGTGATGGCGCGCCTACACATCTTATTCGTAATGACGGGCAGCTCTTGCGCGGTAAGGGTAAGCATATGGTAGCGGACGGGCAAAGTGTAGAGCTCGCCTTCCCAGGCGGGGCCGGATATGGCGATGTTAAAACGCGCGATAAAGCAGCGGTTTTGCGCGATGTGGCTCGGGGCTATATTACGACTGAAAGCGCCATAAATATTTATGGTTTGAGCGCGAAAGACGTATCAAGGGCCGAAGAAGCTTTGAGAAAAGGCGAAAATATTTAGGTGGTTTTACGCCTATCGGGTGAATTGAGATGACATTGCGTATTAATTTTTGGACATAACATGTGCTTTCCGGCGTAAATTTTGCAAATATGCTGTAAAGAAAAACACGTCTTATGCCTTGATTAACGCATGTGGTTTATACGGTACAGATTATGAGAGTATTTTTAGGGTTATTTATCGTTTTGGCACAGGCTCCAGCAGCCTTTGCAAGTTCGGCCTCGGCTGAGGCTGTCGTGTTCGCGGCGCAGCAGCGTACATTGGCCGATGTGCGTTATGATCCTAAATATGTAACGCTTGCATATCCAGGCGGCGATGTATCGTCTGATACAGGTGTGTGCACAGATGTTATTATTCGCACATATCGTAATGCGTTCGATTTTGATTTCCAAAAGGCCGTGCATGAAGATATGCGCGCGAATTTCAAATCTTACCCAAATCATTGGGGACTAAAGCGCGCTGATAAAAATATTGATCACCGCCGCGTGCCGAATTTGGAAACATATCTCAAGCGCCAAGGCGCGGCTGTGCCGATTACGAAAAACCCAGAAGATTATAAGCCCGGCGATATCGTAAGCTGGCGCTTAGGCGGACGGCTTCCGCATATTGGTATTGTGTCTAATAAAAAATCTGAATGGGGAACGCCGCTTATTATTCATAATATCGGCGCTGGCCCCGTAGAGGATGACCTTTTGTTTAATACGGATATTAATGGTCACTTCCGTTTCATGCCAAGCGGCGCAAACCGTAGCTAGACAAAACCTTTAAGGCATCGCCGTGACTTGCGGCTGTGCCGCTAAGCTTGCCGTAGAACCAATGCGCCCTTCGGGTAGGAAACACGGCAGCTTCCAGAACATCAGGCGATAACCGCCAATGTTTGCGCCATCAACCGTCCCCGCGCCGTTCCATATAGTGACATGTCCTGTGTATGACCCATTTGGGAAATCCATTAAAACAATCCCAGGCGCATCGGGCAGATCAAAGCTATTGCCCGTGCCATCTGCGATAGATACGTCAGGCTCGCCAAATGTACGGTTCAGATATTTTTCAAGATCAGCCACGCGGTAATAATATTGATCTTTATTGCCGCCGCTGACGGTTTTATTGCCTTCGCGTTTTAACTTATGGCCTGCTTTGTTGAGCATATGTGACAAGCGCACAGTACAGGCATTCGTCCAACGTCCTTGATCAAGGGGCAGATTGCCATTGACCTCAACCATGCCGCCAATTTCTCCCCAAATGCCTTCAGGGCGATCATAAAGATAATTTTCCCACATGATTTGCATGTTCGGACGATTAGCGAGCTTGCCGTCTTTTGCCACAGGTGTGCTGCATACGAGCGGCTTTTCCGCGCCGTAAACAAGGGTTTGATATTTTTGTGCTTGAGCCGTCTGGGATTTATCTTTGGATGTTGACGCGCAGGCGGTTAGCGCAACTAAAGTGGATGCAATGATGATGAAACGTTGATATGTCATTTAAACCCCTAATTATGATCGTCTTATGTCAGCCCTACGTGAGAGTCGAGTTAAACTCCGGCTATATAAGACTCCTTTATAATGCATGATTTCTCGTGAAATATGATTTTACCTAATAGGGGTATAGGAAATAGGATATGTAGCGGTGTTTTAAAAAGGGAAGCTTGCCCCATCTGGATATGGCAGCAATTTATAAACTGTTTTGGAATAAAATTCCGCTTATATAGGAAAATACGAATATTATTTTGCTCTAAACTGCGTATTTATGAGCTAATTTACATCGGAGCCAATGATGAGTCTGCTTAATTTCTCCCAAAGTGTTGATGTTATGTTCAACCGTGCCGCGAGCTTTATGGATGTTTCTCCGAAGCTTTTAGAAAAAATTCGTGTCTGTAATGCGACCTATACGGTGCGTTTTGGCGTGAAATTACGAGGTGAAGTCCATACCTTCACGGGATATCGAGCCATTCATTCAGAGCATAAAGAGCCGGTCAAAGGCGGAATTCGATACTCGCTTGGTGTTAATCAAGATGAAGTTGAAGCTCTTGCTGCGCTGATGACGTATAAAACGGCTTTGGTGGATTTGCCTTTTGGCGGCTCCAAAGGCGGGCTTTGCATCAATCCTAAAGAGTGGGAGCCTGAAGAGCTAGAGCGTATCACGCGCCGCTTTACATTCGAACTTGCGAAACGTGATCTTATTCACCCATCTCAAAATGTTCCCGCGCCAGATATGGGTACGGGCGAGCGCGAAATGGCGTGGATGATGGATGAATATCGCCGCCTAAATGTTACAAATATCGATAGCGCAGCTTGCGTAACCGGTAAGCCTGTTCACCTTGGGGGTATTGATGGCCGCACAGAGGCCACGGGCCGAGGCGTACAGTATATTATCCGCGAGTTTTTCCGTCATGACGAAGATAAGAAAAAAGCGGGTCTTCGCGGCGGCCTCGACGGTAAAAAAGTTGTCATTCAAGGCCTTGGGAATGTGGGTTATCACGCCGCGAAATTTCTATCCGAAGAAGATAATGCTAAGGTGGTCACCGTTGTTGAACGCGACGGTATTGTGCGCAACCCCAAAGGCATAGATATTGAAGCGCTCAAGCAGCATATGACTGCGGGCCACGCGCTCGCTGATTTTAAAGGCGGCGACGTCACCACAGAGGGCGATGCGTTAACCGATAGTTGTGACATCCTTATTCCGGCTGCCATGGAAGGCGTTATCGATCAAAATAACGCCCATAACATCAAAGCCAAATTAATCGTCGAAGCGGCCAATGGCCCGGTGACGGCGATGGCGGATAAAATCCTGCGTGATCGCGGCGTTATCATTATTCCTGATATGCTTGCCAATGCGGGCGGTGTGGTTGTGTCCTATTTTGAATGGGTGAAAAACGTCAACCACATACGCTTTGGCCGCTTACAACGCCGCGCCGAAGAAGCCAAAGCCGAGCTTCTTTTAGGTGAGCTGGAAGCCATGGGAAAAATGAAAGTATCTAAGAAATTCCGCCAAGACTATATGGAAGGGTCAGATGAGATTGACCTTGTCCGCGCGGGCCTCGATGACGCAATGCGCAGCGGTTATAAAACCGTAAGCGACAGGCTCCGGGCTATGCCAGAGCTAGAAGACATGCGCACAGCTGCTTTCTATGTCGCCATCTCTGATATCGCGCTGCATTACCAGTCCCTTGGGCTCTAAGCACGTCTTAAAGGACGCTTGATCTAAGCGTCCCCGTCTTCTTCATCGGGTGTGATGTCCATAATCAGATCGTCCGCCGCGATTTGTGTGCCTGCCGCTGCCGTGATTTCGGCGACGACGCCGTCAACTTCGGCAAGGATTTCATGCTGCATTTTCATCGCTTCGAGCACGGCGATTTTATCGCCCTTTTCCACGGCGTCGCCCGCAGAGACGGTGATCTCCAAAAGCTGCCCGTGCATAGGCGCGCGAACCGTACCGCCGCCTGCTGCGTCTTCGCCCGCGCCGATGCCGCCTGCGATATTTCGCACGCTATAGCTTCGGCTTTCGCTGACGATATGCATCTCGCCCGAGCGAGCCTGTACGGCTGTGACGCTATGATGTTCCCCCGAGAGGATCACATCAAAATTCGCGCCGTCTGTGGCTTTCACGCTAAAACTTTCTTCGCCCTCTGGTAGCACAATCGTTGTGCCTTTTTCAGTGGAACGTATCCGCAGAGCGATTTGTTCTTCGTCATGTCCGTAGAGGTAAACCGTCTCAATCGGGCCCGTACTTGACCAACCTAAAAGCTCACAATTCACTTCAAGCGCTTGGAGTTTAGCCTGGCTACAGGCCAAGGAATATTCCGTGATCGCCGCGAGGGCAGAATCAAGCGCGGAGAGCGGCGCAGGCGTATAGCCGTTTTCGCCGTAAACCTGCGCGATAAAGGCGGTCGTCGCTTCGCCTTTGGCAAAGCTGTCTTGCCCCAGCGCGTCGATCAAAAAGTCGCGATTGTTTTGCGGCCCGATGAGGGCGGTGCCTTCAAGGGCCGCGATCATCTTGCGCCGCGCGCCATCACGTGTGGAGGCGTGAGTGATGATCTTAGCAACCATTGAATCATAAAATGGCGAGACCTCTCCGCTCGTTTCAATGCCGCTGTCAACGCGCGCCGTGTCGGGTGCTTGCCATAATGTAATAGGCCCTGTGCTAGGGAGGAAGTCTTGCGACGGGTCTTCGGCATAGAGGCGCACTTCGATGGAGTGGCCCGTAAGCGTCACATCCTCTTGGGTGATCCCCAAATCCTCGCCCTGCGCCACGCGGAGCTGTAGCGCCACCAGATCAAGTCCCGTAATCATTTCTGTGACGGGATGTTCGACTTGCAGGCGCGTATTCATTTCAAGGAAGTAAAACTCGCCGCTGCGATCCAACAGGAATTCCACAGTGCCCGCGCCTTCATAGTTCACGGCCTTGGCCGCATTAACGGCTGCTTCGCCCATAGCCGCGCGAAGCTCTGGCGTCATGACGGGGCAGGGGGCTTCTTCGATGACCTTTTGGTGGCGGCGCTGCACGGAGCAATCGCGCTCGCCCAAATGGATGGTGTTGCCCGCACGATCTGCAAAGACTTGCAGCTCAACGTGGCGAGGTTCTTGGACGGCTTTTTCAATGATAAGCGCGCCATCCCCAAAGGCATTTTCGGCCTCAGAACGGGCGAGCTTAATCGCGTTCTCTAGGTCTTTGGGTTCATGGACAAGGCGCATACCGCGCCCGCCGCCGCCCGCTGCCGCTTTCACCATAATCGGGAAGGTCATGTTTTTCGACTCCGCGATTAAGGTCGCGTCGCTTTGGTCTTCGCCTTGATAACCTGGGACGCAAGGTACGCCTGCCGCGATCATTGCGCGTTTGGAGCGGGCCTTGTCGCCCATGACATTGACGGCCTCTTCGGGCGGGCCGACGAAAATCAGGCCAGCCGTCTTACAGGCTTTGGCGAAGTCGGCATTTTCCGAGAGGAAACCATAGCCGGGGTGAATGGCATTCGCGCCCGTGGCTTTGGCGGCGTCCAATATTTTATCCGCGCGCAGATAGCTTTCATTCACGGGCGAGGGGCCGATGTGAACGGATTGATCCGCGAATTTCACATGCGGTGCCTTGGCATCGGCGTCTGAATAAACGGCAACGGTTTTAAGGCCCATAGCTTTGGCCGTGCGCATGACACGGAGGGCGATTTCGCCGCGATTGGCGATCAAGAGTTTTGTAATAGCGCTCATTCTATTCGGCCCAATTCGGTTTACGTTTTTCAAAAAAGCTAGCGATGCCGTCCTTGGCTTCATCCGATAACATCCGCCCTGTGAAGTTCTTAGCTGCCGCTTCGATTTGTTGCTCGCGCGATAATGTCGGTAGTTCCAATATTAAGGATTTCGTATCGGCCACCGCGCCCGGCGCGCAGCGCAGAACCTGATTTCGGATTTGCGCTTCATGCGCCTCAAGGCCCGCAACGTCATCTGCGGTGAAATCAGCAAGGCCCAGCTCGCAGGCTTGATCGCCCTTAAAGCGCGCGCCCGTTAGCATTAACCGCCGCGCCGTCGAGTAGCCAAGGCGCTGTATGATGAACGGTGCGATCTGCGCGGGGCTGAGGCCGATCATGGTTTCGGTCATGGCGAACTTCGCCCCCGTTTCGCAAATCACAACATCGGCGCAGCAGGTCAGGCCAAAACCGCCCGCCATGGCCGCGCCTTCGATCAAGACAATTGTCACTTGCGGTAGGGCGTTAAATCTATCGAATAACACCGCGACGCCGCGCGACATTTTCAGGATAGCCTCGGGGTCGGCATCGACTTGGAAAGAATTTTTGAATGACTTCAAATCTCCGCCTGCGCAAAAGACGCCGCCGCGTCCGCGCAAGGTCACGCCGCGTATGTCGCAGGGCGCTTCTAAAACATCAAAGACTTGCATCAATTCCGCGACCATTTCATCGGTCATGGGATTGCGTTTTTCGGGCTGGTTAAACCAGATCGTTAGCCACGCGCCGTCGCGTTCTAGCTCTATGAATTTTGTCTCGGGTAAGTTCATTACGGCCTCGCGACGCCAAAGCTATTAGGGCGAACAGTGCGGTTGCGCCCTTCAAGCACGGTTTCCAGCACAAAACCCAGAACACGGCGCGTATCACGCGGATCAATCACGCCGTCATCCAGAACGCGGCCCGACGTGAAAAAGGCGCTTTCTTGATTGGTGAAAAGCTCGGTGATGAAGTCTTCTTGCTTTTGCGCTTCGGCTTCATCAATGGGGATACCTTTGCGCTTGGCGCGAACTTCGGCGACCATGCGCATGGTCTTGGCGGCAGATGCGCCGCTCATCACGCCTGTACGCGCATTGACCCAAGAGAAGAGAAAATCAGGTTCATAAGCATAGCCTGACATGCCGTAATTGCCTGCGCCAAAACTCGCGCCAATATAAAAGGCGATTTTCGGGACAGTGATATTGGAAATGGCTTGGATCATTTTCGCGCCGTGCTTAATCATGCCTGCCTGTTCATATTCTTTGCCGACCATATAACCCGTGGTGTTGTGCAGGAAGACGAGCGGGATATCTGATTGCTCACAGAGCTGTAGGAATTGCGTGGCTTTGTTTGCGCCTGCGGGATCAATCGGGCCATTATTGCCAATGATGCCCACAGGGCGGCCCATCACGCTGGCTTGGACGCAAACGGTTGAGGCGCCGAAACGCGGTTTGAAGTCTTCAAAATCTGATCCATCCACGATACGGGCGATCACTTCGCGCACATCATAGGGGGTGGTATACTCATGCGGGACAATCCCCGCGACGTCGTCAATGTCATATTGCGGCAGAGCGTAAGGTTTCTGCGGGGCGGGATTGGCGTGGCGGTTCCAGTCAATGCGCCCGATGACGTCGCGCGCGAGACTTAGGCCGTGGGCGTCGTCCTCGGCGAGATATTCAACAAGGCCCGAAATGCTGGCGTGCATTTCTGTGCCGCCGAGCTCGCGGTCATTGGCAATTTCGCCTGTCGCGGCCTTCACAAGAGCCGCGCCCGCCAGCGCCGCCATGCCGTTATCTTTCACGCCAATCACATAGTCGGACATGCCCGGCATATAAGCGCCGCCCGCCGTCGACGCGCCGTGCAGCACAACCATCGTCGGGATGCCTGCCGCGCTCATCCACGCCAAATTACGGAAGAGTTTTCCGCCATTGGCCCAAAGCTCAATTTCGTAATTTATGAGGTTAGCGCCTGCGCTCTCGACCAGATGGATCAGCGGAAGTTTATGTTTTAGGGCCATGGCCTGCATGCGCTCAATCGCTTGCCAGCCGCCGCGCGTGGCCGCACCTGCGTTAATGCCGCTATCATCGGCCCAGATCATGCAGCGCACGCCTTTAACAAAGCCAATGCCAACAATATTACTACCGCCCGGGATGCTGGTTTCAGGGTTTTTATCCTCAACCAAATAATTCGCCATCGTAAACAGGCGCATCCACGGCATGCCCGGATCAATCAGGCGTTTCACCCGCTCATGCGGCGAGAGCTGTCCGCGCTTTTCAAAAACAGGGAGGCGTTTGTTTGAAACGGTTTCGGCGCGCGCTTCGAGGCGGCGGAGTTCATCTATTTGCGCCAGCATAGCTTTGCGGTTAGCTTGGAAGCTGTCAGACGCGGGCGCGACTTTGGATTGGAATAGCGGCATGATGATCCCCTGTCAGTCTATTATGCTTGCGAAAATAACAGAAAATTAGCCAATGTCTTGTCTTGATTGAAAGAATAAGCGGGCAAAAGGGGCATAAATTTCCCGATTGCACAAGAAAGCTCAGGGCAGCGCTTGCCCTGAGTGGCCGCACAGATTAATCGGGTGCAAACGGGAGGTGTTCATGTCAGATGCGAAATCCAATCCTGAACGCACTTTCGAACATACGCGTGAACACACTGCGGCTGAATTTGCTGAAGACCCGCACCGTAATTTACTTCTCGACAGTATAACCGATCCAGAGCAATCAAGCGCGACGGTTCAAAGTATCGAAGCGCTTCATCCCGCCGATTTCTCCGATCAGCTTGAACAGCTCACGCCCTATCAGCGCGAAGATTTTATTGAGCGCAGGCCAGAACTTATCACGCCTGATGTTCTCGCGGAGCTTGAAGATGAAGTTGTCGAAGATATCCTGCCGCTCCTCCCGTCGGGGCAAATCGCGGCGGCGATTACAGAGCTGGATAATGATGACGCGACGCAGATCATCGAAGAGATGGATAGCGCACGGCGGAGCGAAATCTTCGAGGAATTAGGCGATGTTGACCGCGCCAATCTTGAGGCCTCGCTTCAGTTTGAAGACGAGACGGTTGGTCGCCTCATGCAGCGCGAATTTGTTGCCGCGCCTGCCTTTTGGTCCGTGGGCGACACAATCGACCATATGCGCGCGACGGGCGAAGATCTGCCTGATGTGTTTTTTAACGTCTATGTCGTGGACCCCGCCTTTCATCCCGTTGGTTATGTAAACCTGTCTAAGCTCATGCGAGCGCCGCGCGAGACGCGCCTATCAGAGATCATGGACGCGCAAATTCAAACCATTGAACAAGAGATGGACCAAGAAGATGCCGCCTATATTTTTGAAAAGTATAATCTGATCTCCGCGCCTGTGACCGATGCGGCGGGGCGGCTCTGCGGGATGATGACGGTCGATGATATCCTGACGATTATCAAAGAGGAAAGCACCGAAGATATCCTTGCACTGGCAGGTGTTAGCGACGCGGGCCTGACCGATACGGCGGGCAGCGTGTTTAAGTCCCGTGCGCCGTGGCTCTTTGTGAATTTGTTGACGGCAATCTTGGCGTCCCTCGTGATCGCGCGGTTTGATTATGCGATCACAGAGATTGTAGCGCTGGCCGTATTGATGCCGATCGTGGCGTCAATGGGCGGTAATGCCGGCACGCAGGCGCTAACTGTGGCCGTGCGGGCGCTGTCGGACAAAGATCTTACGTCGCAAAATATGTGGCGCACGATCCGCCGCGAAGGGCTGGCGGCGATGTTAATCGGGATTGTGTTCGCTATTGTTTTGGCGGGGATTACCTATGTCTGGTTTGGCGATATGCGCCTTGCGGGGGTGGCTTTCTTCGCGATGATTATAAACCACGTCGCGGCGGGCCTTGCGGGTATTTTAGTGCCACTGAGCTTAAAACGTATGGGGGCTGACCCTGCCGTCGCCTCATCCGTGTTTGTCACAACGGTGACGGATGTAGTTGGTTTTTTTGCTTTTCTTGGATTTGCGGCGACAGTGCTTTTATAAAATAGCAGTAGATAACGCAGTGCAGCTCTTATCATTGGGCCGCATTACATATAAATATGTTATTAACATCATTTCGGCGCACTTCTTGCAATATATGCTTCGTAGAATAATTATATCCAAAACTGGAACATAGTATGCGCGATCAATTTTCATTATCAGATGTGGGATTAAAGCTCATTAAGTCATATGAAGGCTTTCGTTCGGAAATCAGTACATTAAGATCTGGACGGCAGGTTATTGGCTATGGCCATCTTGTTAATGACGATACAGCAGATACTATTACGCAAGAGAAAGCTGAAAATTTACTCCGTACGGATCTTCGGATTGTTGAAAGCGCTGTGAATGAAATGATTTTTGCTCCGCTCTCTCAGGGGCAATTTGATGCACTTTGTTCACTTGCATTCAATATCGGTATAGATGCTTTTTCGAAATCTGACGTTGTTTATGCACTTAATAATGGGCGTATTATTGATGCGGCAAATGCATTTGATGTATGGCGTAAAAGTGAAATTAACGGCGAAACCTATGTGATTGATAGTCTTGTGCGTCGACGAACCTCTGAAAAAATATTGTTTTTACGTCCTGACCGTGCGCAACCTCTTGCACCAAGAATGGAACTTTGCCCTGTAAAAGATGATGAGGTTACCCATCATATCACGCCGGATATCGAACGTATTCACAAAGATTCAGGAGTCGTTCCATGGCCGGCAACAGATGTTGTTGATGCGGTTGAATTTGAGGGCGAAGACACGGAAATTGCAATTGAAGAACAAAATCATGATGCTGCTTTAGTCACTTCTGAGACAGGGAACCATATTGTTGAGATGGACAGTGGAATTATTGATCAAGACGATGATAATGGAACTGAAGAAGCCGTTCTTTCAAACGACCAACACGAATATCTTTCCGAAGAAAAAAATGTTACTGAAACAGCTATTCCTTTAGCGGCAGGAGTGGGCACAAAAACGCTATATGAACTTGCTGTAGAGGACAATGATGCGGTTGAAGATAATGCGTCTTTGAGACCTATTTTGCAGGTTGTTAAGGGAGATAATACTTCCAATCTCGCAGTTGACGATATCACTTTTGACAACAATTCTACTAACCAAGGTGAAGACAATATCCTTATCGCGAAGCTTGTTGAAGATTTAACGGCTGCGGATGAAAAAAGTGATACTCACAATGAAGGGTTTGAAGCCACAGAGATAGTTGATGAAGTTACTATAGAGGAAAACGCTTTATTTGTACATAAAGAGGCTATTTTGAGTACGGGAACTGATGACCAAGCAGAAATTATTAGTGAAACCCAGCCTCAAACATCAAACGAAATAGAGCATGGAGAATCATCTATTAGCGATGCTGCGCATGATTTTCGTACCCGCCTTGATGCTTTAATGGATAGTAGTGCGCGCGAAGAAGATGTAGCCGCCGCTAATATATTCGATGAGAATATTGATGATCTTGAAATTCCTGAGAGTCGCTTGCAGCCCGAAGTGGAAAAGGTTGAAGTTAATCCTGGGACAGATAGCTATAAAGAAGAGTTCTTTAATATTATAGCGGAGCAAGAAGATAAGACGCCGCAAGGTTTTGATACACAGGGAACATTACCTGAAACACCTGTTAAAGCCTCATCGAGTGCTATAAAATTTATCAAACATGACCCGAATAAACCCAATGCTCATAAACAAAGTGGTCGTCCTTTTTTAACAATGATAGCTGTTGGCCTAGTGTTAATTGGTGCAAGTTTAGGCAGTTTTCTTACTGGCTTGGACGCGCAATTTGGAATGGCCGGTGATTTCGCAACAACAGTGGGCACTTTGTTAGGGTTATTACTTATTCTTGGTGCATTTTATTATTTGGTAAAAACGCAACGCCAAAAAAGGTTGGCATAAATATAATTTCTGATTGCACTATTAAAAGTAAGCGTAATTTGAAATAAATGCCTGGATACTCTCGTTCGAATGAAAAACGGCCTCTCAAATCAATGAGAGGCCGTTCTGATTCTAAGCTGAGCTTAGAGAGGAGATGAAGCCGAGGCTACATCATGCCTCCCATACCGCCCATTCCGCCCATGTCAGGCATAGCCGGCATTCCGCCGCCGTCCTTCTTAGGAGCTTCGACGATAGCCGCTTCTGTTGTCAGGATAAGGCCTGCAACTGACGCCGCGTCGAGGAGTGCTGTACGCACAACTTTAACAGGGTCGATGATACCGGCTTTGACCATGTCGACATATTTGTCGTTCTGAGCATCGTAACCGTAATTGGCTTTGTTCTCAGAGATCACGTTACCAACAACAACTGCGCCTTCAACGCCAGCATTGTCTGCGATTTGGCGAAGTGGGTACTGAAGCGCCGCTTTGACGATTTCGATACCTGACTGCTCGTCATCATTTGCGCCTTTGACGTCGATGAAACGAGAGGCACGAAGAAGAGCTGTACCGCCGCCGGGGACGATGCCTTCTTCAACGGCTGCGCGTGTCGCGTTTAGCGCGTCATCAACGCGGTCTTTGCGTTCTTTCACTTCGATCTCAGTTGATCCGCCAACTTTGATAACGGCAACGCCGCCAGCCAATTTAGCGAGACGTTCCTGAAGCTTTTCACGATCATAATCAGAAGATGTGGCTTCTGCTTGGCCGCGAATTTGCTCAACACGTGCGTTGATTTCTTTTTTCTTGCCAGCGCCGTCAACGATAACTGTATCGTCTTTGGTGATTTGAATGTGCTTAGCTGTGCCAAGGTCTTTCAGTGTGACGTTCTCTAGCTTGATACCGAGATCTTCAGAAATCACTGTGCCGCCCGTAAGAACCGCGATGTCTTGGAGCATCGCTTTACGGCGATCACCAAAGCCAGGCGCTTTAACCGCAGCGATTTTAAGGCCGCCGCGAAGTTTATTCACAACAAGCGTAGCAAGCGCTTCGCCTTCAATGTCTTCAGCGATGATGACAAGTGGCTTGCCGTTTTGAACAACTGACTCGAGGATCGGAAGCATTGGCTGAAGTGATGTCAGCTTGCCTTCGTTTAGAAGGATGTACGCATCATCAAGGTCAACGCGCATTTTTTCTGCGTCTGTAATGAAGTATGGTGAGAGGTAACCACGGTCGAACTGCATGCCTTCAACAACGTCAAGCTCAGTTTCGGCTGTTTTGCCTTCTTCAACTGTGATGACGCCTTCATTGCCGACTTTGCCCATAGCTTCGGCAATCATTGTACCGATAGAGGCTTCGCCATTGGCAGAGATTGTGCCGACTTGCGCGATTTCTGATGACTTAGAGATTTTCTTCGCTTTGTTCAAAAGATCGCCAGCGATTTCGCCAGCTGCTTTGTCGATGCCGCGCTTAAGATCCATTGGGTTCATACCAGCAGCAACGCGCTTTAGGCCTTCACGAACGATGGCTTGTGCCAAAACAGTCGCAGTTGTTGTACCGTCGCCCGCTTTGTCATTTGTTTTTGACGCCACTTCACGGAGCATCATAGCGCCGAGGTTTTGGTAACGATCTTCAAGTTCGATTTCTTTAGCAACAGATACGCCGTCTTTGGTTGTACGGGGCGCGCCGAAGCTTTTCTCGATAACAACGTTACGACCTTTAGGGCCGAGTGTTGTTTTTACAGCGTTGGCGAGGATGTCTACGCCTTCAAGCATTTTGTCACGGGCGTCTGACCCGAATTTGACCTCTTTTGCGGCCATAATAATTCTCCTTAGAGTGTAATCTTAAAATTCAAGAGGAGGGCGTTCGGATTAACCTACGATACCCATGATGTCGGATTCTTTCATGATCAGCAATTCTTTGCCGTCAATCGTAACCTCTGTGCCGCCCCATTTGCCGAAAAGGACACGGTCGCCCTTTTTCACGTCTAGGGCTGCGAATTTACCGTCATCTCCGCGTGTGCCGGGGCCTACGGCGACGACTTTGCCTTCTGATGGCTTTTCTTTGGCTGTGTCAGGAATGATAATCCCGCCAGCAGTTTTGCTGTCTTCTTTGACGCGTTCTACTAATACGCGGTCATGCAATGGACGAAACTTCATAATGTCTCTCATAGTTAGGTTGATATCATTTAGCACTCAGTGTTGTTGAGTGCTAACGGATGGCATTTAGGGACGGAGTCGACTGGGGTCAAGGATTCGGGGGAGCTTTTTCTGGGATTCTCTGATGAATCTTGAAAGACTCGCCGCAGAGGCTTTTCAAAGCCGAAAACTTCGCGTATCCGCCGCCTGACGTGACTGTGAAATCCCCTCATATCATTATCATCGGCGCGGGGCTTATTGGCCTCTCTACCGCCGACAGCCTCATACGTGGCGGCGTACAAGTGACGGTAATCGACGCAGCGAAAGCCCCAATGCGTGGCGCGAGTTTTTCTAATTCGAGTATGCTCCACCCCAGTCAGGCTATGCCGTGGGACTTTGCGGGGGCGCGCGCAGAGGCGATTGAAAAGGCTAAAGCTGTTTTTGCTATGGGGCAGAGGTCCGTGGAATTGACGATAGCCCGCGCGCGGGATTTGGGTCTCGATATGCACCGCCGCGCTGTAGGGACATGGCAGCTTTTTGATGATCAAGCCGCGCTAGTCGCGGCGCAGGATGTATATCAGGAGATTGGTGTGTTGTGCGAAATGGCGGCTACGCCCAAAGGCATGGCGCCCTTGCCTGCTTTGTTTTTCCCCGAAGATAAATCAGGCAATGCCTATGACTACGGCATGGCACTCTCGCAGGATTTAGTCGCGCGGGGCGTTGTGTTTATGCTGGGGCAAGAGGCGAAACCTCACGCGCAATCGGGCCGTATCATCGGCATAGATATAGGCGGCGAAATCATCATGGCCGATCATGTTGTGTTGGCAGCGGGCTACAGTTCGGAAAGCTTGGCGGCGGACTGCGGCGTGAAGCTCCCGATGCGCGGCGAGGCAGGTTATGCGCTTAACTTTCGCCGCCCTGAAAATTTAGCCCAACCCGATACGCCGATCATGCACGCGCCGAGCCGCTCTGCGATGACTGTGTTTGACGACGTTGTGCGCCTGTCTGGCACGACAGGGCGAGATAATGCGGACAGCCTGTTGCGGCATTGGACGCAAATTGCGCCAGATATTATGCAGGCTTTGGGCGATCCCATTGGTCCCGAATGGCGCGGCATACGCCCGATGAGCCAAGCGGGGCATCCCTATATCGGGAAGACTGTGGTGGATGGCCTTTGGGTCAACACAGGTCACGGCCATATGGGCTGGACGCTCTGCGCGGGATCGGGCGAATTACTCGCGGATATGATATTGAACAGGGCCGAAGCCCCGCAATTTAAACTGCCGACTTAAATACGGGTTTACCTAAGCTGCGTCTTCGAGCGGATGCGCCAAATGACCCAACATTTCTTTCGGAATGACCTGCCAGAACTTGCCGCGCTCCAGATCCCATTCCGCCAGAAGCTTCTCTGAGAACACAGAACCTGTCGTCGCCGCGTGCTGCGAGATGAGGGCTTTGCATTCCTCTTCATAATGCTTTGAACCGAACCGCTGCCACACAACACTGTCGGGGTTGACCGCTTTTTCGAACATGCCTGTTTCGTCATAGATATAGGCCATACCGCCCGTCATGCCTGCGCCGAAGTTGTCGCCAACATCGCCGAGGATCACAACCGTGCCGCCCGTCATATATTCGCAGCCATTGGTGCCGCAGCCTTCGATGACAGTGTTTGCGCCAGAGTTACGCACCGCGAAACGCTCGCCCGCGCGGCCCGCCGCCATGAGCGTGCCTGAGGTCGCGCCGTAGAGGCACGTATTGCCGATAATGGCAGAACTGTGCGCGTCAATATCGCAAGACCCTTGGGGCTGTACGAAAATCTCTGCGCCCGAGAGGCCTTTGCCGACATAATCATTCGAATCGCCGTCAATAATTAGGCGCAGGCCGTTCATGCCAAACGCCCCGAGCGATTGCCCTGCCGAGCCGCGAAGACGCACGGTGAGCTGCCCAGCGGGCAAACCTTCAGCGCCAAATTTGCGGTAAATAGCCGAACTTGTCCGCGTGCCCACAGCGCGGTGCGTGTTCTGCACCGTGTAAGTAAGCTGCATTTTCTCGCCGCGCTCAAAGAGTTGCTTGGCGTCTGCGATGATGGAAATATCCAAACTGTCAGGCACAGCAACGCGTTCAGAGCGTGTGTCTTTGACGGGTTTATTATCAACACGCGCGAGGAGCGGGTTCAGGTCCAAATCATCCAAATGTTCCGCGCCACGGCTGACTTGTGTCAGCAGATCCGAACGACCGATGATATCATCAAGACTTTCGACGCCAATCTCAGCAAGGATTTCACGCACTTCTTCGGCGATGAAACTCATCAAGGCTATGACCTTTTCTGGTGATCCTGTGAACTTCTCGCGTAGGCGTTCGTCCTGCACACAGATGCCGACAGGGCAGGTATTTGAGTGGCACTGACGCACCATGATACAGCCCATCGCGACAAGCGCGAGCGTCCCGATGCCATATTCTTCGGCGCCGAGCATGGCCGCAATCACAATGTCGCGTCCTGTTTTCAGGCCGCCATCCGTTTTTAGCGTGATGCCGTCGCGCAGATTGTTAAGCGTTAGAACTTGGTGGGCTTCGGAGAGGCCAAGCTCCCACGGCATACCCGCATATTTAAGGGATGTATTGGGCGAGGCGCCCGTGCCGCCATTGTGACCCGCGATCAAAATCGTATCAGCTTTGGCTTTGGCGACGCCTGCCGCGATGGTGCCGACGCCTGAACTGGCGACGAGTTTTACACAGACGCGGGCGTCAGGGTTGATCTGTTTGATATCGTAAATCAACTGCGCCAGATCTTCGATGGAGTAAATATCGTGATGCGGCGGGGGAGAAATGAGCGTTACGCCGGGCGTGGAGCTGCGGAATTTTGCAATCAGTTCCGTGACTTTAAACCCAGGGAGCTGTCCGCCTTCGCCGGGCTTAGCGCCCTGCGCGACTTTAATTTCAACTTCGCGGCATTGGTTCATATATTCCGCCGTGACGCCGAAACGCCCTGAGGCGATTTGTTTAACCGCAGAGTTGGGGTTGTCGCCATTGGGAAGCGGTTGGTAGCGCGAACGATCTTCACCGCCTTCACCCGACACAGATTTCGCGCCGATACGGTTCATCGCGATAGCAAGTGTTCCGTGAGCTTCGGGCGAGAGCGAACCTAGCGACATGCCGGGCGTACAGAAGCGGCGGCGAATTTCATTCACGGATTGGACTTTTTCAATCGGAATGGATTTTCCCGTCGGCATAATATCAAGCAGGTCACGTATCTGGATCGGCTTAGCCGAGTTCACGATATCGGCATATTTCATGTAGAGACCGAAATCTTCGCGCGTCGTCGCCTCTTGCAGCATATGGATCATGTCGGCCTTATAGGCATGACGTTCACCGGACGCACGGACGCGGTACAGCCCGCCCACAGGCAGCGTCACAACGGCGCTATCATAGGCCTCTTCATGGGCTTCGATGATTTTAGACTCGAGACCCGAAAGGCCGATGCCTGAAATGCGCGAGGTCATGCCAGGGAAATATTCACCGACAAGCGCGCGCGATAGGCCAAGCGCTTCGAAGTTGTTCCCACCTCGGTAAGACGAGATAACCGAAATGCCCATTTTGGAGATGATCTTCAGTAGGCCGCCTTCAATGGCTTTTTTATAGCCCGCAATGGCCGTGTCGACATCCATCTCTAGCAGGCCGCGTTTCACGCGTTCCGCCAGCGCGTCTTGCGCCATATAGGCATTTACGGCAGTTGCGCCCGCACCGATCAGAACCGCGAAATAATGCGTGTCTAAACATTCCGCGCTACGTACGAGAATTGAACAGGAAGAGCGCAAGCCTTTGGACACAAGATGCGTTTGCACCGCGCCCACAGCGAGGATCATCGGCACAGCTGCGCGCGTGTCGCTTGTGTTTGTGTCCGACAGAATAACGTTTTCCGCGCCGGCTTTGACGGCCTCTTCGGCTTCGGTGCGGATGCGCCCAAGCGCTTGCTCTAAGGCCTTGCCGCGAACGGCGTCGAGGGCAGGGATTTCAAATGTGCAGTCGAGCGTTGCCGCTTTGGTGCCGGGCATATCCAAAAAGCGATTCAGCATTCCCGTTGTCATGACAGGACTGTCGAGCACCAACATTTCTTTGGTCTGAACTTCGCCCTCGGCCAAGATATTGCGCAGGTTTCTAAACCGTGTTTTCAGGCCCATGACGCGCGTTTCGCGCAGCGGATCAATCGGCGGATTGGTGACTTGGCTGAAGTTCTGGCGGAAGAAATGCGACAGCGGACGGTAGATATTCGATAGCACAGCCAGCGGCGTATCATCGCCCATCGAGCCAATGGATTCTTTACCCATCTCGGCCATCGGCGCGAGGATCAGTTCGGCATCCTCCAGTGTTTGCCCACACGAACGTTGACGGCGTTTTAGGTCTTCACCTGATAACGTAGGCTCAGGTTCAGGCCCTGAAAGTGTCTCGTCTAGATTGACAACTTTCTCCAAATATTTCGCGAACGGTTTCGCTGTTGAGAGCGTATCGAGGATTTCATTACTGTCGTAAAATTTACCTTCGTCTAAATCCACGGCGATAATGCGCCCAGGTTTCAGCGCGCCTTTTTGAACGATGGAGGCTTCGGGCATAGGGCACATGCCTGTCTCGGATCCGACAGCCAGAATGCCATCTTTGGAAATCGCGTAGCGCAGAGGGCGAAGGCCGCTGCGGTCCAAACCCGCAACACACCACCGTCCATCATAGGCGGCGAGGGCGGCGGGGCCGTCCCACGGTTCCATCACGGCGTTGCAATATTCATAAAGCGAGCGCCAGCTTTCGGGCATCAAATCGCCGCGTTTCGAATAGGCTTCTGGGACGAGCAATGTTTTCGCCATAGGCGCGGTGCGGCCTGCGCGGACAAGAAGCTCAAATACAGCATCAAGGGCGGCGGAATCCGAGCTACCTTTTTGTATGATAGGTTTTACGTCGCCCGCCCGTTTCCCGAACGCTGAACTGGCCATTTTAATTTCATGGCTTTTCATGAAATTCGTATTGGCTTTGACCGTGTTGATCTCGCCATTGTGCGCGAGCATGCGGAATGGCTGCGCGAGCCACCACTGCGGGAAAGTATTGGTCGAATAGCGTTGATGATAGATCGCCGCACGCGAGATAAAGCGTTCATCTTTGAGGTCCGGGAAGAAATTATCAATGTCCTCGGCGAGGAACATGCCTTTATAAATGATCGTTTGAACCGAAAGCGAGCAAACATAAAAGCTTGGGATGGCGGCTTCGATGACACGTTTTTCAATGCGTCGTCGCACGATGTAAAGTTCACGCTCTAGTTTGTCGCCCTTTCGGCCCTTGGGGTCGCGGAACATGACTTGCTCAATAGCGGGACGAGTAGCTTTGGCTTTCTCGCCGATTATATCCACATCGACAGGCACTTGGCGCCAGCCGAAAATGTAGAAACCTTCGCGCAGGAGTTCAGATTCGACAATTGTTCGCGCGGCTTCTTGGGCGGCAAAATCCGTACGCGGCAAGAACATCATCCCAACAGCGATTTTGGTGTTCTTTGGCTTATGGCCTGTGCGTTCGACTTGCGCTTTGAAAAATTCTTGCGGGATATCAAGGCGGATACCAGCGCCGTCGCCTGTCTTGCCGTCGGCGTCTACCGCGCCACGGTGCCAAACGTTCTTTAGCGCTTGAATGGATTTTTCGACAACATCACGGCGCGCTTCGCCGTTAATGCTGGCAACCAGTCCGACGCCGCAACTGGAATGTTCATGGGCGGGGTCATAGGCGTTGGCCTCGATGAGGGCGTCGCGCTTATTCGTGTAATCAGTGAGCCAATCAGTCATTGTTCTCGCCTTCGTTGCTGGCATTAAAAGAGGCAAAGACCTCTTCGCCTGTCATGCGGATACGTTCGCCTGCGATGGCGTAATAATCGGGTTTTTCGTCGATGAAGAGTTCTTTGGTCAGCTCTGTGCCTGCGGGGATATTCAGAGCCCCTGCAGAGATCGAATAAAACTCTGAACCTTTGAGGTTGTAAAACAAGTTAGCGCCACATTCACCGCAAAAACCGCGGCGTGCCCACTCAGAGCTGTCATACCATTTTAGGCTTTCGGATTTAAGGAGTTTTAATCCTGAATGACATTCCATGCCGATGAACGGGCCTGAGGTTAATCGGCGGCAGATATTACAATGGCATGTGTCGACATGGCTTTGGGCAGGAACTTCGAATTCAACACCGCCGCAGTGACATGCGCCTTTGAGGGTTGTGCTTGTTTCTGTGCCGGCCATTATTCTGCGGCTTCCCGCGCAGCGTCTTGGAGCTGCGCTTTTAAATATTTATGGATATGCGCGGCGGCGTCGCGGCCTTCGCGGATCGCCCAAACCACGAGGCTCGCCCCGCGTACAATGTCGCCCGCCGCGAACACGCCAGGCAGATTTGTTTCGAAACTCACGGGGTTCGCTTTGACCGTGCCCCAACGCGAGATGGCAAGATCAGGCGTTAAATTATTCATGTCTTCGGGCGAAAAGCCGAGGGCTTTAATCACGAGGTCGGCTTTGACGTCGAAATCTGCGCCGTCAATCGCTTCGGGCTGTTGGCGGCCTGAGGCGTCTTTCATCCCAAGGCGCATACGGTCCGCGCGCACGCTTGATGTTTTGCCGCCATCATCATGGATGGCTTTGGGCGCGGCGAGCCATTCAAAGGTTACGCCTTCTTCTTGCGCGTTGGCTGTCTCTCGCGCGGATCCTGGCATATTTGCATGGTCGCGGCGATAGAGACAGGTCACAGATTTCGCGCCTTGACGGACGGCTGTGCGCACGCAATCCATCGCGGTATCGCCGCCGCCGATGACGACTACATCTTTGCCGTCAGCGGTTTCGCCAGAGACTTTATCACCGAGGCCGCGTTTATTGCTTTCAATGAGGAATGGGAGCGCCGCCGTCACGCCGTCTGCGCCCGCGCCGGGGACAGAAAGATCGCGCGCTTTATATACGCCCGTGGCAATCATGATGGCGTCATGCTTTTCGCGGAGTTTCTCAAAGCTGATATCTGTGCCGATATCGGTGTTGAGCTCAAACTTAATGCCGCCGTCTTCGAGGCGTTTCGTGCGACGTTCGACGATTTTTTTATCGAGTTTAAAGTTTGGAATACCGTAAATTAAGAGGCCGCCCGCGCGGTCATGACGATCATAAACGGTGACTTGCCAGCCTTGAAGGCGGAGCTGTTCGGCGGTCGCCAGTCCTGCTGGGCCTGCGCCAATCACGCCCACAGAGAGCGGCAATTCACGGCGCGGCTTGATCGGCTCAACCCAGCCTTCTTTCCACGCTGTATCAGCGAGGTAGCGCTCCACCGATCCGATGGTCACAGTGCCGTGGCCTGATTGTTCGATCACGCAAGAGCCTTCACACAGGCGGTCTTGGGGGCAGATACGGCCGCAAATTTCGGGCATATTATTCGTGGCGGCGGAAATTTGATAGGCCTCTTCGACGCGGCCTTCAGCTGTGAGTTTCAGCCAGTCGGGGATATTATTCTCAAGCGGGCAGTGGTTTTGGCAAAACGGCACACCGCATTGCGAGCAACGCGAGGCCTGCTCTTCGGCTTTGACTTCAATATAGTCGCCGTAAATCTCCAAAAAATCATCGCGCCGTATGCCAGCGTCGCGTTTTTCCGGCATGTCCCGCTTTGTTTCGACAAATTGTAACATCCGTCCTGCCATATGCGCCTCACTATTGTATCGGACATTTATGCGTCCGGTCGGGTTTACCCATTAAGTGGCGCTCTTAAAGGAAGGAAATAGTAAGTTCAAGATGCGACAATTTGTCATTCAAAGTTATAAATTGTAAATAACATGAGCTTAAGTTGTTGTTATATATATAAAAATTAAAGTCGGCGTTCTTTCTAATATTCGTAAAAATTATAAATGAATTTATTTGCATCTTTCACTGGCACGGCACACAGAAGGGATCGTGCTCAGCGCGAAAAACTAACGCCTCAGTAACGCTTAGGGCGTAAAGCAGGCGCATGACATTATTCCACCTAATTCTTCTCGCTATTATTCAGGGCCTGACCGAGTTTTTACCCGTCTCTAGTTCTGCGCACCTTATTCTGCCGTCGCAGCTTTTTGGGTGGGAAGATCAAGGGCCGTTGATTGACGTGATGGCGCATTTCGGAACGCTGTTTGCGGTGATCGCTTATTTCTGGCGAGACGTGATGGAAGCCATTGTCGGCTTTTTCGATTTGATCCGCCGTAAAATGAATAAAGGTTCACTCCTCGCGCTTAACCTCATTCTCGCAACGCCGCCTGCACTGGTGTTGGGGGCTGCGCTGCATTTCAGTGGGTTGGATGAGGTGATACGCTCGCCGCTCTTGATCGCCTGTACCTTTATCTTTTTCGGCATCGTGCTGTGGATCGCGGATATCAAAGGCGGGCGCACGCGTGATATTGAAACGTTGACGTGGAAAGAAGCTATTTATATGGGCCTCGCCCAAGCGTTGGCGCTCATCCCCGGCACATCGCGTTCGGGCATTACGATGACGGCGGCCCTCGCGATGGGGTTAACTCGCGCCGAAGCGGCCCGTTTTTCAATGCTTATGAGCATCCCGATCATCGCCGTCGGCGGTCTATTTGCCATGATAAAACTCGCGGGCGGTGAAACGGCGGGCGTCAACTTGACCGATGGCTTGATTGTTGCAGCGCTTTCCTTTGTGACAGCCTTTGCGGCAATTGCACTATTTATGAAATGGGTTGCCCGTATCGGCATGTTCCCCTTCATGGTGTACCGAGTTGTCGCGGGATTAGGTTTGCTCCTATGGGTTCTGCTCTAAGGACAAAGGGTCTTTTGGAGTAAAACATGGAGCGTTTGCGCGCACATTTTTTATTGAGATTTCTGGATGAAATGAGAACGGTTAAGTCTGCCCTCATTATATTCTTATGCGTCTTTATAATTAACGCGCCCGCTATGGCTGATAGCGCTAAGTCGAACCGTGTTGACCTTGCCGAAATTGACGCCCGTATTCACGATCTTATGCGCGGCGAAGATATGGTTGGCCTTGGGGCTGTTATTATTGAAAACGGTGAAGTGACGCTTCTGAAAGGTTATGGCGAAACTTTATCCGGAAGTGGTGATCTGGTTACACATGAGACGGTTTTCCGGTGGGCGTCTATTTCCAAGGGAATCGCGAGCGCTACAACATTGCTTCTAGCGGAGGAGGGGCATTTTAACCTGACATCCCCTGTAAATGCACATGCCGAATCTCTTGCCAAACGAGGTGTGTTTAAAGATGTGAGTTTGGAAAACATATTAAGCCATCAGACGGGTTTTGCGCGCAATAGTTATGACAAAAAAATTGAAGCTGGAAAGCTTGCGCGGCCCATACGCGCGAGCCTGACAAATTTATCGCCTATTTGTGATCCGGGTGAGTGCCACCGTTATCAAAATGTTCTCTTTGATGTCGTGTCGGAAATGGCGGAAATTGTTACAGGGCTGCCGTATAAGGCAGTTGTCGCGCAGCGTATATTCAGGCCGCTTAAAATGCAGACGGCGTCTCTGACATTAGAAGGTTTGGTTCGGTCGAAATCATGGGCTAAACCGCATAGCCGCAAGGGCGAAATCGTTGAGCGAGTAAAGCCGACTTATTACCGCGTACCTGCGGCGGCGGGCGTGAATTCGTCGATCGAAGATATGGGGCATTGGATGCTCGCGCAGATGGGACAAAATGAAGATGTTCTGCCTCTCGCTCTGTTAGAGACGCTTCACAAAGCTCGCGTTGAAACACCGAGAGAGAGCCTAAAAATGCGCCGTAATTTTCATGCCTTGCGCAAGGCACGTTATGGGTATGGTTGGCGTATTTATAATTTTTCGGGCCGTGATGTTGTCGGACATAGAGGGGCTGTTCAAGGCTATCGCGCAGCGCTTTTATTCGACCCAGAACTGGATACGGGCGTAGGGCTTTTGTGGAATAGTGGGTCGCCGCGTCCTGTGGGGTTGCAGCTTGAAATTTTTGACCAAGTTTATGGTCTTCCAAAACGTGATTGGATGAGGCTAAATTTGCGTGAGTTCCCGCGTTAGGTTTCGGTTGGTTTTATTTAAATAAAACGGCTTCCTTCTTCGCCAAAAGGGTCAGCGCTTCATCGCGATTAACATGTTCTTTAAAGTCTATAAAATAGGCTTGGTGATCCAAAAGGGCTTGCAAGGCTTTATCTTTTTGGCCGGCCAAATAATAGGTATCGACAATAACCGAAGAGGGCAAGAACTCGCCGAACCCGTCAATGCATTCTGCCAGACCTTGCCATGTTGAGCTGCTGTCTAAAAAGAGAATGACGGCGTCCGTCACATTTTGTTTAAGGCGATCTAAAACCTGTGTTTTGTTTGCAGTTCCCCCAATATCAAAATGGTGATCGCCGTCCCATGCTGGCAGGTTCCAGCTGGCTTTGCCGAAAACATAATCCGTGACGCCGCCATCAAATGCGTCTGCGCCAAAAGTTTCGAGTTTCCATTTTTGATAGAGTTTGGAGGTCGTTGTGACATTGGATATCCAAAAATCGACGATCTCATGGCCCATATTATGACGGTTTAATTGAAACTGAATAGTCTGCGTGAAGCCGTTAAGGTTCCGCTTATAAATGGATTTCAGAAATTTAAACCCATGCTCCGCGAGCGGCTCATGCAGTGTTTGTGCAAGGCATTGTAGGATTAAACCTTTAGGCGCCATAGGAATAGCCGCGCGAGTCACGTTTATTCTGACAAGCGCGGCGTTGTGAGTGTCTGCTACATTGGTTTTTGAAAGAGCAATGTCATGCGGTTGCTCTCGCCAATCGCTTCCATCTTGGCTTTTAGCTCTGGGTTGTCTGCAGACGTGCCCAGAGTCGGTGGCAGGCGCCAAACCATGTCATCTGTAGTCGGTTGGTCTTTTGGATTAGCGTTGATATCGCTTTTTGCTTTTAGTTCAAATCCTGCTGTTTGAAAGGCTGTGATAACAGCGGATTGTTTCAAATAACCATTGGACCCATTTGCCCACGCATCATCATTATTTTCTGGTGCTGTGTGTTGTACAATACCCACCGTTCCGCCAGGTTTTAACATTGCAAATGTATCCGCTATCGCTCCTGTTAAAAAACCGCCTTTATCTTCAAAACGTGCTAAATTATGAAGTGCTCGAATGAATAGAACAGAGTCAACTTTGCCATCCATATCGGTATTGCGATTGCCAAATGTGAAAGCTTGGATGTTGGCCCCTGCTTGGGTGTTCCATTGTTTGGTGCCTTCCACCCAATCTGTTGGCCATGTTTTCTTTTTTTCAATAAAGGCTTCATCGGCAAAACCCCCAAATTCAGGCCACATGTCAAGAGCGTAATCTACACCAATAACTGTGCCTTTATTGCCAATATAGGGGGAGAGGATTTTTGTGTACCAGCCACCCCCTGGGAGTGCCTCGACGACAGTCATGCCCGGTTCGATTTCAAAAAAAGCGAGCGTTTCTGCTGGGTGGCGCGCATTATAACGTGCTTTGACTTTTGGATCTTTTGCATCCAAAATTGTTGTTAATTTTTCTAAATTAGCAGCTGATGTTGTATTTAACGTCGGTTGGCCATGTGTGTCCACCGTTGCGCACCCAGTTAAGAGTGCAAATGTGGCCGTTGTCAGTAAAGTGGTTATACGCATAATAATCCCCGTGATATTTTAGAGGATTATATCGTTTTTCGGCCTTAAGTGCTAGTAACCTTTTCGTGGAACTGCCCATATTTGCGATATTTCGCAAGGTAAGTTGGCACGACGGCTTCGATGGTTTCTGTCGTGATACCGAGCGCGTCAAACCCTTTGGCCGTATCGCTCACGACGCTATCAACTTTCAAGCTTTTGACTTGATCACGTGTTAGGAAAGGCTTGATGAGCGGTAAGGCACCCGTCATATCCCCAACCGCGCCGAGCATATTTGCCGCAGCCCACGGTACAGGCGCAAGGATGCGTTTACGGTCGATTGTTTCCAAGAGGAACTCCATCAACTCTTTGAAGGAATATTGACGTGGCCCGCCAAGTTCATAGGTCTCGCCTGATGTGCCGCCGCCCAGTGTTTTGGTAATCGCCGCTGCGACGTCACCAACATAGACGGGCTGGAATTTCGTATCCCCACCCACAAGCGGCAGAGCTGGCATCATCTGCGCCATTTGCGCAAAGCGGTTAAAGAAACTGTCTTCTTCGCCAAAAATGATGGACGGACGGAGGATGTCGGCACTTGGGATCAGAGCTTTCACCGCCGCTTCGCCCGCCGCTTTGGTGCGTGAATATTCGCTCTCGGCGTTTTCGTCTGCGCCAATAGCGGAGATTTGCACAAAATTCGTAATGCCGGCTTTGGCCGCAGCTTCGGCGACAATGCTCGCGCCGTTCACATGAAGCGCATCGAAAGATTGTTTGCCTTCTTCGAATAGCACCGCCACGAGATTGACCACGGCATCAGAGCCTTCAATCGCGCGCTCCACAGAAAGCGGGAAGCGAACATTGGCTTGCACAAGCTGTACTTGCCCGACATTGCCCATCACGCGTAGGTCTTGGCCTGTGTGCGGACGGCGCATAGCGACGCGAACGCGCCAGCCATCCTTGAGCAGCGCCCGAACAGCGTAGCGGCCCACAAATCCTGCGCCGCCAAAAACAGTCACTAAACCTTTAGTCATGATCTTACCTGTGCCTATGTAATTGAGTGCGAATTAAACGCTTATACGTGGTCTGTCTATTGTTTTTAAATCAATGTGCTTATGCGCCAGAATTGTAAGTCAGCGCGAGGAAGACGTCCTCTAGGTCGGGTTCTTCTGTGCGCAGATCCGCGATAGAAACGCCCGCCCCGCCGACGCGTTCCAAAAGGCTACTAATCGAATCGCTGCCGCTGCGGTAGTTAATCGCCAGTGCGCCGCTTTTGCGAATCGTGGCGTCGAGCGTAGAGAGGGCATCTGGCACAGTAGTCAGCGCCGCCTCTGGCGTGATAACCAGCGTGCGTTGATCGAGCCGCGAGAGGAGGGTGTCTTTCGGCTCATTGGCCACGATTTCGCCTTGGTGAATAATGGCGATGCGATCACAGAGCGCTTCGGCTTCCTCTAAGTAATGTGTGGTCAAGATAATCGTCGTGCCGCGCGCGTGAAGCTCTTGCACATACTCCCAGAGCTGTCGGCGTAGCTCAATATCTACGCCTGCCGTCGGTTCGTCCAAAATCAAGACAGGCGGATTATGCACGAGCGCTTTGCCGATCAACAGCCGTCGTTTCATCCCGCCTGAGAGCTGCCGCACATAGGCGTCGCGTTTATCAGACAGGCCCAGCGCCGCGAGGATTTCATCACTACGCCGTTCGGATTTAGGCACGCCGTAATATCCCGCCTGTAGCTCTAGCGCTTGATAGGGCGTGAAATAAACGTCCATCGCAATCTCTTGCGGCACGACCCCGATGGAGGCGCGCGCATTGCGCGTATCCGTATCAATATCATGGCCGCAGATTTTCGCCTCGCCGTCTGATTTAATCACAAGCCCCGCGAGGATATTAATCATCGTCGACTTACCTGCGCCGTTCGGCCCGAGCAGACCAAATATCGACCCACGCGGAATAGTCAGATCAACACCTTTAAGCGCGGTCTTGGCTTCGGCCTTACGCGTCTTTTTATAAGTCTTGGTCAGCCCTGTGATTTCAATGGCAGGCGAGAGACTGTGTTGTGATTGCGACATGCGTGATCCTGTGACTTTCGCAGATTGACCTATTTGCACCACTCGCTTAAAGGTCAATCATATTGCTATCCACGTTTCTTCTAAGATGAGAGAACCTAATGTCAAACGCAAAGCCAAATGAAACAGATGCTATTCTAACGTCTAAAAAACGTGTCGCCTGTGATGGCGGAGGCGGCGCGCTGGGGCATCCGAAAACATGGCTGGATATGGGCACAGATAATCAAGTGACATGTAAGTATTGCGGACAGATTTTTCGCCTAGACCCAGGCGCTATTATCGGCGGCGGGCATTAAGCCTAATCATCATCAATCTTAAACGTGTAACGCTTTGTAATGCCCTCTAGCGGGACGGCTTCGCCGTCCACCATGTGTGGTTCATAGCGCGTTCGCAGGGCCGCAAATTTTGCGGCTTTCACGAAGTCTTTTGCATATTTCTCTGCGTCAACAGAAACAAGTTCAGCCGCTTCAACTCTACCCTTTGCATCAAGCGTAAGGTTGAGGTCGACAACGGCTTCAATATTGCGCCGTAAGGCCCGTTTTGGATATCTCGGCGAGACATTCCGCACGACCTTAGGGCGTTTCCCAGCGCTGCTTGTATTCGTTTCGTCAGCCGTTTCTGTATCGTCGCCGGATGCATCGCCTTCGTTATCCTTTACCACAGGGCCGCCGGCCATTTCTGTGTCATCAATGTCGTCGGGTATTGGGCTATCTGTTTCTTCCAGCGCTCGGTCCGGATTGCTAGATGTATTAGGGCCGAGATAGGTTTTGATCGCGCCAAGCTCTGTCTCCCTGCCGCCGACATAGGCGCTTCCCCAAAGCGTTTCATAGGTCTCTATGGCGGAGAGCTTATCCGCCCGAGATAATGTTTCATCGTAAATGTCTTCGGTTAAACCTGCCCAGCTTTGTGTTTCATAAGTATTGAGTACATCAAGCTGCGCGGCGGCGGCGAAGCGTAAATTACTTTTAGGGTAGCTAGCGATGTAATCATGCAGGCGCGCGCGGCGAAGGGCGGGATTGGTTTCGCCCAAAGCTTTGCGGTAAGTTCCGCGCTCGGTTTCTGTGATAAATCCAGCCGCAGGGGCTTGGCGAGATTGCATAACGGCGATAACCGCTGTGATGGCGATAAGGATAAGCGCGAGTAGGCCAAAGCTACGCCATATCCGTTTTAAGATATCATCCCCTTGATCGGGTACCCGTATCTCTTCCGGTTCATCAACCGTCTGGTACATGAATGTCCCCTAGCGCCCTAATTGTGCTTTCCTTACAGCGAAATTATGCGCAAAAATAGGCAAAATTTTGACAAGTTGACTCTGTCCACTTGAAAACTTTATCGCTGCCCCGCACAACAGCGGCCCAAGGAGCCTTTATGTCTGATTCCAATAAAGAAGTTGGTGAAAACTCCCATGTCGTTTTGGTGGACGGGTCGGGATATATTTTCCGTGCCTATCATGCCCTGCCGCCTCTGACGCGTAAATCAGACGGCCTGCCGATTGGCGCCGTGCATGGGTTTTCCAATATGCTGTTCAAGCTCCTGCGCGATCAAACAGACGAAGCCCGCCCGACGCACTTTGCCGTGATTTTTGATGCCTCGGGCAAGACATTTCGCAATGATATTTACCCCGAATATAAAGCCAACCGCTCGGAAACGCCCGAAGACCTGATCCCGCAATTCCCGCTCACGCGCGACGCGACGCGGGCCTTTGGCGCGGCTTCGATTGAGATGGTCGGTTTTGAGGCAGATGACCTGATCGCGACATACGCCCGCCAAGCCGAAGCCAAAGGCGCGCGCGTTACGATCATCAGCTCTGACAAAGACCTGATGCAGCTCGTCTCCGATAAGGTCGGCATGCTCGATACGATGAAAAATAAAGTTATCGGCAAAGACCAAGTGTTTGAAAAGTTCGGAGTCGCGCCTGATAAGGTGATCGACATTCAATCCTTGGCTGGCGACAGCGTTGATAATGTCCCTGGCGTGCCTGGCATTGGCGTGAAGACGGCGGCGCTACTGATTAATCAATATGGTGATCTCGATACGCTCTTGGAGCGCGCGGATGAAATCCCGCAAAAGGGCCGCCGCGAGAAACTGCTGACCTTTGCCGATAACGCCCGTGTCTCGCGTGAGCTTGTTACGTTGAAAGTTGATATTGATGTCGAGGTCGAACTCGAAGACATGGCGGTGAGTGACCCTGACCAAGAAAAGCTCTTTGATTTCCTCGAAGAAATGACCTTCCGTACGCTGACCGCCCGCGTGCGCGCCGCACTAGGAGAGGGCGCCGACAGCGGACTGCGGAAAGACGATAGCGCCGCGCATAAGGCCAAAACCGAAGACCGGCCCGCGCGCGTAGAGCTGCCGACGAATACGGCTTTCGATAAAGAAAAATATGAATGCGTGCAGACGATGGAGCGCCTTGAGCATTGGGTGGCCCGCGCCCGCGAAGCCCGCGTCATTGCTGTGGATTTGGAAACCGACGGTCTCGACAGTCGCGCCGCGAATTTGGTCGGCGTGTGTCTGGCCGTGGCCGATAACGAAGCTTGCTATATCCCGCTCGCGCACAAGGGCGATGACGAAGGTGATATGTTCGGCGGTAGCGCGCCAAAGCAAATCCCTATGGACAAAGCCCTCGCTGCGCTTACGCCAATCCTGCACGATCCCGCGATCCTAAAAGTCGGGCAGAATTTCAAATATGATCTCGGCGTATTGGAACGTCATGACATTTTCCCCGCGCCTTATGATGACACAATGTTGATGAGCTACGGTCTGCATACGGGACTGCATTCGCACGGCATGGATTTCCTTTGCGAGAAATTCTTCGGCTATAAACCGATCAGTTTTAAAGACATCGCAGGCAGCGGTAAAAGCCAAAAGACCTTCGATCAAATCAGCCTCGAAGAAGCCACCCCCTATGCCGCCGAAGACGCCGACGTCACGCTGCGTTTGTGGAGGTTCTTTAAACCCCGCCTTGGACGCACAGGTGTTTCAACGATTTACGAAACCGCAGATCGCCCGCTCCCAACTGTGGCCGCGCATATGGAAAACAATGGCATCAAAGTTGACCGCAGCGTTCTTGCGCGCCTCTCTGGGGATTTCGCGCAGAAAATGGCAGGCCTAGAGGCCGAAGCGCATGAGCTCTCAGGCGAACCGTTTAACCTCGGCTCCCCCAAACAGCTCGGCGAAATTCTGTTCGGCAAAATGGGCCTCGAAGGCGGAAAGAAAACCAAGACTGGCGCGTGGCAGACAGGCGCAGGTGTGCTCGATGATCTGGCGGCCAAAGGCGAAAAACTCCCGCAAGTCATCCTCGATTGGCGGCATTACGCGAAGCTGAAATCGACCTATACGGACGCGCTCGTCGCGCAAATTAACCCCGACACTGGCCGCGTGCATACCTCATTCTCACTGGCCGCGACCACGACAGGGCGCTTGTCGTCTTCTGATCCTAACCTACAAAATATTCCGATCCGTACCGAAGACGGGCGTAAAATCCGCGATGCCTTTGTGGCGGAAAACGGACATATTCTTGTGGCCGCAGATTACTCACAAATCGAACTGCGCTTGCTCGCCCATGTCGCGGACCTTCCTAGCATGAAGCAGGCCTTTGCGGACGGCGTAGATATTCACGCCCTCACGGCGTCCGAAATGTTCGGCGTGCCGATTGCTGATATGGACGCCTCAACGCGCCGCCGCGCCAAAGCGATTAACTTCGGGATTATCTACGGCATTAGCGCCTTTGGCCTCGCGAATAATCTCGGCATTTCGCGCACCGAAGCCAGCGAATATATCAAAAGTTATTTCGCCAAATTCCCAGGCATCAAAGCCTATATGGACGCCGCCAAAGCCGAAGCGCGAGAGCATGGTTTCGTCACCACATTGTTCGGACGCAAGTGCCACATCAAAGGCATCAATGACCGCAATCAAGCCGTGCGCGGCTTTGCGGAGCGCCAAGCGATCAACGCGCCCATCCAAGGGGCGGCGGCTGATATCATGCGCCGCGCCATGATCCGAATGCCTGAAGCGATTGCGCCCATCGAAGGCGCGCGAATGCTCCTGCAGGTTCACGATGAATTGGTCTTCGAGGTCCCCGAAGGCTCTGCTGATGATTTGATTGCTGTCGCCAAAACCACAATGGAGCGCGCAGCTTTGCCTGCCGTTAATATCTCTGTGCCATTGGTGGTTGACGCCAACGCCGCAATGAATTGGAATGACGCACACTAAACTGTGCACGAAAAATAATCGGAGCTTATCGCTATGACGCACCTCGTTCTTGTCCGCCACGGGCAATCTCAATGGAACCTTGAAAACCGCTTTACGGGTTGGGTCGATGTTGACCTGACGGCGGCGGGCGTGAAGGAAGCCAAAAAGGCAGGCAAGCTCCTTGCCAAAGAAGGCATTGAATTTGACGCCGCTTTCACCAGCTATCAGCGCCGCGCGATCCGCACGCTTTGGCTGACCCTCGAAGGCGTTGAACAATTCCACATTCCCGTGACGAAAAACTGGCACCTGAACGAGCGTCATTACGGCGGCCTCACGGGGCTAAACAAGCAAGAGACGCGCGATAAACATGGCGACGAGCAAGTGCGTATTTGGCGACGTAGCTTTGACGTACCGCCGCCGCAGATCGATATGGACAGCGAGTTCCACCCGAGCAAGGACGAAAAATACGCCATGCTCGACCCGACGACATTGCCAACGGGCGAGAGCCTTAAGCTGACCTGTGAACGTGTGCTGCCCTATTTCGAGAGTCAAATCCGGCCGTTTCTGCGCGCGAATAATAACCTCATCATTTCGGCCCATGGAAATTCTCTGCGGGCGTTGATGAAACGCTTCTTTGAGGTCGCGGACGCCGATATCCCAGGCTTTGAATTCCCGACGGGTAATCCGCTTTTGCTCGAACTGGAAGACGGCACGACCCATGTGAAATCGGCGAAATATCTGGACGCCAAACGCGCCAAAGACCTCCCGCCCATTCCAAACGCGAAACCCGCCTAGTGGACCACGCGGCCTATATGCAGCGCGCGCTTGATCTCGCGCGCGGGCAAAAGGGCCGTACAGGCACAAACCCCGCCGTGGGGTGCGTGATCGTCAAAGATGGCAAGATCGTCGGCGAAGGCGTCACTTCTGATGGTGGCCGCCCGCACGGCGAAGCCAATGCCCTTCAAGTCGCGGGCCGCGCGGCCAAAGGCGCTGATGTTTATGTGACGCTAGAGCCGTGCTCACATTACGGCCAAACCGCGCCCTGCGCCAATGCCCTCATCGAGGCAGGCATCGCGCGCTGCTTTATCTCCGTCATAGACCCCGACCCCCGCGTCCACTGGCGCGGCGCGGCGCTGTTACAGGAAGCTGGCATAGACACACGCATAGGCCTAGGCGCAGAGGAAGCGTTTCAAATTAACGCGGATTTCTTCGCGCGGGTTAGTAAGTAAGGCGCCTTAACGGCATCATTAGCGAACTTAATGATTGAAAATATACCCGTGTTGAGTGTTATGTGAGGCTGTAAAGTTTCGCGCCGGACGGTTTTAATGAGTTTTCTTTTTCAGACGCCATCAAAAACACATTATGACGTTGTCATTGTGGGCGGGGCTATGTTTGGGTCGTCTGTGGCTTGGTTTTTGTCGGCGCATTTGAATTTTGACGGAACGATCTTAGTTGTTGAAAAAGATCCGACGTATGAGTTTAGCTCCACGGCACATACGAATAGCTGTATGCGGCAGCAGTTTTCGCGAGAAATTAACGTCGCCATTTCGCAATTTGCAGCGGATTTCGTAACGAATTTCAAAAGCTATTTCGGCGGGGATGAGCGCGTTCCGGATATCCCTATTCAAAGCTATGGTTATATGTATCTGGCCGGCACTGAGCCCTTTGCCAATACATTACGTGAGAGCCAAGTTGTGCAGGCCGCGTGCGGCGCAGGAACAAAATTCATGACCGCAGAAGAGATCAAACGTGACTACCCGTTTTATAATGTCGATGACATTATTGGCGGGAATCATAACTTGATTAATGAAGGCTATTTTGACGGCAATACGGTGTTTGATTGGTGGAAGCGTTCCGCGCGCGAACACGGCGTTGAATATATCGCCAATGAAGCCGTTGATATGATTTGCAACGAAGCAGGAACGCGAGTTGAAAAAGTCGTTTTGGCTTCTGGCGAGACAGTGTCTTGCGGCAAGATTGTAAATGCGTCTGGCCCGCGCGCGGCGCGGACGGCGGCTATGGCGGGTATTGATGTGCCGATTGAGCCGCGCAAAAGGTATACCTTCATCTTTGACGCGGCGCAGCCTTTAGATCGCGACTTGCCGCTAACGATTGACCCTAGCGGCATTCATGTGCGCACGGACGGCACATATTATTTGGCGGGCTGTCCGCCAGATGATGACCCGGCCGTGGACTATGGTGACTTTGTTCAAGATCATTCGATATGGGAAGAGAAAGTCTGGCCGGTTTTGGCGCACCGCATTCCGCAGTTTGAGGCGATCAAGCTCAAGAATAGCTGGGCGGGTCATTACGCATTTAATGTGTTTGACCAAAACGCCGTTTTGGGCCCACATGATAAGGTCGAGAACTTTATTTTTGTAAATGGGTTTTCAGGACATGGGTTTCAGCAATCTCCTGCTATGGGGCGCGGCATTGCCGAGTTGATAGTTTACGGTGAATATCGCGCGCTTGATCTATCGCCATTTAATTATTCCCGTATTGTGCGTAATGAACCCTTTATAGAAAAAGCCGTTATTTAAAACGCAGCCTGTTTTGCGGAGAAAACTAAAATGAAGAAAATTGTTCTGACAGGGGCCGCAGGTCGTCTTGGGTCTTATTTACGTGAGCCGCTAAGCAAAATGGCGGATGAGTTGGTCTCGACGGATATCGCCGAGGACATCGGTGTGCTTTATGCGGGCGAGAGCTATATGCAGGCCGACCTAGCGGATTACGATGCCATGCATGCCGTCATCGAAGGCGCGGATATGGTCGTGCATTTCGGGGCCTTTGTGGATGAAGGCCCGTTTGAAAAGCTACTGGGGCCGAATTTTGTTGGCTCTTATAATGTCTGGGAGGCGGCCTATCAGCATGGCGTGCGCCGCGTAGTTTACGCAAGTTCTATTCACGCTGTGGGTATGTATCCGAAGACGGAATTCATCGGTACAGATGTTCCGCATCGTCCGGATACATTTTATGGCCTTGCGAAATGTTTCACTGAAGACTTGGGGCGCATGTATTGGGAGAAGCGCGGGTTGGAATCCGTGCATCTGCGTATCCTGTCTTGCGCGCAGGTTACCAATGCGCGCGCTGTTGGTTCGTGGCTTTCCTATGATGACCTCATTCATTTGGTTGAGCGCGCAGTGGATACGCCAATCACTGGCTTCTCTATTGTTTACGGCGTATCCAATAATGACCGAGCGCCCGTCGATAATCATAAGGCGAGTTTCTTGGGGTACCGTCCAAAGGATAATGCCGAGCAATTTGCGGAAGACATATTCGCCGAAACGCCGCCGCTTGATCCGCAAGATGTGGAGCATATGTGCCAAGGCGGCCCCTTTGCTTCTATCCCTTTGGGGCAAGGCGCAGTTGCCAGTATGAATATTATTGATGATAAGAAGACGTAAATTTTACGTGCGCTTATTATAGAGCAAACGGGCATAAAATAAATTGGCGCTGGTATTTGCGCTGTGAAGACTTACCGTAAGTCATCGCTCTCGGGCGGCGTCGGTATTGGAAAATTGATATTATAAACATGCCTGCTTTGCGGCGGCAAAGAAGGCTAAGATGAAACCTGCTATTACTGAACTCCCTATCAAAACCGCCGATAGCGGATTTTATGATGGATTTAACCGCGTTGTCGCGCTGGGCTCGAAACTGCTCATAGGGCTTCTTATTCTTTGGGCGGCGGTCTTTCCAGAACAAGCCGGTAAATTTCTTAAAAACATTAATGGGTTTGTGAATGCCAATTTCGGCGCATGGTATATGGGCGTGATGGCCCTTTTTATTGTTGTGTGTTTCGCGCTCGCGCTTTGGCCGTCAACGGGAAAACTGCGTTTGGGCAAAGAAGACGATAAGCCAGAGTTTTCGCGCTTTTCTTGGTTCTCTATGTTGTTTGGCGCAGGCATTGGCATTGGCATGATGACCTATGCCGTAGGAGAACCTATTTCCCAGTTTGGTAATAATCCGGACATTATTCGCGGCACTGTCGAGGGTAGCACAACCGAAGCCGTGCGCTCGGCCTATAAATGGACGTTCCTACATTGGGGGTTATCGGCTTGGGGGTGCTATGCGCTTATTGGTTTGGCGCTTGGTTTTTTTGCCTATTCTCGCGGATTGCCGCTGACTATTCGTTCGGCGCTTGTCCCGCTTTTCGGACGGCACATGTCAGGTATTCTTGGTCATGCCGTGGATATTATTGCCGTGATTGCAACCACCGTCGGCGTGGCTATCGCAGTTGGTTATGGCGTGTCACAATTTGCGTCTGGCCTGCATAATATAACAGGCGCAGATTGGATCATGAAAGACGAAGGCGGCCCAACAACGGTGGCCATGTTGATGTGTTTGGTCGTGATTATGGCGGCGTCGACATTGTCGGCCTTATCCGGCGTTGGACGCGGGATTAAGTGGCTCTCTAATTTGAATATGGGATTGTCTTTTTTCATCATTGCTTTCTTTGTGATTTTCGGCGCGACGACATTCGCTGCACAAGCGTTCTTTGTGGGGATATGGGATTACCTGATCGCGCTTCCGGCTATGGCGACGCAAGTCTTTACGAATGACGGAACAGAAATGGGCAAAGCGCTTGCTGGATGGCAAGGGAGCTGGACCATTTTTTATTGGGCATGGTGGATTGCTTTTGCGCCTTTTGTAGGCCTGTTCTTCGCGCGTATCTCTAAGGGGCGTTCGCTTCGGGAATATGTGTTTGGCACGATGATCATTCCGTCGCTTATGTGCTTTGTCTGGTTCACCGCAGCTGGCGGAACGGCCATTGATCTAGAGCTTAGCGGCAAGGCAGCGGGCCGTATCGTGAATGCGGATTTGTCCGCGCAGCTTTTTGAAACGGTCAACGTTATGCTCGACCCTGTATATGCTAAGCTTTTATCTGGCGTGATTGTGGTCTTGCTGCTGACCTATTTGGTGACATCGGCGGACTCGGCTGTTTTGGTGATTAACACCATTGCCGCAGCGGGTAATGCGGGGCCAAAAGCCTCTGTGCATATCATTTTTTGGGGCGTGGCTCTGACGGCGGTTATTGGCGTTTTACTGCTGGCTGGGGGGCTTGATGCCATTAGCACGGCTATGATTATTGGCGCTTTGCCGTTTTCGATAGTGATGGCATTGATGGGAATCGCGCTCATTAAAGCGCTCATCCGGGATGGTCTCCGAAAGAGATTATAAGGTTAAGCCGCTGAATATGTGGCTTAAATGTCACGATTGTAATAATACTGCGTGATTGCGCAATATTAAAATATGTGATGCATGGATGATATAGGGTTAAAGTTTAATTAAACTAATAGCTTAGGGGCATTTTGTCATTCTTGACAAACACATGCCCTATGTGCCTTAGTTGTCGCATCCGGAAAGCGGGAGTGCGCAAGATTTCTCCTGTTGTTAGTAAATATTCACAGGGGACATATTTATGCAAAAAAAATATCTCATGGCATACTCAGCCGCCGCGGCCATTACAATGGCGGCTTTCGTGGCGCCAGCACAGGCACAAGTGCTCGAGGACGAAGTTATCGTCACAGCCACAAAACGGGCGTCTAGCCTTCAAGATGTATCGCTTGCCGTACAGGCGTTTGATGCCAAACGTCTCGAAGAGCAAAATATTGATAGTTTCGAAGATTATGTAAAATATCTGCCAAGCGTAAATGCAGGCGGCCGTGGTCCGGGACAAAATGAAATTTACATTCGCGGTGCCGCGATTGACGCGATTAATATCACCGTGGCGGAATCACAAGGGTCTGCGCCAAACGTAGCGCTTTACCTTGACGAGCAACCTGTGACGCAGGGCGGCCGTAACATGGACGTCTATATTGCGGATATGGAACGTATCGAGGTTCTGCCTGGGCCGCAGGGTACGCTTTACGGTGCTAGCTCTATGGCGGGTACGGTTCGCTTAATCACGAATAAGCCTGTTCTAAACGAATTTTCTGCAAGTGCGTCGGCAAGCTACTCTTTCACTAAAGGCGGCGAAGACAGCACAGCTCTTGAGGCTGTTGTTAACGTGCCCGTTATCGAAGACAAATTCGCGCTTCGCGGCGTGTTCTACACCGATAAAAAAGGCGGTTACATCGACAACGTTGCAGGCACATTCCAAGCGAACAACGCGGTTAACCCTGCATTCCCAGGAAGCAGTGTTTTCTATCCAAATGGAACAACATTTGTAAACGGAACAACCGTAACGAACCCTGCGGGCGTTAATATTCCTGTAGCCTTTGCGACGGCCAATAACGCCGCTTTAGTTGAAGATAATTTCAATGACGCGACCTATACAGGTATGCGTGTTGGCGCGAAATATGTCGTGAATGATGATTGGGATGTTCTTCTACAGCACTCACGCCAAACACTTGATACATCAGGCGTTTGGGATTTTGATCCAACGAAAGGTGATTTAAACGTATCGCGTTTCCAAGAAGATTCTAATCATGATGAGTTCAGCCAAACAGCTTGGACTGTGAATGGCCGTCTTGGCCAGCTCGATATGGTCTATACAGGCGCATATCTTGACCGCGATGTTGAAGCGAAAATCGATTACACAGGCTACACAAATATCGGTGGATTTATCCCGGGATATCAGTGTGAATACCTCGTCGGTTCATTCTATAACGGCGTCGGGAGCGCTGCCTCTACGACTTATGGTCTTGACCCAACTATGGGCGGCAATCCTGGCGTAATTGAATGTGGTGACCCATCTAATAGTGCGCACATCACAAATAAGAATAAGCGTTTCACACAAGAGTTACGCCTTGTTTCTGATTTTGATGGTCCTGTGAATTTCACAGTCGGTGCATATTATGAAAAGTTCAAAATTGAGCACATTGGACGCTTTAACTATCAAGCGCCAATTGACCTTGGTTTTGCGCCTATTGATGTATCAACACGCAGCGATTTCCCGCTTGATACACTCAACACAGCTGAAATTAATCCTGCGACACAGTTCCGTAATGATAATGACAGAACTGAGAAGCAAATGGCTCTCTATGGGGAAGTCAAATGGGATATCACAGAGCAGTTTAACCTTGCCGCTGGCGCACGTTACTATGATCTTGAATATGATTTCACGGGCGTAGGTGCATGGCGTTATGGTAACCGTCCTCTCTTCATCGATGATGCAGATCCGACAAATGATATTCGTCCAAATGTTACCGGTGGTCGTAGCTACGATAATGTTTACAACGACCTTACGCCGCTTAAGCGTGATGATATCTTGCTTAAGTTCACAGGTACATGGACACCGAATGACGACATGTTGTTCTACGCGTCTTGGTCAGACGGCTACCGTCCACCAGGTGTAAACCGCGCAGCGGCTACGGCTGTTGGTTCACAGGCAGGCGAAGGTCTTTATGTTGCGGGTGCAAATAACACCAATAACGATGGCCTACAGTGCGGCGAAGCTGTTGCGATTAACTCTCGCAGTAATGGCTTCCCAGGCTTCTGTCTTCCATTCGCGTTTAACTCAGATACCTTTGAGAGCATGGAACTGGGTTGGAAAACGACCCTTATGGATGGCCGTATGCGTTTCAACGGCGCGTTTTACAAAACAGACTGGAAAGACATTCAAGTCTCACAGTTTGACTCGCAAAACGTATCTGTCCTGACCTTTATCGTGAACGGCGGTGACGCTGAAATTCTCGGTTTTGAAGGTGATATGCAATATGCGGCTACAGATAATCTTACTCTGTTCTTAGCGGGTTCATTTAATGACACAGAACTTGTGCGTATTGATCCTGCGCTAGATTTCCTTCTAGCGGATGCGGGTTCACCATTGCCTCTAACGCCAAAAGTACAGTTCAGTACACGTGCGCGTTATGAGTGGGATATGGGCAGTGACAATCAAGCCTTCTGGCAGCTTGGCGCGAAATACGCTGGTAAGTCAAAGAACTCACTTGTTGATACAGTTGCAGAACCGCAGCTCGACCAAGGTAGCTACTTCATTGTCGATGGGGCTATTGGTATTGGCGACGAAGATGCAGGCTGGAAAGCTGAGCTATTCGCGACAAATATTACAGATGAGCGTGCTCAGCTGAATATTAACCGCCAAGACTTCATTCAGCGAACAACAACGAACCGTCCACGGACAATTGGTTTGCGTGTTCGCTTTGATATGGACTAAAATATACCCAATATTTGGGATGCAAGGCGGGCTTTGGCCCGCCTTGTTTTTTCGTGCTCTTGAGATAAAGTTTTTCCATGACGTTTCAAACTGAAAAAGAGAGCCAAAATAAAGCGCAAGACTCCGCCGATACGATTATGTCCCTCTTGCAACAAGGGCAGCACGAGGCGGCTAAGAAAACAGCGCTAAAACTCGTTTCCGAATTCCCTGATGATGCGGATATCGCCTATGCTTTGGCGGTGTGTCAGCGTCTTGAAAATGATTTCAGCGCAGCGCTTGAAACGCTAGCGCGCGTTAAAACCATCCGTCCTGATTTTGGCCGCGCCTATCAAGAAGAGGGCCATATATATTTCGCGCGCGGTGATAATGACAGCGCCATAGACGCTTACCGAAAAGCACTAACACATAATAATTCTCTGGTCGCCAGTCTGCGAACGCTCGCGGGACTCCTTGGGAAACGCGGTGATGAAGACGAGGCGAGAGCCGCTCTGGCCGCGTTTCAAAAACTCTCAGCTCTGCCGCCAGAGCTTTTAGGCGTTCGCAACATGATGGCCGAAAGCCGTTTCCTCAAGGCGGAAAACCTGTGTCGCCATTTCATGCAGCGCAACCCGACCCATGTCGAAGGTATGCGGCTCTTGGCTGATCTTGGCGTGAAGACGAATGTGCTCGATGACGCAGAATTTATCCTCGAAAGCGCCGTAGAGTTTGAACCCGATAATAACCTTGCACGCTTTGATTATATGAACGTTCTTTATCGCCGCCAAAAATACGCGCAGGCCTTAGAGCAGGCAAGTGTGTTGCTAGAAAAAGAGCCTGAAAACCTGGACTATAAAATTGGTTTCGCCAATCAATCTGTCGCCGTTGGGGATTATGAACCTGCCCTAAAGATTTACGAAGACGCTTTGGATGTGGTTCAAAATCGTTCCGACCTTCACCTTGTTTATGGCCACGCCCTTAAAACCATTGGCCGCACGGATGATGCGATTGCGGCCTATAGGCAGACCTATAAAGTTCGCCCTGATTTCGGGGACGCTTACTGGAGCCTCGCCAATCTAAAGACTTACCGTTTCACTGATGCAGAAGTCAAAGATATGGCGCAAAAACAAAATACCCTAGAGGTCAGCGTTGAAGACCGCGCTCATTTTAATTTTGCGCTAGGTAAACATTACGAAGACGCAAAAGATTTTGAGCAGGCTTTCACCTATTATAAACAAGGCAATGACCTGCGTCAGTCGCAGCTGCAATATACGCCGAGCCTCATGACGCAGCGCTTTGACGCGCAAAAACAAATTTGCACGAAAGACCTCTTCAAAGCGAAATCGGATATGGGGCATGATGCGCCAGATCCGATTTTCATCGTGGGATTGCCGCGCGCAGGCTCGACGCTTTTGGAACAAATTTTGGCCTCGCATTCGCAAATTGAAGGAACGCTTGAACTGCCTAATATTGCGGCGGCAGCGTATAACTTGGGCGGACGGCGTAAGCTAAATGAAGAGCCAAAATATCCGGCTTGTCTTGAAGATATGCCCGCCGAAGACTTAGCGGTTTTGGGGAAGGCGTTTATCGATGATACGCGCGTTCACCGCGAAAGCGCGCCGTTCTTCATTGACAAAATGCCGAATAATTTCCGTCATATCGGCCTTATAAAACTCATTCTGCCCAATGCGAAAATCATTGATGCGCGGCGTCACCCCATGGCGTGTTGCTTTAGTGGTTTCAAGCAACTCTTCGCGAGCGGGCAGGAGTTCACTTACGGCCTCGAAGAAATTGGGACGTATTACCGTGACTATGTCGACCTGATGGATCATTGGGATAAAGCGCTTCCGGGGCAAATTTTGCGCGTTCAATATGAAGACGTGGTGGCCGATACAGAAACGCAGGTGCGCCGTATTTTGGACTATCTGGGTTTGCCGTTTGAAGAGGCTTGCCTTGAGTTTCATAAAACCAAACGGTCTGTCCGCACAGCGAGCTCTGAGCAAGTTCGTCAGCCGATATTTAAATCGGGCCTAGAGCAATGGCGTAATTTTGAGCCTTGGCTCGACCCGCTTAAAGAGGCGCTTGGCCCTGTGCTAGGCCGCTATCCCATTACCTAATTTTAGAACGCAGAGGAGACATTATGTCTGATACGACGACTTTTACTTTGGATGCCATTCACGAGATGGCGAAATCTGTTTTGATGACGCATGGATGCGACGCGGAAAATGCGGGCGCTGTGGCGGATATTATTACGCGCGCGGAAGGCGACGGCTGTCACTCACATGGTTTGATGCGCCTGCCGGGTTATGTGGCGACGCTTAAATCTGGCAAGGTCAACGGCAAAGCTCGCCCGACGGTGACGAAACTTGCGCCTGCTGTTGTGCAGGTGAACGGTCATAATGGTCTTGCGCCCTATGCGCTCCAAACGGGGCGTGAACATTTGATCGAAGCGGCGAAGACGTGCGGGATTGCGGCTATGCCAATGGTCGGTATTCATCACTTTGCGGCGCTCTGGACAGAGGTTGAACCCGTCGCGGATGCGGGCCTCGTGGCCTTTGCGTGTACGTCTTATAAGCCTGCGGTTATCCCTGCGGGCGGCACGAAAGCGCTCTATGGGACGAACCCAATTTGCTTTGGTTGGCCGCGTGAAAACGGACCGTCTATGGTATTTGACCAAGCCAGTTCAGTCATGGCGCGCGGCGAAGTTATGCTGGCGGCGCGGGAAGGGCATGCGCTCCCCGAAGGCGTCGGCGTTGACGCCGATGGTAATCCGTCGACTGATCCTGATGAGGTGCTGAAAGGCGCGCTGCTGGCGTTTGGCGGCTATAAAGGCAGCTCGATTGCGATGATGGTTGAACTCCTTGCGGGCGGCTTGATCGGTGAGAGTTTTAGTTTCGAAGCGGCTGTGCGTGATAATGGCGACGGCGGCCCGCCCCAAGGCGGCGAATTTATGCTGGCGATGGACCCAAAGCTCTTTGGCGACGCGGATGGCTGGGCGGATCACGCAGAAAAGCTGTTTGATAAAATAAAAGAACAAGATGGTGCGCGCCTTCCCGGTGAGCGCCGCCACAGCAACCGCGCCGAGATGGCAAAGACAGGTGTGGCTGTATCGAATATTATTTTGGATAAAATCAAGGCGCTTTAATCGCGCTCTGTGACACGGAAATAGGCGTAATTTTGATGCCTAATGATAAGACATTTTAATAGGGTTGCGCAGCGAAATATACGGCCTTAGGGGTCAACAAAGGACAAGATTATGAGTGACATTTACGGACAGTTGATTAACGGCGAATGGGATAATTCCGGTTCGCAAACAGTGAACATCAACCCATCGGATATTTCCGAAACAGTGGGTGTTATGGCGAGCGCCACAGACGCACAGGTTGCTGACGCTATTGCGGCGGCGCGTGCAGCGCAGCCTGTTTGGGCGGATGTGAAGCTTGAGGAACGGAAGAATATCCTCCACGCGATTGGCCAAGAGCTAATTGATCGCTGCGATGAGATCGGAAGGATTCTCTCTCGCGAAGAAGGTAAGCCGTTCGCCGAAGGGCGCGGCGAGACATTCCGCGCGGGCGAGTTTTATCAATATTACGCAGCCGAATGTCTGCGCCAAATCGGCGAGAGTGCGGCCTCTGTGCGTCCCGGTATTAACATTGATATCTCGCGCGAAGCGGTAGGTGTTGTTGGCCTCATCACGCCGTGGAATTTCCCAATCGCGATTGCCGCGTGGAAAATGGGTCCTGCGCTCGCCTATGGTAACTCGATTGTCCTGAAGCCGTCCGAAGTCACGCCTGCGACGGCACACCTTTTGGCGGAAGTCCTCAATAAGCACCTGCCGACTGGCGTGTTTAATATGGTGCAAGGCGGCGGCGAAGTTGGCGCGGCGCTTTCTGGCGGTAAAATCGACGCTGTGTCCTTCACGGGTTCCGTTGCGACGGGCCGAAAAATCGCCCAAGCCGCGATCCAAAACATGGCACGTGTTCAGTGTGAAATGGGCAGTAAAAACCCGATCTATATCTCAGATAAAGCCGATATGGACGTCGCAGTGGCGGGCGCTATTCATGGCGCATTCGGCGCGTCTGGCCAGAAATGTACGGCGTCTTCGCGTTTAATTGTGCATGAAAACATCCATGATGAATTCGTCGAGAAATTCTCCAAAGCCGCTGAAGCTAAAGTTGTCGGCCATGCCCTCGCGGAAGGTACAGAGCTCGGCCCTGTGGTCTCCGAAACTCAGATGACGAAGATCATGGATTACATGGAACTTGCCAAAACCGAAGGCGGGGAGCTTGTCACGGGCGGAACACGTCTTGAGCGCGAAACGGAAGGTTATTACCTCCCGCCGACGATCTATACGAACACAACGAATGACATGCGCGTCAACCGCGAAGAAGTCTTCGGGCCAATGACTTGCGTGATGAAAGCGGGGAGTTTTGAAGAAGGCCTCGATATCGTCAATGACACGGAATTTGGTCTGTCGGCGGCAATTATGACGGGCAACCTCAAAGAGTCTGAGCAGTTCAAACGCAAAGCGCAATATGGCTGTGTGCTGGTAAATTTGCCAACGGCAGGCCTTGATTATCACGTACCATTTGGCGGACGTAATTCCTCCAGCTACGGCCCGCGCGAGCAAGGTGAGCACGCCAAAGATTTCTACACCGTTATGAAAACAGCCTACACAAACCCAGGCTAATCCCGAGACGATATCATGCTTATCATTGACGCCCTACAATATGTAAATTGGACTCGTGAGCTTTTTGAGGAAGCCAAAGCGGGGGGCGTTCATGCCATTCATGTGACCATCGCCTATTGGGAAAATACGCGTGATACGCTTGAGAATATGGGCGATTGGCGGCAGAGGTTTCGCGAGCATAGCGACCTGATTATGCCTGTGCGCCAAGCGTCTGATATCCTCACGGCGCAAAAAACGGGCAAGGTCGGGATCATTTTTGGTTTCCAAAACTGCTCGCCGATTGAGGATGATTTGCGCCTCGTCGAGACCATGTATGACCAAGGCGCGCGTATCATGCAGCTCACCTATAACAACCAAAGCCTTCTGGCGACGGGCTGTTATGAGGACGGCGATAGCGGCGTGACGCGCTTTGGGCGTGAGGTCATCAAAGAGATGAACCGCGTCGGCATGATTATTGATATGTCCCATAGCGCCGAGCACTCGACGCTGCAAACGATTGAACTTTCTGAGCGCCCGATTGCGATTACGCACGCCAATCCGCTGCGCTGGCACGAAGCCTTGCGCAATAAATCAGATGCGGTTTTGAAGGCATTA
>JBMYWT010000017.1:0-44507 GCA_049607665.1 Maricaulaceae bacterium
AAGCTTTCTCAACGGGGTCAATGAACAGGCTGTAGGAGTAAACGGCGGCCCCTGAAATGAGCATGGCGTTGATGAAGCCGCCGCCTAAAACCTGCCAACCTCTGAAATTATTCATGACTATGATCCAATTGTGAAAGGGCGTCCTTTAAAAGGGTTTGCGCGGCAGGCTCGCCCATGACGCGGGATTCGCGCCGCGCGATTTTCCACTCATCGCCAACGCGGCTCATGCTCCACTGATTAAAGGCGAGGCGCATAAGCGTGGGCTTGTCAGCGGTTTTATTATAAACGCGTGAGTAACCTGTCACGGCGGCGCTATAGCCGTTAACGCAGACAACGAGCGGCCCAACCGTATGGGCGCAGTTGGGGAGTAGAGATTGATGCATATCTGAAGCAAGCATGGCCGCAATTGCCTCGCCGCCAATAAGTTTAAGGTCGGCGCTTTCGTCTCCGCGCCCTGCGTTTGGATTGCTCACAATATAGACGGCATCGTCTGTGTGGCAGCGCAGGGCCGTCTCTATGTCACCGCAATCCGCCGCGAGGCCGTAGAGCGCGATGACATTGCGAATCGCAAGCTCCGCCTCGACCTTATTCAAACGTGCCTCAAGGTTGCTCATCCTAACTTATAGGCCTCTTCGGCAATCTTTAGGAAGCTTGGTGGTTCGCCGCCGCCGAAAACCTCAAGGCACGCGCCCGACACATAGCTATTGTCATCATTGGCCAAAAACAGGCAGGCTTTGGCGATATCGTCTGGGCTACCCATGCGTTTCATCGGTAGGGCGGCAGAGAGATGCGCCATGCCTTTCTCGCCGCCATAGTGATCGGCAGAGGCTTCGGTTTTCACAAGGCCGACGATGATGGCGTTGACGCGCACCTCTGGGGCCCATTCCATCGCTAGCGACGTCGTGACATTTAAAAGCCCTGCTTTGGACGCGCCGTACGCGACACTGCCAGGGGAGGAGCGCGTGGCGGAAACGCTAGAGATATTCACGATTGACCCGCCCGTTTTCACAAGGTGCGGATAGGCGGCCTGCGCGAGGTAAATCGGCGCGAGCAGGTTAAGCTTAATCACCGATTCGGTCAGGCGCGGACTGGCGTCTTTGGACGCGACAGGTGGCCCGCCGCCTGCATTGTTAATCAGGCAATCTATGCGTCCCGTTTTCTCTAAGGCGAAATCCATGAGCGCCTGCGCCGCGTCAACGCCGCGTATATCCAGCGAGATGAAATGCGTGTTTTCGGGCAGGGTTTCAGGTTCACGCCGCCCGCAAATAATCACAGTCGCGCCCTGCGCCACAAAGTTTTCAGTGATTCCGCGCCCAATGCCGCGTCCGCCGCCTGTCACGATGATAGTTTTATCTTTGAAAGTCATGAAGCTCGCCAGTTGCGTAATATTTTTGTCTATATGTTGCGCAAAACGGCCTTAATGTATAGTCAAACTCTTCGATTGCGTAATTTTTGCTAGAAAAATAACGATATAAAATAAAGATACTGACCATGACGACCATACCTGCGCTCCTACTTGATAAAGCCTCCCAGCAGCCTGATGCGTTGGCGATTTGTGATGACGGATGGACGCTATCGTATGCGCAGCTCGCGGAGACTGTGCGCGACTGTGCAGGTGTGATGAAGGCGATGGGCCTTGCCCATGGTGACCGCTTTGCGATCTGGGCGCCAAATTGCGCGGAGTGGATTATCACCACGCTGGCGGGGCAATACTTGGGCGCAATTATGGTGACGCTAAACACGCGTTATAAGGGCGCGGAGGCGGCGGATATTTTGCGGCGTTCGAAGTCTAAGCTATTGTTCACAGTAAAAGGCTTTTTGGGGCATGATTATCCCGACATGCTAAGCGGCGAAGACCTGCCTGATTTGCAAGAAATAGTCGTCATAAAAGACGAAAGTCCGCGCGCGGCATTCGATGCGTTTCTGGCACGTGATAAGGACGCTCTAGGGGAGTTGACAGTCAAGGACACGGATGTCGCCGATATTATCTTCACCTCTGGCACGACAGGCGCGCCCAAAGGCGCGATGGTCGGTCACGGCCAAAATGTGCAAGTCTTTGAGAGCTTTACTGACGCGATTGGGATGACGGCCAATGACCGCTATCTGGTGGTCAATCCGTTCTTCCATAGTTTTGGTTATAAGGCGGGTTGGCTGGCGTGCTTGATTAAAGGCGCTGCGATTTTCCCGCTGGCTGTATTTGACCCCAAAGAGGTTTTGCAGCGCATTGAGCGCGATAAAATCACCGTCATGCCCGGCGCGCCGACGATCTTTCAAACACTGCTCGGTCATGCCGATTTGAAAGCGCATGATATCTCTAGCCTGCGCGTGGCGACGACGGGCGCGACGACCATTCCCGTCGACCTTATTCGCCGTATGCACGAAGACCTCGGCATTGATGATGTGTTCTCGGCTTACGGCCTGACCGAATCAACGGGCGTTGTGAGCTTGTGTAAAAAGGGCGATGATTTCGCTACGATTGCGGGGACGTGCGGGCGGCCACTGCCAGGGACAGAGCTTCGCCTTGTCGATGAAAACGGCAACGACGTGCCAAGCGGCGAAGAGGGCGAAATTTGGGTGAGGGGCTTTAACGTCATGCTCGGCTATCTCGATAACTCCGAAGCCACCGCCGAGACGATCACGGCTGAGGGCTGGCTTAAGACGGGCGATATCGGCACACAAGATGAAGGCGGCTATATTAAGATCACCGACCGCAAGAAAGACATGGTCATCGTGGGTGGATTTAACTGTTATCCTGCTGAAATCGAGAAAGTCTTGCTCCAGCATCCGCAAATCGCCGATGTCGCGATTGTTGGCATGGCTGATGAGCGTTTGGGGGAGGTCACCCACGCCCATATCGTCACGGCTGGCGGCGTAGCGCTAACGAAAGACGACATTGTGGCGTGGTCACGCGAGCAAATGGCGAACTATAAGGTGCCGCGCGGTGTTTCCTTCCACGATGCCTTGCCGCGTAATGCCTCGGGCAAAGTGCAAAAGTTCTTATTAGGGGCGTAATCGCAGCCGATTTCGCCTGTTTTTACGCAAAATAACATATTTTGCGTCAATTTTTCTCATTTTGCGTATAAAGTGCCATTGAAAACTGCGCATTCTTTGATATCGTGCGCGCAGAAATAGGAGTATGTGATGGGACAAGCCGCTTTGAAATCTGTAAAAGATGATGCTGTTTTAGATATATCGAGCGCGCTCGATGCTGTGAGTGAGCACGCGGCCGATGGCCGAAAGAACCGCCAAATTTCTAAGGCCGCTGTCGATGCGATCCGCGAGACGGGTTATTTTCGCTCTTTCCTCCCGAAACAATATGGCGGCCTTGAGCGCCCGCCGCAGGAATTCTTCAAAGCCTCTGTTGATATCGCTGAGCGCGATATGGCGACGGCTTGGATTAGCGGTATTATCGCCGTTCATGCCTATCAGCTCTCTCTGATGGACCCAAAGGCGGCACAAGACGTTTATGGTGATGATCCTGAAACCTTTGTTAGCTCGTCTTATAATCCTGCGGGCGCGAAAGTCGAAACGGTTGAGGGCGGATTTAAGCTTTCTGGCCGTTGGGGCTGGAGCAGCGGCAGCGGGCATTGCTCATGGGTTTTGCTTGGTGGGTTGATTTTTGACCAAGGGCCAGAAAACATTCACTACCGCACATTCCTCCTGCCGCGCAGCGATTATGAGATCGAAGATACGTGGAATGCGATGGGCCTACAGGGAACAGGCTCTAATGATATCGTGATTGAAGAGGGCATGTTCGTGCCTGAATATAGAACGCATCATCAAATGGACGGCTTTAATTGTAAGCACCCGCAATCTAGCGCCATGTATAATATTCCGTGGGCGCAGATGTTTGTTCGTGTTGTCTGTACGCCTGCGATTGGCGCGGCGAAACACGCGCTTAAGCTCTTTATTGAAAACGCAACGGGGAGTTCCACTGATCCAACGCGTCTCGCCAGTGACCCTGATGTGACGCGCCGCGTGGCAGAGGCGGCCAATCTGATTGATGAAACTGAAGCGATTATGTATCGTAATTTCGACGCTATGATGGCGGCGGTGACGGCGGGCGAAGAGATCCCAATGGCTGACCGCGTGAAGTATCGTTACCAAGCCAGTCTTGTTATTGAACGTATGATGCAAGCTGTTGATCTCATTTTTGATATTGCAGGCGGGCGCAGCGTGTTTAACGGCTCTCCGATCCAAGATATTTGGCACGATATTCACATTGCCCGCGCGCACGTCGCGAATAACCCCATCGGCTTTGCTCGTAATCTTGGGGCTGTGCATTTGGGCGCGGATAGCACAGACGTATTTGTGTAATGAGCGCGGTTGCAGGCGGCCCACCTGAGGGGCGATATGTGCAAGCGGGCCCGATCCGTATGCACTATCTCGAATTTGGCAATCCAGACGGCCATCCGGTCGTCTTTTTGCATGGCTCTGGCCCCGGCAATAGCGCATGGGCGAATTTTCGTTTCAACGTAGATGCCTTTGCCAATGCGGGATATCGCGTGCTGCTGCCTGATATGATCGGCTTTGGTTATACGGATAAGCCGCTAGATTTGGGCGATTACACGCTGGATTTGTTTTGTTCTACGCTAATGGCGGGACTTAAGGAAATAGGCGTAAGCGCTTGTAGTTTCGTCGGAAATTCACTTGGCGGCGGCGTTGCAATCCAAATCGCGCTGGATAACCCTAATTTTGTCAGAGAGTTGATCCTGATGGGGCCTGGCTGTCTTGAGCCGCAAGACGCCTATTGGCCGATGCCGGGTATCGCCAAGATGATGGAGGCTAACAAAGCGGGCATGAGCAAAGAGACGCAGGGAACGGTCATGCGCCTGTTTACCTATGACCCGAAACACGTCACGCAAGATTTAATTGATATGCGCTGGGCGGTGGCACAGGATCAGCCCAAAGAAGTTCTAACGACGATGAAGACGCCCGCTTTGGGCGAACGCATGAGCGAACTGACATGCCCTATCCTAACGTTTTGGGGTGCGCAGGATGAGTTCATGCCGCCGCAAGGCAAAGCAAGCTGTATCGGCGCAAATGAAACCTCGCGCCTGATAGAGGTCAATGCCTGCGGACATTGGGTGATGGTTGAACATGCGCGTATGTTCAACGCGGCCAGTATAGATTTTTTGAAACACGGATAACCATAAAGGGGACAACAATGGGCGTCGCAAATTTAGGCTATGTAATTTTAGAAATGCAAGACCCTGCTACGTGGGCGAAGTTTGCGAAAGATGTGCTAGGCTTTGGCGTGGCGAAATCTCGCGACCGTCTTGGCACGAAATATCTACGCATGGACCACTCGCCATTTCGCTATATGATCGTCAAAGGCGAAACAGATCGTTTCGTCGCGGGCGGTTATGAAATGTCGTCAAAGAAAGCTTTCCTTGAACAAATCGCGGCCTTTGAAAAAGCCAAGGTCGAAGTGACAATGGGCGATGAAAAAGACGCGGCCCGCCGCGCGGTCAAAGGATTTGCTTCTGTCCAGGACCCTTCTGGCAATACAGTCGAGATTTACTATGGCCGCGAGAAGGGCGAAGAGTTCAAAGCAGGCCACGGCATTAAATCGTTTAAAACGGGCCAAATGGGCCTCGGCCATATGGTGCTGCCTGCGCCAGAGAATGAAGCGACAATTAAGTTCTACCGCAAGGTCATGGGCTTTGGCGTCAGTGATGATCTGAAACTGCCAGCTTTTGCCGAAGGTTTCCCTGATCAACGCATTTATTTCATGCATGCCGATAATCCGCGCCACCATACGCTCGGCCTATATAACTTCCCCAACCCAACAGGCGTTATTCACCTGATGGCGGAGATGGGCGATATGGATGAGGTTGGCTATTGCATGGAGCGCGTGAAAAAAGCGGGCCTTCATATCTTCGCCTCCCTTGGACGTCACGCCAATGATGAAATGGTTAGCTTTTATTTCTTCGCGCCGGGCGGTATTGGCTTTGAGATTGGCTATGATGGCAAGCAGGTCAAAGATTGGTCGAAATATAAGCCAACAAAATCTACAATCGGCGATCTATGGGGGCATGAATATGATTTCCCGGTCGTCGGCGAAGCATAACTGAAGAGGCATAAATAGCGTGAGCAATATTCTTGATAAACGCATGAGTGTGGCCGACATCGTCGGGCAGCTTAAATCTGGTATGACCATCGGCATAGGTGGATGGGGCGCACGGCAAAAGCCAATGGCGTTGATCCGCGAGATTGTAAAATCCGACCTAAAGGACTTGACCATTATCTCCTATGGTGGCTGTGATGTCGGTATGCTCGCGAGTGCAGGCAAGATTAAAAAACTGGTCTTTAGCTTTGTCACGCTCGACGCTATTCCGCTCGAAGCGCATTTCCGCCGCGCGCGCAGTGCTGGCGAATTTGACGTCATGGAAGTCGATGAAGGCATGTTCCAACTCGGCCTAAAAGCGGCGGCGCAAAACCTTGATTTCCTGCCTTGCGTGGCGGGACTTGGTACAGATGTGATGACCCATAATCCCGACATTAAAATCATCAAAAGCCCCTATAGCGAAGAGCATTATGTCGCCATGCCAGCGCTGCATATGGACGTGGCGCTGTGCCATGTCACAGAGGCCGACCAACGCGGTAATAGCTATATTGGCGGGCCAGATATGTTCTTTGACGAGTGGTTCTGCCGCGCGGCGAAAACGTCCTATTTGACCTGTGAGCGCATTGTCGAAACCAGCGCCTTTAATGACGATCACAAAATCTTGCGTATGCCGATTGAGCGTAATCTTGTGGCGGGCGTCGCCGAGGCCAAATTTGGCGCGCATCCGACGTCCAACGGTCCTGATTACGGCTTTGATGTCGCCCATCTGAAGGCCTATAACGCCACGGCCAAAGAGGGCTGGGACGGTTATGTCGCGGACTTCGTGGAGGCCGATGATTATACCGCCAAAATCGGCGGCGAAGACCATATTCGCAGCCTTCCGCTGCCAGCGTTTTAGGAGGATAGTATGACGGAATATACGCTTGCTGAGCTGGCGATTTGCGCGGCCTCTGAGATTTTTCGCGATGAAACGCCCGAAGTTTTCGCAACCCTGATTGGAACGCTCCCGAAACTTGCGGGTTATATCGCCAAGGAAACATTCCTGCCGGGTATGATGATGAGCGATGGTCTTTATTACCTCGCGGCTGAGCCTGTGCCGATTGGCCCGCGCCCCGATCACGTGACAAAGCGCGAAGGCCGCATTGGCTATGAGCGCGTTTTTACGATCGTCGCCAAGGGCAATCGCCACGCGTTTGTTGGTCCCGTACAGGTCGATAAATACGGCCAGATGAACCTATCCTGCATTGGTGACTACGCCAAGCCGAAGGTGACGATGCTTGGCGTGCGCGGCTTGCCCGGGAATACGGTGAATAACCGCACCTCCATGTTCTTCGCCAGCCATAATAAGCGCGCCCTTGTTGAGGGCGAAGTCTCTATGGTCAGCGGCGCGGGCTATAACCCAGCACGTTATCCCAATGGGAAATATCCAAAGGGGCTGGATCACCGTCAAATCATCACCAATCTTTGTGTGCTGGATTTCGAAGGGCCGAATAATACGATCCGCGTGCGATCCTTGCATCCTGGCGTGACGTTTGACGAAGTTCAGGATAATACGGGTTTTAACCTCGTGCGCCCTGATAACATCCCTGAAACGGCGGCCCCGACAGCTGAACAGCTCGCGATCATCCATAAATATGACCCGCATAATCTGCGCCGTTATATCTTCAAAGATAACCCTCCTGGGCGGCCAGAATTTGACGAGGGCGCATAATGTCACAAGACGCTCCTGATCCTATTTACGAAGAGGACGAACCTGTCCTTTATGCGGTCGAAGACGGCATTGCTTATGTCACGCTGAACCGCGTGAAATATCACAATTCTCAAAATGGGCAGATGCTCTATGCGCTCGATGATGCCTTCTATAAGGCGACGGGCGATGACGCGGTGAAAGTCATCGTACTGCGGGCGAATGGCAAGCATTTCTCTGCGGGGCATGACATCGGAACGCCGGGGCGCGATTACCATGTTGGCCGCCCAGATCGCCGCTCTATGAATTACGATCATGCGGGCAAGCCGGGGGCAGAGCTAGCCTTTGTGCGCGAACAAGAAGTCTACCTCGAGTTCTGCCGCCGCTGGCGGGTCATCCCAAAGCCGACAATCGCGCAAGTGCATAAGGGCTGTATCGCGGGCGGATTGATGCTGGCGTGGGTCTGCGATCTTATTATCGCGTCGGATGATGCGTTCTTCCAAGACCCCGTTGTGCAAATGGGCTTCCCAGGTGTTGAGTATTTCGCTCACCCGTTTGAGCTTAATGTGCGCCAAGCCAAAGAGTTTCTTATGCTGGGTGAACGTTGGAGCGCGGAACGCGTTTTGGCGGCAGGCATGATTAACAAAGTCGTCCCGCGCGAAGAGCTTGAGGCAGCGGTAAAAGACTGGGCCGAAAAAATTGCCAAGCAGCCGCGTATGGGGTTAAACCTGACGAAAATCGCCTTGAACCAAGCCGAAGACTTACAGGGCAAACGCGCGGCGATGGACGCCGCCTATGGCTATCACCATTTTGCTCATGCCAATAATACCATCGTCAAAGGCGACTATATTGCGGGCTTTGACGGCAAGAAAATGGCGCAGTCGAATAAAGCTAAAGAGGGCTAGATGCACAAAGCGCTGAACACGCCGCTCACGCAGGCTTTGGGCTGTGAGTATCCCGTGATCCAAACGGCTATGGGCTGGGTTGCGACGTCTGAGCTTGTTAGTGCCAGCATTCAGGCGGGGGCCTTTGGCTTCCTTGCGGCGGCTGTGATGACGCCCGAAGAATGCGAAGCCGAGATCAAAGCGATCAAAGCTGTCACCGACAAACCGTTCGGCGTTAATATCCACGCCTTCCAACAGGGCATCGACCGCATCATTGATATGTGCATCGACTATGATGTCGCGGCGCTGTCTTACGGGCGCGGGCCATCACCTAAAATTGTCGAAAAAGTCAAAGCAGCAGGCCTGAAATGCGTCCCGACGATTGGAGCGAGTAAACACGCGGCTAAGGCCGTGAAAATGGGCGCGGATATCCTTGTGTGCCAAGGCCAAGAGGGCGGGGGCCATACGGGCGCGACGCCGACATGGCTTTTGCTAGCGCAAGTGATTGACCAAAACCTCGGCGTGCCTGTTGTGGCGTGCGGCGGGTTTAAAGACGGACGCGGCCTCGCGGCGGCGCTCACATTTGGCGCGGACGGCATTGCCATGGGAACGCGTTTCATGATGAGCGCAAATAGCCCGACGCCAGACGCCACCAAGGCGAAATATATAGGCGCCAATGTACTCAACATCCCTGTATCCACAAAACTTGACGGCCTCCCGCAGCGCATGGTGATGAACGGAACGCTCCAAGACCTTGAGAACTCATCGAAATTTGGCATGTTGATGCGCGCCATGCAAAACGGATTTAAATATAAATCCCAAACAGGCATGTCGATGACGCAGACGATTAAAACGGCGTGGGGCATGGCCTCTAAGACGGATATGACGCTTGGACAGACTATGATGGCGGGCAATGCGCCGATCATCATCCAAAAGGCAATGGTCGAAGGCAAGCCTGATGAAGGCGTCCTTCCCAGCGGGCAGATTGCAGGGCTGATAGATGATTTGCCGACATGCGAGACTATTGTGAGCAAGATCATAAGCGATGCCGAAGCACATTTGAAACGGGTAGGGGGCTGATATGCCAATCCATACGAATATCGCGGATAACATCGCCGAAGTCGTTTTTGACTTCCCGCCTGTTAATGCTTTTAACGGCGAAACATGGAATGAAATTCCGCGCGTCATCACAGAACTAGGACAGCGCGAAGACGTCAAAGTCATCCTGATCCGCGCTGAAGGCAAAGGCTTTTGTGCAGGTGTAGACATCAAAGAACTCGCCCATGACGGCTCCGCGATTGTGGGCGTGAATAAGGGCAATTACCTGACGGGGAAATCCATTCATCAATGCGAAGTGCCTGTGATTGTGGCCGCGCACCGTTTTATTATTGGCGGCGGCGTGATTATGTGCGGCGCGGCGGATATCGTTATCGCCTCTGATGATGCCTATTTCTCTCTGCCCGAAATTGATCGCGGAGCTATGGGCGGCGCGGCGCATCTCCAGCGCATGTTCGGCGTGGCCAAAGTGCGCGCGGCTTTCCTCACGGGCGGTAAAATATCGGCGCAAGAAGCGCTGCGTTTGGGCGGGATTGAAAAGGTCGTGCCGAAAGAAGAACTGGTTGAAACGGCTATGGGCTATGCCAAAACGCTGGCAGAGAAATCGCGCGACGCGTTGCGTATTGCCAAACAGGCGCTAAACGGGATTGAACCATTTGACGTGGACGCCAGTTACCGCTGGGAGCAAGGCTTTACCTTTGAAATGTACATGCACGAAGACAGCCAAAAATCCCGTGATGCCTTTGTCGAAACAGGCAAAGCAGCGGAATTTAAAGACAAGAGCTAATGGATATTAATTTCACAGCAGAGCATGACGCCTTTCGCGCCGAAGTGCGGAAATGGTTAGAGCGCCACGTGCCCAAAGAGCGCCTGCCGTCGCTAGATACAGCTGAAGGGTTTGAGCTTCACCGTGCGTGGGAGAAAACGCTGGCGGGTGATAAATGGGGCAATGTGAACTGGCCGACCGAATATGGCGGGCGCGGGCTTGATCTGATCCATTGGCTGATTTTCGAAGAAGAATATTACCGCGCCGATGCGCCGCTGCGCGTTAGTCAGAACGGAATTTTCCTCCTGGCACCGACGATTATGGAATATGGCACAGACGCGCAAAAGGCGCGCTTCCTGCCCGCTATGGCCTCTGGCGAAGAGATTTGGGCGCAGGCGTGGTCTGAACCTGGCGCGGGCAGCGACATGGCCGCGATCCGCACCAAGGCCGTTCGCGACGGCGACGAATATGTTATCACGGGCCAGAAAACATGGTCATCACGGGCCGTTTATGCTGATTGGTGTTTCGGCCTGTTCCGCACGGAAGAGGGCAGTCAGCGCCATAAAGGCTTGTCGAAAATTCTCGTGCCGCTCGATAGTCCAGGCCTGACCCGCCGCCCGATTGCGCAGCTTGACGGCGATGCAGGTTTTGCCGAACTGTTTTTTGACGAAGTGCGCGTACCTGTGGAAAACCTCCTCGGTCCTGAACATGGCGGCTGGGGCGTAGCGATGGCGACGGCGGGGTTTGAACGCGGGCTTTTGCTGCGCTCACCTGCGCGTTTCCAAATGGCAGCCAAACGATTGGTTGAATTATATAAGGCCAATAAAGACCGCCTCTCGTCTGGCTTAGCCGAGCAAGTGTTGCAAGCGTGGATGAACACAGAACGGTTCTGCGCGGCGACCTATCAGCTGGTCTCTCGCGTTGAAGCTGGCGCGTCGATATCTTCTGAGGCTAGCGCGAATAAGCTCTTTTGGTCGGAGATGGATCGCCATCTCCAGCGCACAGCCATGAGCATTACGGGCGCGCAAGCCGAGATCGAAGAGGGGCTGGACGCCGTTGAAAATGGCCGCTGGCTCGATAGCTATATGTTCTCTCTGGCGGGGCCGATTTACGCAGGTACAAATGAAATTCAGCGCAATATCCTCGCTGAGCGTGTTCTTGGATTGCCGAGGAAATAACCATGGATTTCCGTTACACAGAAGATCAACAAGACCTCATCGACGCGGCCAAGGCTGTCTTTGATGGGGAGAATACGCCTGAGCGCATGCGCGCGCTTGTTAGCCAAGAAAAGGGAAGCGAAGAGGTGGCTGATCTTTGGCCGCAATTCGCTGAGCTTGGGCTGTTAGGTCTCATGGCCCCCGAAAGCGCAGGCGGGCTTGAGCAAAATCTTGCCGTTATGGCAGGCGTTGCCGAAGCCGCAGGCTATGCGGGGTTGCCTGAAGGTTTTGTCGAAATGGCGGGTATCTCTATTCCGTGCCTGATCGAAGCTACGATAGACGGCGAGCTGTTATCAGATGTTATAAACGGCACGAAACGCGTGGCCGTGCAATCCGATATTCGTCCCTACATTCACGCAGCAGGCAAAATGGATTATTTCCTCTGCGCGGATGATTGCACGGCGCGTGCAGATTCGGAGGTGACGCCTGTAAAGTCGATTGACCCACTGCGTGATATCGCGCGTGTATCGCCAACGGGCATTGGTAGTGATTTGGCAAAAAATAACGGCGCGGTGCTATCGGCGGCGCAGCTTGTCGGCCTGTCCAAACGCATGATAGATATGTCTGTGGAATACGCCAAAGATCGCCATCAATTCGGCAAGCCCATTGGTTCTTTTCAAGCGATTAAACACCACCTCGCCACGGCCTATACGCAAATTGAATTCACGCGCCCTATGGTGCATTTGGCGGCGCTGCAGGGCGGACGGGCAGTGCACACAGCCAAGATCGCGGCGATAGATATGGCGATGCTTGCGGGGGAAACGGCGATCCAAGTTCACGGCGGCATGGGCTATACGTTCGAGGTTGATCTGCACCTGTTTATGAAGCGCGCTTGGGCGCTCTGCGGGGAATGGGGCGACCGTAATTATCACATGAAACAATTAGAAAACCTGGTGCTCGGTGGCAACACGCCGCTCGGTGCTGGAACCACATTTTAGGAGACCCTTATGGCCGAAGCATATATCGTAGACGCAACCCGTACCCCCACAGGCAAACGCAGAGGCACGCTGCAAGATTTGCACGGCGCGGACCTTGCGGCCCATGTCATCAAAGAAATCGTTGAGCGCAATAATATTCCTCAAAATGAATATGATGATGTGATTTTGGGCTGCCTTGACACAGTTGGCCCGCTGGCGGGGAACATCGCCCGCAGCGCGTGGCTCGTGGCGGGCTACGACCTCGCGGTGCCGGGCGTGACGGTTGATCGTCAGTGCGGTTCCTCACAGCAGGCGGTTCACTTTGCCGCTCAAGCCGTGATGAGCGGCACGCAAGACGTCGTCATCGCGGGCGGCGTTCAAACGATGAGCAAAATTCCAATTGGCGCGTCAATGGTGGCGGGCCAGGCCCTTGGCTTTGATCATCCGTTCCACACATCACCCGGCTGGGTTGAGCGTTTCGGCACAGCGCCCGTTAATCAGTTCTACGGCGCGTCACAAATCGCCAAGAAATGGGGCTTCTCTCGCCGTGACCTCGAAGAGTTCTCCCTAGAGAGCCACTTGCGCGCTGACAAAGCCCGCAGCGAAGGCTGGTTTGACCGCGAAATCACAGCGATTAATGGCCTAGAGCAAGATGAAACGATCCGCGCTTCTTCGACGCTAGAAAAAATGGCAGAGCTGGACGCGCTTGACGAAAACGGTCTTTTGACAGCTGGCGTCGCCAGCCAAACATGTGACGGCTCATCCGCTATGTTGATCGTCTCAGAGGCGGCGGTGAAGCGTTATAACCTTAAGCCGCGTGCGCGTATTCATCACTTGGACGTTATGGGCGATGACCCGATCATGATGCTTACGGGGCCGATCCCTGCCACGAAACGCGCCCTTCAGCGTGCGGGCATGAGCGCGAATGATATTGACCTTGCGGAATGTAACGAAGCCTTCGCGCCTGTGCCAATGGCATGGATGCACGAAACAGGTATCCCGCATGAGAAAACCAATGTGAATGGCGGCGCGATTGCGCTGGGTCATCCGCTCGGGTCTACGGGGACGAAATTGATGACGACATTGCTCCATGAGCTTGAGCGCCGTGGTGGTCGTTATGGCCTACAGACCATGTGCGAAGGCGGCGGCGTTGCCAATGTCACAATCATTGAAAGACTCTAAGCATGGTTGGGTTTTGCGAAAATAGAACAGTTATCGTTACGGGCGCAGGCGGCGGTTTGGGCCGCGCTTATGCCGTAGCGCTTGGGGCCGAAGGTGCGAATGTTGTCGTCAATGATATCAACGCGGAAACAGCGACAGCCACGGTAGACGCGATCAAAGCGGCTGGCGGGCGCGCGGTTGTGAACCTTGGGGATATCACAGATTATGAAAGCGCGCATGGCATCGTCAAGGCGGCGCTAGATAACTTTGGTGATCTTCATGCTGTGGTGAATAATGCGGGTAATAACCGCGACCGTATGTTCACGTCTTTGTCTGAGGATGATTGGGATCAGGTCATCCGTGTTCATCTTAAGGGGCATTTTTGCATTAGCTCTCACGCGGCAAAATATTGGCGCGGCAAGTCCAAAGCGGGCGAAGAGGTCAGCGGCCGTATCATCAACACAAGTTCGGGCGCAGGGCTGCAAGGCTCTGTCGGGCAGACCAATTATAGCGCGGCTAAGGGCGGCATTCTAACGCTCACGCTGAACCAAGCCTCCGAGCTTGCGCGCTACGGCATCACAGTCAATGCGGTTGCGCCGCAGGGCCGTACAGGCATGACCGAAGACGTCTTTGCCGATATGATGAAAGTGCCAGAGGATGGTAGCTTTGATAAGTTTGACCCAGCCAATGTTGCGCCGCTTATTGTTTATCTCTGTAGCGATAAATCTAGCCACGTCACGGGCCATTGCTTTGAAAGCTTTGGCGGGAAACTCTCCATCGCCGAAGGTTGGAAAACAGGTCCTGTGAAGGATAAAGGCGCGCGTTATGACGTCTCTGAAATCGGAGACGTGGTTGCTGAATTAGAAGGTATCACGCCGCCTGCTCAGAAAGTCTACGGCAGTTAGGACGCATATGGCTTACCCCTTCACAGAAGATCACGACATGATCCGAGACGCGGCCAAAGGCTGGCTGACGGAGTGGTATGATGGCGGGAAGGGGCCAGAGCGCACCTACGAAAGCGGCACGCCATTTGATGCGAGCGCCTGGGAGAGCTTTGCGGGTGAACTGGGTCTCGGCGGTATTGCGATTGACGAAGCCTACGGCGGCGCGCAGCTCGGTGATCTGGGCCGCGTTGTTGTCATGGAAGAACTGGGCGCGTCGCTTTGCGCGGTGCCGTTTCTGACGACTTGCGGCGTGGCGGCGGATGTGATTGCAGCGGCGGGCACGGAAGATATGAAATCGGATGTGCTGGGCAAGATTGCGGCGGGGCAGATTAAGCTCACTTATTGCGACGGCCATGATGCGTTCACGTTTACGGCTGACAAAATATCGGGAACCGTCACCCATGTTGCCTATGCGGCTTGCGCGGATATGATCGTGACTTCGCTCCGAACAGGCGGGGAGTTACAGATTATTGGCGTGCCAGCGGGCGTGAAGGGATTGACCCTAACACCGCATCAAACGATGGACCCGACGCGCGGCTTTGCGGATGTGACGCTGGACGGCGTGGCGCTGTCTGATGTTCAAATTATTGGGACTATTTCGGAAGAGTACCTGAATGATATCGTCACGCGCTCCTTTATTGCGTTAGCGGCGGAATCTATTGGCGGCGCGCAAAAGTGCCTTGATCTGACGCTGGAATATACGGCGCAGCGCGTTCAATTTGACCGCACCATCGCGAGTTTTCAAGCGGTGAAACATCGCTGTGCTGATATGTTTATCCTGATTGAGGCCGCACGTTCGGCGGTTTATGCAGCGGCGGTTGCGGATGAGGGCGAGAAAACGCAGGCGGCCTTAGTTGCCAAAGCCAACGCTACAGATGCCTTCTTTGAGGTCGCAGGCCACGCTATACAGCTCCACGGCGGGATTGGCTTTACGTGGGAATATCCACTGCATTTCTTCTTTAAACGCGCGCGTGCCAACCGCTCTATGTTCGGTAGCTCGTCGCGTGATTATGAGCGCCTTGCAGGCCATATTTTCGGAGACGCGGCATGAGTTTACGCGAAGAATTTTCCGAATGGATGAACGACAATTTCTGCGGCGAATATGAATGTTTGCGCTGGCGCGCAACGCCAGGTGATGAAGAGGCCTTTCCAGGATTGCGCCAGCAATGGGAGCGCAAAATGGGCGAGGCGGGCTGGATCGGTGTCGGCTGGCCCAAGGAGGTCGGCGGACGCGGCGCGAGCCTTGATGAGCTGGTGGCGTTTAACGAAGAATATGCCAAACACGGCGGCCCGGGACGCGCGGGCCATATTGGTGAGACGCTCTTTGCGCCAACGCTAATCGCCTTTGGCACGGATGAGCAAAAGGCGCGTTTCCTGCCGGGGATTAAGGCAGGCACTGAATATTGGTGCCAAGGTTATTCCGAACCCAATGCGGGGTCTGATCTCTCGAACATTAAAACCAAAGCGCGCTTAGAGGGCGATGAATGGGTGATTGAGGGGCAGAAAATCTGGACGTCTCTCGCGATGGATTCTGATTATTGTTTCGTCATCGCGCGGGCCGAAGCGGGCTCTGTGGGGCGGCATGGTCTTGTATTCCTACTCGTGAAACTCGATCAACCCGGCGTCGAAATACGCCCGATCAAACAGATGAGCGGCACGGCGGAATTTAACGAAGTGTATTTCACAGAGGCGAAATGCGCCAAGGGCGATATGCTCGGCGGCGTCGGGGATGGCTGGAAGATCGCTATGGCGCTGCTGGGGTTTGAACGCGGCGCGTCCACCCTCGGGCAGCAAATGACATTCGCCAATGAGTTTGACCAGATCGTGGCGCTGGCCAAGGAAAACGGCGCGTCTAATGATCCGCTTATTCGTCAACGTATCGCCAAAGCTTATGCGGGTTTGAAAATCATGCGGTTCTCGGCCCTGCGTACGCTTAGCGGCGCGGAGAGCGGCGAGATGAGTAAAGAGGCTTACATGTCCAAGATCTACTGGGCGACGTGGCATCGCGATCTGGGCGAGCTGGCGATGGACGTGATGGGCGCAAACGCGGAAGTTTTAGAAGGCGGCGAATATCACAAGCTGCAAAAACTCTTCCTGTTTTCGCGCTCTGATACGATCTATGCGGGCACAAACCAAATTCAACGAAATATCATCTCCGAGCGCGCGCTTGGGATGCCCAAAGAACCGCGAGGGACGCAAAAGTGAGGAACGCGAAATGGCTGATCTGAAAACTGTGCCTGATTATGTACCAGGCCATGGCCTGCTTAAGGGGAAACGTGTTGTTGTTACGGCGGCGGCGGGAACGGGCATTGGTTTTGCCACGGCCAAGAAATGCGCCGAAGAGGGGGCGACTGTGTTTATCTCTGATATCCACCAAGGCCGCCTCGAAAAAGCGCAAAACACGCTCGAAGAACAAACGGGGCAACGTCCTGATTTTGCCATCTGTAACGTCACCAACCAAGAGGACGTCGACGGCCTGATTGCGGCGGCGGTCAAGTCTATGGGCGGGATTGATGTTGTGATTAACAATGCGGGCCTTGGCGGCACGGCGGACCTTGTGGATATGGAGGACGAGCAGTGGATGGTTGTCCTCGATGTGACGTTGAACGGCTGTTTCCGTATTAATCGCGCGGCGATGCAATATATGAAGGCATCATATGAGGCGAGCGGCACTGGCGGCGTGATTGTCAATAATGCCTCTGTTCTGGGGTGGCGCGCGCAAAAAGGCCAAGCCCATTATGCGGCGGCCAAAGCGGGCGTTATGGCGCTAACGCGTTGCGCGGGCGTAGAAGGCGCGGAGTTTGGCGTGCGCGTCAATGCCATCGCGCCGAGCCTTGCGCTGCACCCGTTTTTGCATAAGGTAACGTCCAAAGAATTGCTCGCGGAATTGGAAGCCAAAGAAGCTTACGGGCGTGGCAGCGAAGTTTGGGAACAAGCCAATGTTATGGTATTCCTCGCCAGCGACTATTCATCCTATATGACGGGAGAAGTTCTCTCCACGTCATCGCAACGAGCGTAAAGAACGAACCAAAACAGAGAGAGCCTAATATGACACTCACGACATTTGAAAATCCCGGTGATTTGCTCGGTAAAGAAGGCCTGAAAATCGGCCCGTCTGATTGGATGGAAATCACGCAGGAACGCATCAATACATTCGCCGATGCCACGGGCGATCACCAATGGATTCACATTGACGAAGAGCGCGCCAAAACGGGCCCATTTGGAACGACGATTGCGCATGGTTACCTCACGCTTTCGCTCGCGGCGAAGCTGATGCCTGAAATTATCCAAATTACGAATATGTCGATGGGCATTAATTACGGCACGGATAAGGTGCGCTTTCTTAATCCTGTGAAATCAGGCGCGCGCGTAAGAGGCGTTGGTGAATTCGTCGAGATCAAAGAAGTGCCGGGCGGCTATCAATCAACGCTGCGGGTGACAATTGAAATCGAAGGCGAAGAAAAACCCGCCTGCGTTGTCGACACCATCAGCCGCTATTTCCCGTAAGCAATTTTCCTAAATAGGAGCCCTTCATGGACCACGAAAAAATGTTAGCCGCCGTTCAAGGCTATTTCGATAATTTTAACGCGCAAAACGCGCAAGGCATTGCCGATCTTTATGCGCAAGACGCGACAGTCACAGACCCTTACGCGACGCCGTCCAAAACGGGCAAAGACGAAATCCTTGCGTTCTATACGGCGGCCGTGAAAAGCGGATCGCGCCTCGTACAGCAAGGGCCAACGCGCATTGCGGGCAACCGCGCGGCCTTCGCCTTTACCGTCTATGTCGGCGGCCTGTCGAGCGAGAGCAAAGCCGTGGACATTGAGATGCCTATGGGAGCAATGGAAATCGACGTCATCGACACATTCGAATTTAACGACGCGGGCGAAGTCACTGCTATGACAGCCTATTGGGATCCGAAGGTGAACTTGCGTCAGGTATGAGTCCTGATGACTTAAAAGTTTTACTGAGTGCAGATGATTGTAACGGTCAGATAGTCAATTTAGATCTGAATGCAGAAAATCAAAGTGAAATTACTATTGATTTTTATGTTCATAATGGAAAAGGCTTTAAGCTGCATTTAAAAGAGGTGTTGTTTTTCTCATTTACCCGTCATTTTAAAGATGATGGCGCTTTTCCTGTTTATGTTGTGGAGACACACGCAATCGATAAGACAAACCGGGACTTGTTAGGGAAACTTAACTTTGCAAATTTTGATAAAACGGGGCAAAGGTTTCTGGATGTAGATACTGCTACTTATTTGTATATTGAAGGTTGCTTGACAATTAATTGTATTTTTAAAGAGTACTCGATTGAGTACGATAACTAAATTTGAATAGGACTAACATCATGCGCGACGCCCTTATTGTTTCCACCGCCCGTACGCCGATTGGCAAAGCTTTTCGCGGGGCTTTTAATGACACTGAAGCCCCAGTTTTGGCAGGTCACGCCATTAAGCACGCCGTTGAGCGCGCAGGTATTGACGGCGGCATGGTTGATGATGTGATCCTTGGTTGCGCGGCGCAGCAAGGCTCGCAGGGCTATAATATTGGCCGTCTTTCGACTTATACGGCGGGCCTTCCGCGCAGTGTGGCGGGCGCGACCGTTGACCGCCAATGCTCCTCTGGCATGATGGCGATTGCTATGGCGGCGCAAGCTGTGATGACAGGCAATGCAGATGTCACGGTTGGCGGCGGCGTCGAGAGCATCAGCCTCGTGCAGAACAAACATAAAAATAGCTACCGCGCGGTGTCGCAAGGCGCGATTGCGCAGGCGCCCAAAGCTTATATCCAAATGATTGAAACCGCTGAGATCGTCGCCGAGCGCTACGGCGTCTCGCGGGAAGCGCAGGATGAATATTCCGCGCAGAGCCAAGCCCGCACGGCCGCGGCGCAAGAAGCGGGTAAATTTGATGACGAGATCGTGCCGATGGATTCGGTGATGTCCGTCAAGAACCGCGAAACGGGCGAAATCTCGCAGCAAGAGACGCGCCTGCTTAAGGACGAAGGCAATCGCCCTGGCACATCCGCCGAGAGCCTCTCAGGTCTCAAGCCCGTGTGGAAAGACGGACAATTCGTGAAGCTCGGCAATAATATCACGGCGGGTAACGCATCGCAGCTCTCTGACGGCGCGTCGGCGGCGGTTGTAATGGACAGCAAATTGGCCGAGCAGCGCGGCGTGACGCCTTTGGGCGTTTTTCGCGGCATTGAATTTGCGGGCTGCGATCCTGATGAAATGGGCATTGGTCCTGTCTTCGCTGTGCCGCGCCTGCTTAAGCGTCATGGCCTAACGATGGATGATATCGGCCTGTGGGAATTGAACGAAGCCTTCGCCGTACAAGTGATTTATTGCCGTGACCGCCTTGGTATTCCGAATGAAAATTTGAACGTCAATGGCGGCGCGATTTCTATTGGCCACCCGTTCGGCATGAGCGGCGCGCGTATGGTGGGCCATGCGCTTATTGAGGGCAAACGTCGCGGCGCGAAATATGTTGTCTCGACCATGTGCGTCGGTGGCGGCATGGGCGCAGCGGGATTGTTCGAAGTTCTCTAGGTCTCATTCACAAGACTTGAAATTACTTAACATGTTATGTATCTCGGGGTTATGTTATCCCGAGATCAAATCCTTGCCTCTGCGCGCGCCCATCACGAAGCGGAAATAGCGCGCGCCCCCATGCGGGCCTTTAGCCAAGACAATCCAAATATCACAATCGAAGATGCCTATGCCATTCAAGCGGCGTGGATGGATTTAAAGCTTTCTGAAGGGCGATCCATCATTGGCCGCAAAGTGGGTCTGACGTCTCGCGCTATGCAAGAAGCGATGAAAATTGGCGAGCCTGATTTTGGCACGCTGCTTGATGATATGCTGTTTGATAACGGTGCGATTTTAAACGCAGCAGACTTTATCGACCCACGCCTAGAGGCTGAAATTACCTTCGTTTTGAAGGATGATTTATTCGGCGAAAACCTAAGCATTGATGATGTGCTGGACGCTACGGATTACGTCGTGCCGTCGCTAGAGCTGATCGCTGCGCGTAGTCACCGTGTTGACCCTGATACCGGCTATACGCGCAAAGTCATGGATACGATTTCCGATAATGCCGCCAATGCGGGTATTATTGTGGGTGATAAAAAGTTTGGCCCGCGTGAAATAGACCTTAGATGGGCTGGCGCGATTTTTTATCAAAACGGCAGTGTTGAAGAAACAGGCCTGGGCGCGGGCATTATGGATCATCCTGCGCGCGGCATTATGTGGCTCGCGAAACGGTTTGCGCCTCACGGTATTAAGCTCGAAGCAGGGCAATATATTATGTCTGGAAGCTTTACGCGCCCCGTCAGAGCCAAGGCAGGGGATCAGTTCAAAGCGGACTTTGGCCCTATGGGCCTTGTCGAGCTTGGGTTTAAATAGGCAGATAATATGAGCCTCTATTACGTTCAAAAACTGCTGTATAATCTAAACCGAGACGTCTCTGTTCAGGCGCGTTTCAAAGGCGATATTGACGGTCTTCTTTCGGAATATACGCTAAGCGATGAAGAGCGCATGTGGCTTAGAGACGGCGAAGTTGGAGAATTGTATATTCACGGCGTGAACGGTCAAATCCTGATGCATTACGCGGCCTTTATAGGTCAGGAATGGGATGAATATATTCAAGCCATGAAAGACGGTCTTGATAAGCACGGCCAAGTTCGCGCGGGCATTTATGCCGCCGTGAATGCAGGCTCAGGAGGAGCGGTTTAATGCCATTAGTCTTTGCAGGCGTGTGCTCTCACGCTCCCGGAATAACGGGCCGCGCCGAACGCGCTGACCCTGTGGCGCGCGACGGATATTACGCGCAAATGGAGCGTATGCGCCAAGCCATAGTGGATAGCGGCGCAGACGCCCTTGTGGTTATTGCGGCTGAGCATTTCGCGAACTTCTTTATGAATAATATGCCTGCTTATGCGATTGGTATGGGCGAAGAATATGAAGGGCCGATTGAAGACCCTGATTGGCTTAAAATTCCGCGTACGAAGATCCCGGGGAATCCGGATCTTTCAAAACGGATTATCACAGAGGTCATGCAGAGCGTTGATGTGGCCTATGCCGAAGAATGGAAAATGGATCACGGCATTATGGTGCCGCTACATTTTCTGACACCGAATTATGATATGGATATTATTCCCGTCAATATTAACTGCCAAGGGCCGCCCTTAACGCCGCTGCACCGGACGTGGGAATTTGGCCGTGCGCTGCGCCGGGCCTGTGACGCTGTACCAGAAAAAATCGCGGTTATTGGGACGGGCGGCATTAGCCATTGGCCCGCCACACCAAATTCAGGCAAGATCAATGAGACGTGGGATCGGGAGTTTCTCAATAAATGGCAGGCCAATGATAAAGAGGCTTTGCTGTCTTACACAGATGAGGAAACACTGCGTGATGCCGGGCAGGGCGGCTTTGAAATTCGAGCCTTCACGGCGATTAGCGGTCTATGTGAGGAGCAAAAGGGCGAACTTTGGTTTTACGAACCCATCCCGATTTTTGCCGTTGGATGCACAGTCGGCGTTATGCAGATTTAACCGGCTAGGTTTAGCCATTAAAAAAGCCCGCTCAAATGAACGGGCTTTTTATTAAGTATGCCGTGCTTAGTGGCGCATATTGCATGCATATTTACCGTGGTGGTGTGTGCCGGTGCTGTAGGTGCTATAGGCACTGCTTGGCGCAGAAGAGTATGTCGGCGCAGCGTAAGTTGTTGTTGGCGCGCTATAGGTCGTTGTGTAGCTAGTGCTTGGCTGCGTGTATGTAGCGTTCTGATATGTTGGCTGAGGCGCAACATATGTGCTGGACGAATAAGACGAGCTATATGTCGGCGAAGAAGCATATACAGTTTGGTACTGTGAATTTGTGCCAGACGGCGGATATGTCACTGTGCCTGCGTTGTAAGTCGTGCCGTAAGAGTTCATCCCTGCGCCGTAAGACGGGTTTGAATAAACAGGGTGGTTCGACGTTGTGACTTGATCTTGGTAGTAAGAGCTTGATCCTGTCGTTGTGTAACCCGTTGTTTGGTATGATGAACCAGATGTTGGGTGGCTTCCGTAGGTTGTTGTTGTTCCGCTAGAATATGTTGGGCTGCTTGAGTAAACGGGATCACAGTCAATTGTCTTGTCCGCGATGCCAACGCCTGCTGCGCCGCCAAGGAGTGCGCCGATAGCGCTACCTTCTGTGCGTGCGCCATTGCCTGAAACTTGTGAGCCTAAAACGCCGCCAGCAACTGCGCCTAATACACCGCCAACAACTTGGCGATTGTTTTCGCCGCGCTTACAACGCTCATGAGCGTCATAGCCATTTGCACTTGCAAAAGTCGTTGATAAGAGTGCCGCTGAGGCGATTAGAGTGGTTGCTTGAAAAATGCGCTTCATAGTGTTCTCCATTTGGTGCGATGCAGATAATAGCTTTATTGCGGCTCTGATCTCGTTCATTGGAATCACCATAGGGTAAGCTGCCTGAATGGAATCTGACAAGTTTTGTTATTTTTTGTTCATAAAAAAAACGGCCCTTAGGCCGTTTCAAATCATTATTCGTATTTGTGGTGAATTAAGCGGCTTTGGTACCCGTTTTTTCTGCCACAGCGGGAACTTCCCAATTTGTCGGCATTTTCTTAAAGTCAAAGAAGGGCGTTGTGTCGTCTTCTTCAATGGCTTTTTGTACTTGGGCATAGAAACCTTCGCCAGCCATTTCAGAGAATGTAATCTCAAGATCGCGAATTTCACCGGCGGTTGACGGACGCTCGCAATATTCAGGGAAGGTGGCTTCGCCGGCATGACCTGTCGCGTAGCCCTTGGCGAACATTTGCTTAAGGATACCAAAACCGTCGTCTTGGATGATAGTGTCGCCGCGCGGGTGGCCGCCCATAGACTTCATATGTGTTTGGAATTTCTCAAGACTGTGGCAATCATAGGCCACGTGTTGACAGCTATGATCGCCGTGGCGATCAACAAAGGCTGTCACTTGGCTTTTTTCCGTGCGGTCAATGCCCTCGATCAATGCGATACCGAAATCACCAAAGTCGATACACCAGATTTTCATAGAAGACGCGCCGTCTGGGTTCACATCATCAATACGCTTAATGAGCGTTCCGCCTTCGACTTCGATATGAAACCAAGCCCATTTCTCAATTTGGCCCGCAGCACAGGCATAAGTGACGTGATCAATTTTCTTTAAATAAGACATAAGGCGCTCCAATGTAAAACTTGGTGCATGATAGGATGGATTATTGTCTGTTATCGTGTTATTTTCGGCGTATAAATTTAAAATATTGCAGTAATTTTCGCCTAATATAAAATTATATGCAGGAATATGTGAAATATGAAACTCACCATAGCAGATAAACGACTCCTTGAAACCTTAGGTGAGAATGCCCGTATAAGCTGGGTGCAGCTTGCAGAACGGGTCAATCTGTCTGCCTCTGCCTGCCAAAGGCGCGTCGAATCTATGCTCTCGTCTGGACTTATTCGAAAGTTTACGGTTGATATTGATGCCGAAAGCTTAGGGCAGGCGGTGACATCTATTATTAGTGTCAAAGTGGAGCGGCAAGCCGTGGCACGCGCCAATGCGTTTCGCGATACGGTCGCGACCTACCCTGAAGTACGCAATTTCTACAAATTATCGGGAAGCGTAGACTATATGCTCACCGTGACCGCGCCAGATATCCGCGCGCTCTCTGACTTTATAGATAATAAGCTCCTCGCGATTGACGGTGTTGTCGATGCAAGCTCGGCCATCGTGCTTGATGATTTGCCGTGTCATTATAAACCTTTCGCCTAAAGCCTTGATGTCGGGCGCGGCTGTGCTGAATAATGCACCTCCATAAGGCAATGCGCGCTCTAATTGCGACTCACTTGCAGCTAGCTGGGTTATCTAGAAAAATTGCTCGGCGGCTTTGTTTTTACCGTTGCAAATGAGGGCACGCCTGACTAGGTTCCGCCCGATTACCCAAGGCTCCTAGCGAGTCTCCACCCGCGCTTGCGCGCAAATATGAGCTAACTATGTCAGACTTCCTCCTCGGATATCTTCCTGTATTAATTCTGTTTGCGATTGCGACTGTTTTGTCGCTACTTTTCCTCGTGGCCGCCAAGCTTATGGCGCCGTCCAGTCCTGATAGCGAAAAAGTGTCGACATATGAGTGCGGGTTTAACGCCTTTGACGACAGCCGCATGAAGTTCGACGTGCAGTTTTACCTTGTGGCTATTCTTTTCATTATCTTCGATCTCGAAGTTGCCTTCCTCTTTCCTTACGCCGTAAGCCTCGACAGTGTCGGCACTTATGGATGGGCCGTTGTTATGATCTTCCTCTTTGAGTTGGTCGTCGGCTATATCTATGCGTGGAAAAAAGGCGCCTTGGACTGGGTGTAGGAGCGAATTATGTCTAATCTCATCCTACCTGCTGGCAGTGCGGCTCGTGATAATGGTACGCCCGCATATGATCCCAAGAAACATGACCCGTTTTTTGACGGCATGTCAGATCAACTTGCCGATAAAGGTTTTATCACAGCGGCATCTGATGATCTTGTAACATGGGCGCGGACGGGTTCACTTATGTGGATGACATTCGGCCTTGCGTGTTGCGCGGTTGAAATGATGCAAGCCTCTATGCCGCGTTATGATGTAGAACGCTTTGGCTTCGCGCCCCGTGCCAGCCCCCGCCAATCAGACGTAATGATCGTCGCGGGAACGCTCACAAACAAAATGGCGCCTGCTTTGCGTAAGGTTTACGATCAAATGCCAAACCCGCGCTATGTAATTTCTATGGGCTCCTGCGCCAATGGCGGCGGTTATTACCATTATTCATATGCGGTTGTGCGCGGTTGTGACCGTGTTGTGCCGGTTGATATATATGTGCCGGGCTGCCCTCCAACGGCGGAAGCCTTGGTGTATGGTATCTTGCAGCTTCAAAAGAAAATCCGCCGCGAAGGCAATATCGAGCGTTAGGACCCGACCGTGGATGAGTTAAAAGAACATATCACAGCCAGCCTTGGTGATGCCGTTAATTCGGCGGAAATCTCCTTTGGGGAACTGACGATACATGCCCGCCGCGCGGAAATCGTAAAAGTGATTGCGTTTTTACGTGATGACCCGCTTTGCCGTTTTGCCTCTTTGATTGATATTGCGGGCGCTGATTATCCCGCACGTGATCGCCGTTTTGATGTGGTTTATCATATGCTCTCCATGAGCCATAATATGCGTATCCGTATCAAAATCACGACAGACGCCGAAACACCTGTTGCCAGTATCACGGGCTTGTTTCCCAATACGGATTGGTATGAGCGCGAAGCTTTTGATATGTATGGTATTGTCTTTGAAGGGCATCCCGATCTTCGCCGTATCCTTACGGATTACGGCTTTGAAGGTCATCCTTTGCGCAAGGATTTCCCACTCTCAGGTTTTGTTGAAGTGCGTTATGACGAAGAACGTAAGTCCGTAATTTACGAGCCCGTCAATCTGCCGCAAGAATACCGTAGTTTTGATTTCATGTCCCCATGGGAAGGCGCTAAATACGTCCTGCCTGGCGACGAGAAGAGTGAGGGGGCGTAGTTATGGCGAAGACTGAAGCTGTTCTCGAAGGTAATGATCGTAACTTTACGATTAATTTTGGTCCGCAACACCCGGCGGCCCACGGCGTGTTGCGTCTTGTGCTGGAGCTTGAAGGCGAGATCGTAGAGCGCGTTGATCCGCATATTGGCTTACTGCACCGGGGTACTGAAAAACTCATCGAGCATAAGACATATCTGCAGGCGATGCCGTATTTTGATCGTCTCGATTATGTTGCGCCGATGAACCAAGAGCATGCTTTTTGCTTGGCCATTGAAAAACTTGCTGGCATTGACGTGCCGCGCCGTGCCTCATTTATCCGCGTTATCTATTCTGAAATTGGCCGTATCCTTTCTCACATGCTCAACATTACGACGCAGGCTATGGATGTTGGCGCGCTAACGCCGCCTGTCTGGGGCTTTGAAGAACGTGAAAAATTGATGGTGTTTTACGAACGTGCCTCTGGCTCGCGTATGCACGCCGCTTATTTTCGCCCCGGTGGTGTTCATCAGGACCTGCCGCAAGCTTTGGTTGATGATCTTTTAGCGTGGTGCGAGCAATTCCCGCAAAAGCTAAAAGACATTGAAACGCTTTTGACGAATAACCGTATTTTCAAACAGCGGAATGCCGATATTGGCGTTGTAACCAAGCAAGATTGCTATGACTGGGGTTTCTCAGGCGTGCTTGTGCGCGGTTCTGGCATTGCGTGGGATTTGCGCCGTAACCAACCTTATGAGGTTTATTCCGAACTCGATTTCAAAATTCCGCTTGGCAAAAACGGTGACTGTTATGATCGTTATCTCTGCCGCGTTGAGGAAATGTATGAGAGCGTCAAAATCATGAAACAGTGCCTAGAGATGATGCCCGAAGGCCCTGTGATGTCGACGAATAATAAAATCACGCCGCCGCGCCGCTCTGAAATGAAGCAAAGCATGGAAGCGTTGATCCATCACTTTAAACTCTACACCGAAGGCTTTCATGTGCCTGCGGGCGAAGTTTACACATGTGTCGAAGCGCCTAAGGGTGAGTTCGGTGTGTATCTTGTCTCGGATGGTTCGAATAAGCCGTATCGCTGTAAAGTTCGCGCGCCGGGCTTCCCGCATTTGGCCGCTATGGATTACCTCAATAAGGGGCACATGCTCGCTGATGTATCTGCGATCCTTGGCTCGCTTGATATCGTATTTGGGGAGATTGACCGATGAGTGCGCGCCGCCTCGCTATCCGCCAACCCGAAAGTTTTACTCTCAGCAGTAAAGCCAAAAAAGAAATTGCGACTTGGGTCAAGAAATACCCCAAGGGTCGCCAGCGTTCTGCGCTTATTCCTGCGCTTTGGATTGCCCAAAAAGACGCGGGCGGATGGCTCCCTGAAGCCGCCTTGCGTGCTTTGGGTGATTTGCTCGATATGGCCTATATCCGCGTCTACGAAGTCGCGACGTTCTACACCATGTTTAACCTGACGCCTGTCGGCACGCATTACGTTCAGCTTTGCGGGACAACGCCGTGCTGGTTGCGCGGTTCCGATCAACTCAAAGAGATGCTCGTGCGTAAAATTGGCCCGCAAAACACGATTTCCGAAGACGGTAAATTGTCATGGCTCGAAGTCGAATGTCTTGGTTCTTGCGCCAATTCGCCCATGGTCCAAATCAGTAACGAGACTGGCGATCATTATTACGAAGACCTGACAGCCGAGAGCCTCGAAGCCGTTCTCGACGATATGGTCGCAGGCAAAACTCCCAAAGCTGGTTCGCAAAGCGGACGTCACACATCCGAACCTGCGGGCGGGGCTTTGGTGCTGAACTCCAAAGGTCTGTATAATAAAGTTAAATCCTGCAACTTGCCAAATGCAGATAAAAAGGTTCGCCTCAATCATTACGAACCCGACCCGAAAGAGCGCCGCGCCACAAAGGGCGGCTGGGTTGATCCAAGTCGTAAGGCAAATGCGGATCCGAAAAAACGCGGAAGTAATGTTGGTCGTAACTTGACCAAAGGTCTCGTTGATGATGATCCGAATAAAGGTCTGCCGAAAAAACAGACGGCGGCGAAGGCGAGTAAACCTAAGACGATTTATACAGACGGCCCAACGGACGGCACGCCTGATGATCTTAAGAAGATCAAAGGCATCGGCCCGAAATTTGAAGGTGATTTGAATTCCAAAGGGATTTACTACTACCGTCAAATCGGCGCGTGGAAAGCCGCTGATGTGAAAATGGTCGAAGAGCTTATCGACTCTATTCCAGGCCGCATCAAACGTGACGAATGGGTGAAGCAGGGTAAAGCTCTGGCCAAAGCCCAAACTACGAAACCCAAAACTGCGAAGAAGGCGAAAGCATAATGGCTGAACTTCTCCAAGATAAAGACCGTATTTTCACAAACCTGTACGGCCTACAGGATTGGGGCCTTGAGGGCGCCAAAAAACGCGGCGCATGGATGGGCACGGCGGCCATGCTAGGGCAGGGTAAAGACTGGCTCATCGATCAGGTGAAAGCCTCTGGCCTTCGGGGGCGCGGCGGTGCGGGTTTCCCAACAGGCCTGAAGTGGTCTTTTATGCCCAAAGAAGTTGGCAATCGTCCGCATTATCTCGTCGTCAATGCCGACGAATCTGAACCGGGAAGCTGTAAAGATCGTGACATCTTGCGCCATGATCCACATCTGTTGATAGAAGGCTGCCTCGTTGCTAGTTTCGCCATGCAGGCTCATGCATGTTACATCTATGTGCGCGGTGAATATATCCAAGAACGTAACCGTCTCGACGCGGCGATCAAAGAAGCCTATGCGGCGGGCCTTGTCGGTAAGAACGCTTGCGGCTCTGGCTGGGATTTCGACATCTATATGCATCACGGTGCGGGCGCCTATATTTGCGGCGAAGAAACGGCCCTCCTTGAAAGCCTTGAAGGCAAAAAGGGACAGCCTCGCCTCAAACCGCCATTCCCGGCGGGCGCAGGTCTCTATGGCTGCCCAACAACCGTAAACAATGTCGAATCTATTGCGGTTGTGCCGACGATCCTACGGCGCGGCGCGGATTGGTTTACATCCTTTGGGCGCGATAATAATAAAGGCACAAAGGTCTTTTCGATCTCTGGCCATGTCAATACGCCGTGTAATGTCGAAGAAGCGCTCTCGATCCCGATGCGCCAACTCATTGATACATATGCAGGTGGCGTTCGCGGCGGATGGGACAACCTAAAATGCGTGATCCCAGGCGGATCATCTGTGCCGCTCCTTCCCAAGGAAATTTGCGACACCGTCTTGATGGATTTTGACGCCTTGCGTGAGCATCAATCGGGCCTCGGAACGGCGGCGGTCATCGTGATGGATAAAAGTACGGATGTCGTCAAAGCCATCGCGCGCCTGTCATATTTCTACAAGCACGAGAGCTGCGGGCAGTGTACACCTTGCCGCGAAGGCACGGGCTGGATGTGGCGTGTCATGGAGCGCATGGTACGCGGCGAAGCTGAAACCTCCGAGATTGACATGCTTCTTGATGTAACCAAGCAGGTCGAAGGTCACACGATCTGCGCGCTCGGCGACGCGGCGGCTTGGCCTATCCAAGGGCTCATTCGTCACTTCCGCCCCGAGATTGAAGAGCGGATCAATAATTATCGTGCGGGCAAGCCCGTTTTTGTACAAGCAGCGGAGTAGAGCTATGCAAGGTAAAATATTAGATTTTAATTTAGAGCGCCAACGCGGGATTATTTCTGGCGAAGATGGTTCTCGTTATGACTTTATGGGATCAGAATTTAACGGCAATGGCGCTGCACCGCGCGTTGGCGCTTCGGTTGATTTTCAGCCCCATGATGGCGTCGCAACAGCTATTTTTTCAACTGTTCCGGCCGGCGGCACTGTGGGTGGTGACAAAAATAAAGTCGTTGCGGCCTTGCTTGCGCTTTTCTTGGGCGGTCTTGGTATACACAAATTTTACATGGGTAAAAGCACAGCGGGCGTTATCATGTTGCTTTGCGGAACGTTTGGTTGGTTGCTTATCCTGCCGGCTCTTATAAACGGCCTTATCGCCTTTATCGAATTCATTATTTACCTAACGAAGACTGATGAACAATTCCATAATGAATATGTCGTAGGTCCGAAGGCTTGGTTCTAAAGAGGCATTATGTCTGATCTCAGAAAAATCAATGTTGACGGCACGGAACTCGAAGTTTCCGCTGATTTGACGCTTATGCAAGCGTGTGAAGAAGCTGGGGCGGAAATCCCGCGCTTTTGCTATCACGAACGCCTATCAGTGGCGGGTAACTGCCGTATGTGTCTTGTGGAATGGGTCGGAGCGCCTAAACCGCAAGCGTCATGCGCTTTGCAGGTCAAAGATCTGCGTCCGAACCGTGATGGCACGCCGCCCAATATTCGTACAAATTCTGAGACAGTCAAAAAAGCACGCGAAGGCGTGATGGAATTCCTTTTGATTAATCACCCGCTTGATTGCCCTATTTGCGATCAGGGCGGTGAGTGTGACCTGCAAGACCAAGCTATGGCTTATGGGCGTGACGGCTCGCGCTTTGAAGAAAATAAACGCGCGGTTGATGATAAATTCATGGGTCCGCTCGTGAAGACCGTCATGACGCGCTGTATTCAATGTACACGCTGCGTTCGGTTCATCACTGAAGTCGCTGGCGTTGAAGAAATCGGTCTGGCGTCTCGCGGTGAAGACGCTGAAATTACGACTTATTTGGAAAAGTCTCTAACATCAGAGATGTCAGGGAATGTGATTGATTTGTGCCCCGTTGGCGCGCTGACATCCAAACCTTACGCCTTTAACGCTCGTCCGTGGGAACTTGATCACGTCGAATCAATCGATGTTATGGATGCTGTCGGATCGAACATTCGCGTCGATAGCCGCGGCGAAGCGGTTTTGCGTATTCTTCCAGTTGTGAATGATGCCGTGAACGAAGAGTGGATTTCGGATAAAACACGTTTCGTTTGGGACGGCCTCGCGCGTCAACGCCTTGATCGCCCGTATATTCGCAAAGACGGTAAGTTGACAGCGGCGGGCTGGGACGAAGCCCTTGCGCTTGTGGCTGAAAAGCTTGGCGGTAATACGGATGAAATCGGCGTGATCGCTGGTGATTTGTGTGACGCAGAGAGCTTGAAAGCTCTTAAAGACCTGATGAATTGGCTTGGCGCGAAAAATATTGACTGCCGCCAAGATGGCGCGAAATTAGATACAGCGCAGCGCGGCGGATATTTGTTCAACACGACCATTGCTGGCATTGAAGAATCCGATGCGGTTCTTTTAATTGGTACAAATCCGCGTCTCGAAGCACCGCTTGTGAATACGCGTATCCGTAAAGCCTGGGTGAACGGCGGCACAGATGTTGCTGTGATCGGCGAAGCGGCTGACTTGACCTATACCGCCGAGCATTTGGGCGACAGCGCAGCTGATATCAAAGCCCTTTTGAAATCGACCAAAGGTTTCGCGCGTAAATTTAAATCCGCGAAGAAACCGATGATTATTATCGGGCAGGGCGCTTTGGCCCGCGAAGATGGCGCGCAAATTTTACGCCTTGTTGGTGAGCTTGCGGCGAAATTCAAAGTCGTTCGCGACGGATGGAACGGTTTCAACGTTCTTCACACGGCGGCTTCGCGCGTTGCAGGTCTTGATATGGGATTTGTCCCAGGTGAAGGCGGAAAGTCGACTCCTGAAATTCTTGCGGCTGCGAAGTCAGGCGAAATTAAAACCGTTTACCTGCTTGGCGCAGATGAGTGCGATACAAGCGCGCTTAAAGATGCCTTTGTCATCTACCAAGGTAGCCACGGTGATGCTGGCGCGCATGTCGCGGATGTGATTTTGCCATCTGCGGCCTATACGGAACAAGACGGATTATATGTGAACACAGAAGGCCGCGTGCAAATGGGCGCGGCGGCGGTTTCTCCTAAAGGTGATGCCAAAGAAGGTTGGGCGATCATTCGCGCGCTTTCCGGTCACATGAACAAAGCGCTTCCTTATGATAATCTGAGCGCGCTTCGCGAAACGCTTTTCACGGATCATCCCTCATTCGCGGGCCTTGATTACGTTCAAGACTTAGAAGATTTTGATGTATCGGCGCTTGGGAGCGCAGGCGATGTCTCTAAGGACGCCTTCGTGAACCCGGTTGCAGATTTCTATATGACTAACCCAATAGCGCGTGCCTCTGATGTGATGGCGCAGTGTTCAGCGGTTGGTGAAACCGCTCTCCCAGAGGCCGCAGAATGATGACGCAGCTACTTGATATCATGATGCTGGTGCAAACAACGGGCGCACAAGACGTCGCAAGTGTGTTTGACCCCTCTAAACCATGGATTTGGTTTGGACTTAAACTGCTCCAAGTTTTAGGCTTTGTGATAGTTTTGGCTTTGCTTGTGGCCGCACTTGTTTTGGCTGACCGTAAAATTTGGGCGGCTGTGCAAATGCGGCGCGGGCCAAATGTTGTGGGGGCTTTTGGGCTTTTGCAAACCATTGCTGACGCGCTTAAATTCTTCTTTAAAGAAATTGTTATTCCTGCGGGTTCGGATAAGTTCCTCTTTATCCTCGCACCTGTCCTAACGCTCGTTATGGCGTTTTTAGCATGGGCCGTTATCCCCGTTGCGCCGGGTTGGGTTATCTCCGATATCAACATCGGCGTCCTTTATGTGCTCGCGATCTCCTCGCTTGGTGTTTACGGCATCATCATTGGCGGCTGGGCCTCAAATTCGAAATACCCATTCATGGGCGCGCTACGCTCTGCCGCGCAAATGGTATCTTATGAAGTGTCCATCGGTTTTATCATTCTTACGGTGATCTTCCTGTCGGGTTCTATGAACCTAACTGATATTGTGAACACGCAATCAGGCGGTATGTTTAATTGGAATATGTTCCGTTTGAATTTCACAAAACCGCTTAATATCATTCTCTTCCCGATTATGTTTTATATGGGCGTGCTTTTCTTTATCTCGGCATTGGCTGAGAGTAACCGTCCTCCATTTGACCTTCCCGAAGCGGAATCGGAATTGGTGGCGGGGTATCAAGTTGAGTATTCCTCAACGCCGTTCTTGATGTTCTTCTTCGGGGAATATGTGAATATCATGCTGCTTTGCGCTATGATGACGATCCTATTCTTAGGCGGATGGCATGCACCAATTGATTTTGGTTGGGAGCGGACAATCTTCCCGCCCTTCCTTTGGTTCTTCTTGAAAACGGCCTTCCTGTTTTTCCTCTTCGCTATGGTGAAGGCGATTGTACCGCGTTACCGTTATGATCAACTCATGCGTTTGGGGTGGAAAGTTTTCCTTCCAACGTCTCTTGCTGCCGTTGTGATTGTTTCAAGTCTTGTCGTTCATTTTGGCCACACACTTTAGGAGCGGATGATGTTTGCACGTATTAAACAAGTTCTGCGCGGCGCTTTGCTCCTTGATTTTCTTGGGGCGTTCTGGTTGGCGATGAAGTATTTCTTTGCGCCAAAAGTAACGATCAACTATCCGTTTGAAAAAGGCCCGCTAAGCCCGCGTTTTCGCGGTGAGCATGCGCTGCGCCGTTATCCATCAGGCGAAGAGCGCTGCATTGCCTGTAAGCTCTGCGAAGCGATCTGCCCCGCGCAAGCTATCACGATTGAAGCCGAGCCTCGCGAAGATGGTTCGCGCCGCACAACGCGTTATGACATTGATATGGTCAAATGTATTTATTGCGGGTTCTGCCAAGAGGCTTGCCCTGTTGATGCCATCGTCGAAGGCCCCAATTTTGAATTCGCTACGGAAACGCGCGAAGAGCTTTACTACGATAAAGACAAATTGCTCGCCAATGGTGATCGTTGGGAACGAGAGATCGCAAAAAACCTAGCTATGGATGCACCGTACCGCTAGCGCGGCGCGACGTAAGAGAGGCACCGAACGTGTTGATAACTATTGCATTTTACTTGCTGGCATTCGTTGCCGTAGCCGCCGCCTTCATGGTTGTCGCCGCGCGTAACCCTGTGCATTCCGTGATGTTTTTGATCTTGACCTTTTTCTCAGCCGCAGGACTTTTCATCCTTATGGGAGCAGAATTCATCGCGCTGCTGTTGGTCATGGTATACGTCGGAGCGGTTGCCGTTCTTTTCCTCTTTGTCGTGATGATGCTCGATGTTGATTTCGTGGAAATGAAGCAAGGGTTTTTACAGTACCTTCCGATTGGCGCGCTTGTCGCGATTATCTTGCTTATTGAAATGATTCTTGTTGGCGCAGGTTACGTAACGGGTAATGCGACGACGGTTGCGCAAAATTCTGACAGCGGCTTATCCAATCTCGAACAATTTGGCCAAGTGCTCTACACCGATTATTCATTCTTCTTCGAAGCTGCCGGCTTTGTTCTCTTGGTGGCGATGATCGGTGCCATCACCTTGACGATGCGTGAGCGCGAAGGCGTACGGAAACAAAACGCAATGAAGCAAATGGCGAGGACACGTGATGAAGCGGTTGAACTTGTTGATATCAAACCAGGTGAGGGCGTAAGCTAATGGCGATTGGACTTTCACATTACCTCGCTGTTGCGGCGATTATCTTCACGATTGGTGTCTTCGGCATTTTTGTAAATCGTAAGAACGTTATCATTATTTTGATGTGCGTTGAGCTCTTGCTCCTTGCCGTGAATATTAATTTCGTCGCTTTTTCGACACACATGGCTGACCTTCCGGGCAATCAACCAATCGCCGGACAGGTTTTTGCGCTATTTGTGCTGACCGTTGCGGCGGCTGAAGCGGCTGTCGGACTGGCTATTCTCGTTGTTTATTTCCGTAATCGCGGCACCATTGCCGTCGAAGACATTGATCTGATGAAGGGCTAACGGCCATGTTATTTAAGACCCTTGTCTTTGCGCCGCTTTTGGGCGCTATTATTGCCGGATTATTTGGTCCTAAGATTGGCGAAAAGCTATCTATGATCGTCTCAACGGCGCTTTTATTCCTCGCGGCAGCTCTGTCGTGGGTGGCCCTCGTGCAAGTGGGGTTCGGATCACACCCGACGGACATCACTCTGTTCCGCTGGATGGATATTGGCGATCTACAGGCCAATTGGGCACTAAAAATTGATACGCTGACGGCGGTAATGCTCGTCGTTGTGACGACGGTTTCATCTCTCGTGCACCTTTATAGCTGGGGTTATATGAGCGAAGATCCGTCAAAGCCGCGTTTCTTTGCTTATCTCTCGCTCTTCACATTTGCCATGTTGATGCTCGTCACATCTGATAACTTCATCCAGCTCTTCTTTGGCTGGGAAGGTGTGGGGCTTGCCTCTTATCTTTTGATCGGGTTTTGGTATAAAAAACCAACGGCCAACGCCGCTGCGATCAAAGCCTTTGTCACGAACCGCGTCGGCGATGTCGGTCTTGCGCTTGGCGTGATGACGATTTTCCTCGTCTTCGGTAGCGTGAATTTCGACACAGTCTTTGGCGCGATTAATGATAACTCTCACCGCATGGTCTCTTTCCTTGGCGGAGAATATAATGCAATCGAGCTAATCGCGTTTCTTCTGTTTATTGGCGCTATGGGTAAATCAGCCCAGTTCGTGCTGCATGTCTGGCTTCCTGATGCCATGGAAGGGCCAACCCCTGTTTCGGCGCTTATCCACGCGGCGACTATGGTAACCGCGGGCGTTTTCCTTGTCTGCCGCGCGCACCCAATCTTCTCGCATGCGCCTATGACGTCTGGTCTCATCACCGTTGTTGGTGCGTTCACAGCCTTTTTTGCGGCAACTGTTGGTCTTGTGCAAAACGATATTAAACGCGTCATTGCCTATTCAACCTGTTCACAGCTTGGATACATGTTCTTCGCGGCTGGCGTCGGCGCGTATAGCGCCGCCATGTTCCATTTGTTTACCCACGCTTTCTTCAAAGCGCTTCTTTTCTTGGGCGCGGGCTCAGTCATTCACGCGCTTCATCACAAACAAGATATGCGCGAAATGGGCGGGACATATAAATATATTCCGATCACGTATTTTGCGATGATTATCGGCACATTGGCTTTAACGGGTATTGGTATTCCGGGTACAAAAATCGGCTTCGCAGGATTCTTCTCTAAAGATGCCATTATCGAGGCGGCCTATGCGGCTGGCGCAACGGGCGGGCACGGCGCAGCCGTATTTGCTTTCTGGGCCGGTGTCGTCGCTGCGCTTATGACATCGTTCTATTCTTGGCGTCTTATCTTTATGACGTTCCACGGGAAATATCGTGGCGATAAGCACACGATTGATCACGCGCATGAGAGCCCTCAAGTCATGCTTATTCCACTTTACGTTCTAAGCATTGGCGCATTATTTGCGGGTGTCTTCTTTTATAGTAAATTCCTTGGCGGCGATGCGGGTGCGTTCTGGAATGGTGCGCTCCCAAGTTCGGGCGGCGGCGCTCACGCGGCGGCTAATATTGCCCCAGATTACCTGTATGCGGCTGCGGAAACAGGTCATGCCTCTGACGCAGATCACGGGGGTGGTCATCATAACTTCCCTGCATGGGTCTTATGGGCACCTTTTGTTGTCTCTGTCGCAGGCTTTGTGATCGCATGGTTTATGTATATTCGGGATAATGGCGTTGAGAAGCGCATCAATGCCGAAGGTGGACCGCTATATAAGTTCTTGCTCAATAAGTGGTATATTGACGAGCTTTATGACGCGACCATTGTGCGCGCGGCACGTAAGTTGGGCGATATCTTCTGGAAGATTGGTGACCAAAAAATTATTGATGGTTTTGGGCCAAATGGCGTGGCGAGTTTCGCTGCGGGGGCGGCTAAACGTCTTTCAAAAATTCAAAGCGGATATCTCTTTCACTATGCCTTTATCATGTTGCTTGGCGTTGCGGGCATTATCGCGCTCGTCTTCACAAGCGTAGGAGGATAGCCATGTTTGATAATATTCCTATCCTAACGATTATTACGTTTTTCCCGCTATTTGGCGCGCTGATCCTTATGGCGATTGCGCATTTGGCCAAAACACAACAGGCTAAAGAACAGGTTGCGAAAAATGCTCCGATGGTGGCCTTATTGGTTTCCGGCGTTGTTTTTGTCCTCTCGCTTTGGTTGGTTTTGGAATTTGACCGCACTAGCGCAGCGTTTCAATTTGTTGAAAATGTAGCCTGGCTCGGCGGCGGTATTGAATACCGTTTGGGCGTAGACGGAATTTCGATCCTCTTTATCTTGCTTACTGCGTTCTTAACTCCGCTGTGTATCGTTGCAAGCCAAGCATCGATCAAAGATCGCATGCTCGAATTTATGGTCGCGTTTTTGATATTGGAAACATTGATGATCGGCGTGTTTTGCGCGCTTGATTTGATCTTGTTCTATCTCTTCTTTGAAGCGGTTCTTATTCCGATGTATATTATCATCGGTGTTTGGGGCGGTAAGAACCGGATTTACGCGTCTTATAAGTTCTTCCTCTACACATTGCTTGGGTCTGTTTTGATGCTTGCAGCGATCATGTGGATTTACAGCTATAGCGGTAAAGTTCTAAGCGCGCCGACAACAGACATACGCGAATTGATGAAGCTCTCTATACCCGGCGGGGCGCAAACGTGGCTGTGGCTTGCGTTCTTCGCATCATTCGCGGTCAAGATGCCCATGTGGCCTGTTCATACATGGTTGCCTGATGCCCACGTAGAAGCCCCCACGGCTGGCTCTGTTATCCTTGCGGGTATTTTGCTGAAACTTGGCGGTTATGGTCTGTTGCGGTTCTCTTTACCGATGTTCCCGAACGCCTCACTGCATTTCGCGCCGCTCGTGTTCTGGATGTCTGTGATCGCGATTATTTATACGTCCTTGGTGGCTTACCGTCAGCAAGACATTAAAAAACTGATCGCCTATTCATCCGTAGCACATATGGGCTTTGTGACGATGGGTATTTTCGCTGTGAACACTTATGGTCTTCAAGGCGCTATTTTCCAAATGCTTAGCCACGGCCTAATTTCTGGCGCGCTCTTCTTCTGTGTTGGCGTTATTTATGACCGTATGCATACGCGGGAAATTTCTTTCTACGGCGGCCTTGTAAAACATATGCCGATTTACGCGTTCTTCTTGCTCTTCTTCACAATGGCCAATGTTGGCCTTCCGGGGACGAGTGGATTTATCGGCGAGATCTTAACGATGATGGGCGCGTTCCAAGTTAATCCATGGATTGCTCTCGGCGCGGCTATGGGCATGATTTTATCGGCCATGTATGCGCTGCACCTTTACCGTGAAGTGATCTTCGGGGAAGTTACCAACCCAGAGTTAGAGGGTATTACGGATATGAATCGCCGCGAGATTATCATCCTTGCGCCGCTTGCCATTTTCACGCTTATTTTGGGTGTATATCCGTCGCTTGTGACAGATATTACGGCCGTATCTGTTGAGTCTCTCATCGCTAATTTCGAAGCTGCGACGACAACCGTGACCACTGCTGTGCCAGTGGCCGGAGGACACTAATCATGTTTGAGAAAATTTCCTTATTCCTGCCCGAACTTCTTTTGGCGTTTTTCGCATCTGAGCTTTTACTCTGGGGGGCGATTTCCAAGAAGGATCGCACCGAGATCATCCGCTGGATTGGTGTGGCTGTACTTGCGGCGTTCGCTTTTATGGGGTTCTTTACAGGTTTCCCAAGCGGAACTGCCTTCACAGGATCGCTCATTGTTGATGATTTCTCTCACTACGCAAAATTTATCATTGGTCTTATCGCCGCCGCGACCTTGATTTTCTCAAAGCCCTACCTTCAATCCGAAGGTCTGGATAAATACGAATACACTGTACTGCTTTTATACGCTGTGCTGGGCATGAGTATTATGGTCTCGGCCAATAATCTATTGACCATCTATATCGGTGTCGAGATGCAGGCTCTTGCGCTTTACGTGTTTGCCGCCTTTAACCGCGACAGCCTTCGTGCATCCGAAGCGGGTCTTAAATATTTCGTACTGGGCGCATTATCGTCGGGGCTTTTACTCTACGGCCTTTCGATGGTTTACGGCTTCACGGGGTCACTCAACTTTGGCCGTATCGGCGAAGTTCTCGAAGCAGGCGCGTCGCCGGGTCTTATCGCAGGTATGGTCTTTATGCTTTGTGGTCTTGGGTTTAAAATCTCTGCCGCGCCTTTCCACATGTGGACGCCAGATGTCTACGAAGGCGCGCCGACACCTGTCACAGGATTTTTTGCAGGTGCTCCAAAATTTGCGGCCATGGCGCTTATTACGCGGATCATCGTCGGGCCTTTTGCAGGTATTGAAGACCAGTGGCAGCAAGTCATTATCGTCTTCGCTGTGATGTCGATGTTTGTGGGCGCCATTGGCGCGCTTGCACAAACGAATATCAAACGCTTGATGGCCTATTCCTCTATCGCCAATATGGGCTATGCCCTTGTACCGCTCGCGGTAGGCGGCGTAGCGGGTGTGCGCGGCATGCTGATTTTTATGTCGATTTATGTGATTACAGTCGTCGGTATTTTTGCCTGTATCCTGCAAATGCGTATTCGCAATGGTATGGTAGAAAATATCAGTGATTTGGCAGGCTTGTCTAAGTCCAACAAAGGTCTAGCGATTATTCTCTCGCTCTTCATGTTCTCTGTCATGGGTATTCCGCCGCTCCTTGGGTTCTTTGGGAAATGGTATGCCTTCTCGGTGGCGGTCGAAGGCGGTCTTGTCTGGCTTGTCGTTCTGGCCCTTATTGCGAGTGTGATCGGCGCGTTCTATTATCTACGGGTTATTAAAACAATGTGGTTTGCGGATGCAGATTTGGAATTCGTCGAAGCTCCTCGGAGCCTTCGCTGGACAGCGATGATTTCGGCACTTCTTGTGTTCCCAGTTCTCTTGATCTCTTACACATCAATCCCAGCGCAAAGCTTTATTTCGCAAGCGGCCGCGAGCCTATTCTAGGCTTTATTAGGGTTAGGCCGCATTGCGTTTTATCCAGCTGACCGAGACCGCGTCGACGAATAACGACGCGCGCGAACTTGCCCGCAGCGGCGAGTTCTTTCGGGGCGGCGGCGAGACGATTTGGCTTAGGGCAGACCGCCAAACAGCGGGGCGAGGGCGCCATGGCCGTGATTGGGTTTCCGAAACGGGAAATTTGTTTTGCACAGGACTTTTCCTTCGCCGTGATTCACTAGCTCAGGCCCCAAGGTTTGGTTTCGTCGCAGCTATTGCGGTGTATGACACGCTTAAGCACTTTGCGCCTGAGGCGAATATCAGCCTTAAATGGCCTAATGACGTCCTTGTGTCGGGCGCAAAAACATCTGGATTGCTACTGGAGACAGGCACAGATCATGGCCAAGATTGGATGATGGTTGGCATAGGCATAAACATCACGTCACATCCTGATGATACGCCTTATCCCGCCACACATCTCGCTGCGCATTTACACGGTAAGCACACGCCCAGCCCAGAATTCATGCTCAGTATCTTAAGCGGTCACATGGACCATTGGCACGAAATATATGTACGGCAGGGCTTTGACTCTATTCGTGAGGCTTGGAGCGCAAGAGCGCATATCGCCGGTGAAAAAATATCCGCTCGGTTATCTGAAAATGACCATATAAACGGCGAATTTGTCGGCCTTGGAGCAAACGGAGAGTTGCGGCTAGCGCTTGCGGATGGCACCATACGAGCAGTATTTGCCGCCGACGTTACGTTCGGCGCAAGATAGGAGCGTTATGTTACTTGTTATCGATACTGGGAATACCAATACGCTTTTTGCGATCCATGACGGCGAGACGTTTATTGTCGAATGGCGGATCGCCACGGACGCCTCGCGCACGGCGGATGAATATAGCGTTTGGCTCTATCAACTTTTGACGATGAACGGCCTAAACTTTGAGAGTATTACGCGCTGTATTATCTCGACTGTGGTGCCGCAATCGCTCTTTAATATGCGTAATTTGGCGAAGCGGCATTTGGGCGTTACCCCGATTATTATCGGCGAAGAGGGCGTGAATGTTGGCGTGAAAACCAACCTGCCTAACCCCAAAGAAATCGGGGCCGACCGCCTTGTGACAGCGCTTGGCGCGAGTAAGAAATATCCGGGGGATTTGATTATCATCGACAGCGGCACGGCGACGACCTTCGATGTTGTTTCGGGCTATGGCGAGTTTGAAGGCGGTATTATTGCGCCGGGGATTAACTTGTCCGTTAAGGCTTTGCACGAGGCGGCCGCGCGCCTGCCGCGTATTGCGATCCAAACGCCCGATAAGGTAATAGGCAAGAACACTGTCGAAGCCATGCAGTCGGGAATTTTCTGGGGCTATATTGGCCTGATCGACGGGCTTGTGCGCCGCATTAAGGCCGAGGATGAGCGCGAATTTACTGTAATTGGGACGGGCGGGATTGCCTCGCTATTTGACGGCGCGTCTGAAACGATTGACGTTTATGATTCTGATTTAACGATCAATGGCTTGCTTGAAGTCTCGAACATCAATACGCATCTCTAATGCTCTGTAATTTATAAAGATTTGAAATCATATATGGCCAATAATCAAGACGAATTTGTTTTTCTGCCCCTCGGCGGCAGCGGCGAAATTGGCATGAATTTGAACCTGTTTGGGTTTGGCCCAAAACATAAACGCAAATGGCTCATCATCGATATTGGCGTCACATTTGGCGATTTAAATACGCCCGGTGTTGAGATCATCATGCCCGACACGGCCTTCATTGAAGAACATGTCGATGACCTTTTGGGGATTGTCCTGACACACGCGCATGAAGATCATATGGGCGCTTTGGCGCGTCTTTGGCCGCGCTTGAAATGCCCTGTCTACGCGACGCCGTTTACGATGTATTTGGTCAAAGACCGCCTCGCTGAAGTGGGCCTTTTGGATGATGTGCCGCTGCATAAGGTTGAGTTAGGGAGCCGTTTTAGCATTGGCGATTTTGATCTTGAACTGATTACGCTCACCCACTCCATTCCCGAACCTAATGCGGTCGCGATCCGTACGCCGCTGGGGACTGTGCTGCATACAGGTGATTGGAAAATCGATATGGATCCGCAGGTCGGCGCGCCCGTCGATGAAGCCGCGCTACGAGCCCTTGGGGATGACGGCGTTATGGCGATGATCTGTGATAGCACGAATGTGTTCTCGCCAGGGTTTGCAGGCTCCGAAGCAGGCGTTCGCAAAGAGCTCGTGAAATTGATTGGGGAATATCCGGGCAAGGCCGTCGCCGTCGCGTCTTTCGCCTCCAATGTCGCGCGGATCGAGAGCGTGATGATGGCCGCCAAAGCCAATAACCGTAATGTTTGCCTTGTGGGGCGTTCAATGCACCGCATGGTCGGCGCAGCGAAGGCCATCGGATTGCTGGGCGAGGTTGGGCATATACTCGACGAAGACGAAGCCGCCGACATGCCCCAAGGTCACGTGCTCTATTTATGTACGGGCAGCCAAGGCGAGCCGCGCGCGGCGCTCTCTAAAATCGCCAATGGTAACCACCGCAATGTGAGCTTTAAGAAGGGCGACGTCGTGATTTTCTCAAGTAAGATTATCCCCGGCAATGAGAAGGGTATCTTTGCGCTGCAAAACGCGCTTGCCGATGACGGCATTTCGATTGTCACGGAAAAAGACCGCGATATTCATGTGTCGGGCCACCCGTGCCGAGACGAGCTGAAAGCCATGTATGAGTGGGTGCGACCTGATATTGCGATACCTGTGCACGGCGAACGGCGACATTTGCTGGAACACGCGCAGCTCGCGCGCGACCTTGGTACGCGCAAAGCCCTCGCGCCGCATAATGGCGAAATGATCCGCCTCGCGCCGACAGGCCCTGAAATTGTCGATATCGTGCCGTCAGGACGCCTGCATCAGGACGGCAATGTGATTGTCTCCGATAGTGACGAAGGCCTGCGTTTGCGCCGTAAAATGGCCTATGCGGGGCAGGTGAGCATCAGCCTTGTGGTCGACAAAGCCAAGGGGCGGATTATCTCTGGCCCTGATCCGCGCATTAATGGCTTTCCACATGGACATAACGACAAACACATAGACGCCATGATTGAAGACATCGCCGATGAGGCGGAAGACGCCTTTAAGACACTCGGACGCAAGGCGCGGCAAGATGAAGACTTGATTGAAGAGCGTATTCGCTCGAAGGTTAGGAAACGTATTCGGCAACAAACGGGTAAGCGCGCCGTTGTCGATGTCATTGCGCATATTGTAGATTAAGCCAATAATAGAACAGGCAATAATAGGACAGGTAAGTATTATGCTCGGACCTTTAAATCATGTTGGCGTCGCAACGCCCGATATTAACGCCTCCATCGCCATGTACCGCGACGTGTTTGGCGTCACCGATATCACAGAGCCCAAAGACCTGCCGCCGCAGGGCGTGACCTATGCCTTTGTGAACCTCCCTAGCGGGCAGGTGGAGCTGATTCAGCCCTATGGCGAGGGCTCGCCGATCACGAAATTCTTAGAACGTAACCCCAAAGGCGGGCAGCATCATATGTGTTTTGAGGTCGAAGATATCCATGTCGCCGCTGAGGCTATGGCCGCCAAAGGCATGCGCGTTCTCGGCACGCCGCGTATTGGCGCGCATGGCACGCTTGTGGTGTTCCTCCACCCCGGTGATGCGGGCGGCGTGTTGATTGAGCTCATGGAATCCCACAAAGACGATCACTAGGCCATCACGAGGAAGCCGCGCTATGTCTCTCTTTTCAATGTTCGTTGTCTATATGATGACCTGGTGGGTGACGCTATTTATGGTGCTGCCGACGGGCGTAAGAGGGCAGGCGGAAGACGGCAATATTGCGCATGGCACAGATCCTGGCGCGCCCGTTAAAAGTGAGATGAACCGCAAGGTTATTTTGACGACAATTATTGGGACTATTCTATGGGCGGTGATCTGCGCCATCATCATTTTCCGCGTGATTGATATGGAATTGATCGAAAAAATCATTCCGCTTTAAATCTCTCTTTTTCGTAACCCATCATGCCAGTGCTTGTCGCCGTGAGGCGAAAGCGCTAAGGCTTTTTAAACTCATAAGGGAATCGCAATGCGTTTATCTCGATATTTTCTGCCCGTCTTAAAAGAGACGCCCGCCGAGGCTACCATTGCTTCGCACCAATATATGTTGCGTGCGGGGATGATGAAGCAAAATAGCGCGGGGATTTATAGCTGGCTGCCGCTTGGTTTTAAGGTGCTTAAGAACATCGAACGTATTGTTCGCGAAGAACAAAACAAAGCGGGCGCAGTTGAGATGTTGATGCCGACGATCCAATCGGCGGATTTATGGCGCGAAACGGGGCGCTATGATGCTTACGGCCCAGAGATGCTGCGGATTACAGATCGCGGCGAGCGCGAAATGCTCTACGGCCCGAC
>JBMYWT010000018.1:0-42822 GCA_049607665.1 Maricaulaceae bacterium
AGATACTCGGATGAAATTTCATGTGGCGTCAACAACCGTGGATAGCTCCCTGATCCATCCGGGTTTTGCCATGCTATCTTCCTTATGAAGCTGATAAAAAAATTTAGAGCATAATGATGTTTAGACAAAAGGATCAAAAATCACTCATGGCAATAATTTGGTTTTTCATGTGTTTTTTTTCCACTTATGAAAATCCAAGACTTATAGAAGCCTTCTCTCAAACCGGCTTTTTTAAGATCGCGACCATCTATATCAAAGCCTACTAATTGTCTGTGGAAATCATCAAAGCCATATGTCGCATTTACAATAATTGTTTTATCCGAAGTGTAATTTTTGACGTCTTCTTTTGATTTAAAACCAATCACGCGTTCCGCTTCACATTTAGCGCCTCCCCGAAATCCAACAGGCCCGGTTTCAGCAGCATCAACATCTTTCATCCGAAAACAGACTCCATTGGCACGACCTGAGTCGGCGTCAGACCAATAAATCGTTGTGATGACATCGCCAACTTTAAGCGGGTTTAATCGTTGTTTGCGACAATAGTCCGATGCTTGGCTTGGGTTGCTGCCAAGCCAAAAAACCAGCCACAACAATATTAATCTTATAAAGGTCTTCATTGACAAAATTTCTAAGTTATGTTTGAATTCAACAATAATACGAGCTTTAAAGTAATATCCATTATCACAATAAATTCCAAATAAACGATCTCCCCTTCCCCATTTTATATGGGTTACTTACGGCCGATTTTATCGGCCTATTTTTTTAGGATAATTTATGAGTCTCAATCTAGCCTATATTATCGCAATCGTCATTTTTGGCGTCGCTGTTTTTATAAAGTTGGGCCCGAGCAAAAACTATGCGATAGCAAACTACGACAAATTCATATTCAAATATTACTCGCGTTCGAAATCTCTTTTTACGCCTAATGAGCTAATCTTTTACCGCGTGCTGCGCAAACACTTGAACGATGAATATATAATTGCATCCATGGTAAGACTTGCTGATTTTATAGACGTTCGGGAACATAAACTCTCCGCAAAGCCAAAATCCACGACACCCAATTTTAACAGAATATCTTCAAAACACGCCGATTTCTTGATCATTGACTTGTTTGGAAAACCTCTTTTATGGATCGAACTTGATAACAAATCCCATAACAGCCGAAGAGCGAAAAAGGCCGACAAATTCAAAGACGAATTGGCTCACGCCATTGGACTGCCAATGCAGCGCATAAAAACCGGCACAGATTACAACGCGATCATCAAAGATATAAAGTCACGGTTATAAGGCCACAGTTATTTAACCGTTTCACGAAAAACGGTCCCCCAAAGACGAGTGCGGGAACGCGTAGTTTTCGCTTAACGCTTGAAAGTGTAGCCAGCTTTTATAATTGTCCGGATTTCATAGCACGTTAATTGACCGCTTCAGTTGTTGTTGCGGATGTGTGGGTATGTGGTCAAGGGGCGTCAGCCGCTTGTCCATCATATCCACACATCTTTGGGCGTCGAAGCGTGTCACACCCACATCCTGTTCTGTCATGATGAGGTCTCCATTTTCCGTATAGCTGGCCAGCTTGCGCGGGCCGTGAAAGACTGACAGTGACCCGTCCGTGTACTCATGCACCCGCACTCGGGCCTTCACAAAATGATAGCGATGCCTGTCCGGCGGCAGCTGGAGTTTCTTTCGGCAGTATCTCACACAATTATCATTGCCCACGACACGCTCGGACTGAACGGACAGAATGTCCCTCAGCTGTGCTTTATTCTCCATTGGAACAAAGGCGTTCAAGTCCTCCTTCGGCGGAACAGCAAAGCGGGCATTGTGATCAGGAACGTAGGTCTCGACGATGTAACGGTTAGCCGCATCCATGTCCGTGATGCCCTCAAATGCCAGTTCCTTGACCAACCTGTCCTGAAACGTTCGAAAGACCCGTTCTGATCGTCCCCGGGCTTGTGGGGAGTAGGCCGGGATATGCTCAATGCCCAGCTGCGCCAAGGCGCGTCCAACCTGTGTATGAATGTCCTTATCCACTTTGCCACCGGCTTCAGGGGTGTGGAAGTAATGGCTCCCACGGTCTGTATAGACGCTGCATGGCAGGCCTTGCGTACTGAACACGTCCCACAATCCGGCAAAGGTGGAATATGTGCCTTCCTCATCCGTCAGAAAGGCTGAATAAACCTCGCTCGTGGCGTCATCCATCGTCACAATCAAATCAAGTGAGCCGCCTGTACCCAACCAGTCATGGCTGGAGCCGTCCTGATGGATTAACATGCCGCGACAGGGACGGCGTTCGCGCTTGCGCCGATGCTTGCCTTTGTGAGGCGCTTTTAAAACCAATCCGGCCACCTGAAGCTGTGTCTTCGTCCAGGTATAACCCCAGTTGAAGCTATGCCGCTTCACCAGATGGTCATGAAAGTGCTTCACCGTCCAGCCCATATAGTGCGTCCGGTACTCATTCAGCATCCACTCAACTGTATCAACCGGAACACGACGATCCGTGCGGCGGCCCAGTCGCCGATCCGTCAGGGCTTCAAGACCACCCTCCCGGTATCGCTTGCAATAACGTCGGAACGTTCGTTCCGACACGCCCAACATCGCACCCGCCTGAGAACAGGTCAGTCGCCTGTCCTGCCAGCGGCATAAGATATCTTCAAACTTCTTCATCCTTCGATCCTGTAAACACAACGTCCAGCCCATGATCTCCACCAAAAGGACAGACATCATAAACCGGACAAATGATGTGCTACAAAACCCGGACAATTAATGTGCTAGCTACACGCTTAACGCTTGAAAGTAGACTTTTTGACCCTTTCATGGTATAAGGTATGAATGGATGATGACATGAAAACATCAAACCCTTCTTTTGATTATGGCTCTGGCGTAGAATATCTGCGAGTAGGCTCACATCGCGTAGGCTCACATGTCGGAGGTGACCCTGATGACATCAAAAATATGCAAGAGCAGCTAGAAAAAGCACAAGAAGTGGATAGCTACGCTAAACTCGCACTCTATCTAATAATTGGTGCCGCAATAATCATTCCATTATTTATGAGCATAAATATTGGACCATAGTTCACCCAAACAGGGCACCCAAAAATCCCACATTCAAACATTTGTTGAAATACCAATTTTTCTCAGCTTAATCCCTTAAATCCGTCAATCAATGCAACCTGCAAGCAGGCGCAAAGCGGCATTGACAGTCGGATTATGCGGGATTTTCGCATCACGAAATTGGGTAATTTTGTATGACAATATTGTCAGTCTGAAATTTTACTCAAAAATAACATGGATTTATGCTATAATTTATGGCGCGAAAGGTCGATAAAATGTTGAAAATAGCACATTCGATGAACCGCAGAACATTCGGCGCGAGTCTTCTTGCAGCAACCACACCACTTCCAAACATCGCGGTTGCCTCGCAAAAAGCGATGTCAGCCAGAGTGTTTGTTTCATTAGCTGATAATGATTATCAAGGGATTGTCCCTATCCCTTCCGCCCTCGGCAAAGGTGATAACGCACGAAACAATTTATATTGGGGTGCTTTATATGGTATCAAAACTTATTTCAGCAAAAACCCCCATTGGACAGTTACGCCCGCAAGGCATTCATCGCCCAGGGTTTTGGACGCTATTTGGATCACGCCGAAATCCCATCCAGATATTCGAATATTTGCCGAAGCCTGGCATGGCGCTTATCAAAAAGAGACGCTGGAATATTATCAAAAAGCTCTTACTCGCATTGATGATGATAACAGCCTTGTCGCATTTGTGGGTCATAACCCTTTAATGGATCTCACAGCTCCTGACCTCGAAATAACTCAAGATATAATTCAAGCCAACAAATCCCGTCACCGCAAATCTGCCGTGTTGGCGTGTAAGAGCGCAAGTTATTTTACGGATTTCATCCGCAAAGCAGGCGTCGAAGATTATGTCATGACACATGGCCTTATGGCTCCTGAAGCCTATGCGCTAGAGGGGATATTAAGTGCGTGGATTAATGGCGACGATGCAATTAAAGCCAGACAAAATGCAGCGTCTAAATATTCACAATATCAGAATATTCCTTTGAGCAATTCGCAAAAATTATTTGGTGTGAACCCCGATCATAATGAAAGGCGGAGTAAATAAAATGAGTTCAATAAGTAAAATTTTTCTATTCCTTCTGCTTCTGATCTCTGGCGGCGTAATTGGTCTGATGGTCTACAAATCTACGGTTTTGCGAGTTGACGACAAATACGCCCTAACAGAAGAGCAAAAGACAAATACTCATGAGATTAATCTTGGCTCGTCTGTTTTTTCAGTTGCAGTTCCTAAAACGAACACTGTGAGTACGTCTGAATTATTTGATGATAAATACAATGTGAATATTCAAACGTCTCCCTTCGGTTGGGATCAGGTTCTGATTGCGAAACGACCAACTTCAAAAGACTGCCATTTCTTCCAAAAATCATTATCTAAGGGGCGTATTTGTTTCAACATTGGTGACAGCGTGAAAGTCGTCGGGATTAGTTATGATGGGATTGTCATGGTTGATGGTGATCCTCATGAGTTTCTAATAAGATCACCTGCTGGGGCTAAATACGCCTTTGATTTCTTGATTCAAGTGGCGGATCAGGGGTTGCCGAAATAACCGGTAGCTTTACTCGCTTCAGCTCCGGGTATAACAAGATTTGACCATCCATAAATGTATGGATGGCTATTATTATCCTGTAAGTAACCATCCGTATCAAAAGCCGTACTCGTATATTCTGATGCCATCAGTCTTTGATGCGCTTCATCCCATTGAGACCCGTGGCCGGCCAGCATTTGTTTATCAATGACTGATCCAAAACCGTTTGGAGGTGGATCTTGAGCTATGGCTTCAACATATTGATGGTTATAAGAATCCATTGTCCCGCCGTGATCTGCGACATTTCTTATGTAACCCGTTGCAAAGGCAATCGCATATTCATCTGACTGAAGCATTTTCGCTGCACCTTCTGTCGTATTGTCGACATTACCCGAATAAATGCTTTCATTCCCACCCGGCCATATCGTTCCAGCTTGGACGCCATAATCAAAATTCATAGGTCGACCCTTGGTAATCGTATCGGTATGCCCTTGAGCAATACCAATAGACGCTGGTCTTCCCATCGAGGCCAGTGTATTTTCATAGCTCTCTTCTACCCTGGAATTATCCCAAGCTTCGGCCATCATGATGCCGGTTACAAAATTTGGATCTAAGTTTTCTTTTTCTGAAAACGCCTTAATCACCGCTCCTCGTGTTGGGGTATCTCCCCCATAACTTTCCGGATAGTTGGTCGCTATTGGCTGCTCTAAGAACAGGCTTACTTGCTCCTGTTTTTGAGCATCTGATAAACCTAAGAACCAAGCAGGCCCGACATTTGTATCAGAAAAGGTGACAGGATTTCTCCGATCGTCTTTAAAGTCACTATTTCCTTGATTGAAAAACGCTTGAGCTTTTTGAGCCAAATTCAGATTTTCGGCTACTTCACCTGTTTGTGCCTGTCCTGTAAATGGGCCCGCATCCCCAGTTCTTTGATCATGATCGGTTTTCCCTGAACGCAAACCTAAATTTGTATAATTGCTCCGATCAAATCCCTGACTGCCAAACTCTACACCTGCTTTACCAAGATTATAATTAAACTGTTCAGCAGGTTCGAGACCGGCAATAGCAGCCTCATTTGTAGACTTTAAAAGGCCGCTATTTTCGCCAAGCGAACGCATAAAGGCACCGGTTGAAGCTGTATTTGAAGCGTAGCCGCTTATTTGAATGGCATCATTTAATACGCCCTCATTTTGAAGGGCTGCGATCATCGTTGCTGGATCATCAGCATCTGCAAGGGTTTGGCTAAGGCGCTCCGATGAATTGATACCTCCGCCATTCTTATGCTGTGCAATTATGTCTTTGGCTTCATCAAACCGCTCAAACGTATTCCCTGTCACAGGCGGTAGATCAACAGTGGCATTTTCTATTGCCTGATCACTCGCGCCGTCAGGCAGCTTATCGGCCGGATAAAAAGAAAGCTGACCTTCTGTGCCGCCTAACCAGCCGCCTACAAAATACGGGCTACCCGTTTGGTCAAGTCCGGGCATACCTCTATCAGCATTTATGGCGGCAATATCTGATTGAGAAAATCCATTATAGTCCACACCGTTGTTTGGGTTCGCCCCGTGTGTATGGTAATCCCCGATTATGAGAGCCCCCGGCGGAACATCTTGAACAGATTGCGCCGGATCAAAAGAGCGCTGACCTGTAACCGGGTTGATTTGCCCTTCTCTCGCCGGTGTCGCGCCAAATCCATTAGATGTTTTATAAACCAGACCTCCAAACTCGGTATCTTTCCCAATCGTTTGAGGCATAATAGCTGATATTTCTTGCGAGACAGCATTACTGGCCAAAGCAAAATCTAAAGCTCCCATACCGGGGGCCGGGCTGTCGAGTTCATTGACAACCTTTTTCACATTTTCAAGTGGGCTTCTTTGCCTGGGTTGAAGTTCGAGATTATCCCTCCCGGCTAATCCCATCCCTTGAGATTGTCCCCCAACAATTCTTTCAACCGGACGATTATTGTCACTCACATCGACAGTACCGTTTTCCCGCGCCTCCCGCAGGCTGCCACTAATCGGCGGTTCAATCCCAGACAAATCAGGGCGCTTAACCTTTTTCGTCACAGGCCGCATATGATTACCGCCTCCTTCCCAGCTTCTGATGGTTTCTACAGGTGCTTCATCATAGGCCTGTTTAACCTCTTCCGCATATCGCAGCACGTCGGCGTCGCGATTGGCTAATAAATGATCTCCAACCGCGGATTTATAATCGCCGCCTTCAGCCAGACTGCTCCCGATGGTTGAATGAACAGAGGCGCCAATTTGATCCCCCTGATCATAGATTTTACTCCCCGCACTTTTAGAAAGCTGCTCACGCCCGATAAATATGTGACCGTCTGTCGAGCTTTGAGTGCCTAGTGTTCGTGCTTCGCCTCCAGCTTTCTGGAAGGTAAGATTAGCATTAGATAGAGAGGGCATGTTCGCTGACATATCCTGCTTGCCCAAGGCGATCCCGCCTTCCGGCATCGGCATAGCGCCGGGATTTGCCGCCAAGGCTCTGTCGACAACAATGCCGTAAGCTTCTCTTTGTCGATCCATAGCCCATTGATCATCCCCCCGGTTTGAGAGAATTCTGTCAACTTCGCCCGACGAATAACCGCTTTCATTATACAAATAATTTTGCATTTCGGGATCAAGTGCTTTATCGAAGCTGACCTGCCCGCCTTCATCAATGTTAAAAGCCTTATCCAGGCTCTTTATTTTATTATTGGCATTTACATAAGACTGACCCCATCTTTCAGCTTCGCCCATATTGGCCGTCAGACTTTTTGTGAAAGAGTTGGTATTATCCTTGGATAAGCTGTCTTTTTGTGAAGACATCGCCGAATATGCGTTCGAGAAGTCTGACGTATCTCTATAGCCGGAATTTATTCCAAATGTTTCCGCATAGCGATTGTCCGAACTCTCAACTGTGTTTCGTTCGCTACCTGTTCTTGCAACTCCAGATAAACCAACAGAACCGCTCACAGGGCCTTTGCCAAATCCAAGTGTAATACCTGCATTGGCTTGTAATTCTTTGCTTAAGAAAGCACGGTAACTTTCCTGACTACCGACACCCATTGACTCCACATAGTCTTCTCGAGCAGCAAGTTCTTTTTGCAACGCATCTCGTTGTGAAGAACTCATATCAAAGCCAAAGACATCTTGAGAGCTGTGACCTTCACGCATGGCAAGCGCGCCTGCCATAAGCTGGTTTTTCGCCACAGATGTCGATTTATCATAATTGGTTTGTGAGGTTTGACGCTGACTTTCAGCATCCGCCAGCCGCGTATTATAGGATTGGCGAGCAAACTCATTCATGCGCCCCGTTAAAGCAGAATTACCAATGGCGGGCTGGGCAAAGACTTGATGATCTCCATGTCTGTCCGTTACCTTCCGTGCTCCTGTCCCTAATGTCTGCGTGAAAAGACCGGTGTTTACACTCCCTGACGTATTGATCTGGTCTTGCGTCTTCGTTCTGACAGAATGGTTTTGCAAATTAGCATTTCCCAGGCTGATATTCCCGGTCGTGCCACTAGCTGCTGCGTTTTCTGTTGCCACACTGATCGGGCGCAGCGTGCTTTCAAGCTGACCTGCAACCGCACTGTAGCCTTTACTCAGCATCATCGCGATACCGGGGATAAGACCAATCATCATCAAAGCTATCGCGCTTGTTTCAGAGGGAAGGACCGCAAGGGGATCGAGCACCGTCATATCCAGTTGCGGGTTATAGGGCGCATCCTGTGCCGCAGCCTTGGACAGCGCGTTCGCCTTCTTAATCGTTTCCCCCTGAATTATTCTTGAGAAAACCGAGAATAAGATCGGCCAGGCCTGAAGATTAAGGAAAAACAGGAAATAAAACTTAATCGTCCCCCCGCCCCCGGGAATAAGGGACATGACGATAATCACAGGGAATAAACCAATCAGAACAATGATCAGAACAGCGTGCATTTTCGGCAAGGCCGTTTTCATTAGGCCGCCGATTGAAGCCATAGTCATACGGGACTGCGTAGCGGCCTGGGCATTTACAAAATCCATGATCGCAGCATCACCGCCGGAGTTGGCACTATCTGTCAAAGAGCGTTTAATCATATTGATAGCCATGACTTGCGAGATCAGCTCAGGGCCGTCCATCGACAGGCCAATATAACGCTCAGACACATATCCCAGCTCGCTGGCATAAGCACTTTTTGCCTCCGCAATCGGCAGGTTGGGATGATTAACGCTCCCGCCCCGGCGCATCGCATTATCGGCTTCCGTTTCAATCTCGGTGGCAATGGTCGGCGCAATGATGCTGCATTGCTCAAAATCGGCTGTTCCGCTTGCCGGCTTATAATTCGTCATCGCCGTCGATGTATTATTTCCAAACAGATCTATCAAATCTCCGTTTTTGGTTATTTGCTCAAAATCTTTGTCCTGGGCGGCTTTTGGGTAAACACAGTTTTTTAGAAACTGATTCACATTGTAAATAATGCGCGGATCTTGTGCATCGGCCGACAATAAGGATTGAAGTGTTCGCTCCCCTGCGAGCATTCCTCCCACGCTATATTGAAAACCGTTATGAGCCGTTGAGCCATCCACAGTTCCAAAAGCTGTTTCGAAGACTTTAACAAGCTGATGTCCGACGACTGTTGAAAATGACAGCGCAGCCGCAAGTCCGATCGGCACATCTTCGACAACAACGGGGGCAAAATATGTGTCAGAATAATCCTGCACGAGCACAGGTTTTTTAGGCGTCATAAGCCCGAATATCACGATAGCCGAGACGACAAACCAACGAAGCGCGCCATTCCATCCACCCGTTAAAACAAAACGAATGGCAATCATTAATAGCGCGAAGGTCAAGACGGTCGTGGTCAATCCCAACAGCGAATAGCTGTTCATAATCGCCACAACACCGTGGAGCATATCCACGACCGTCTCTCCACTATCGGTTACATAAACGTCCCAGGTATCAATTGACATAATCAGTTCCTTTGAGAGCTTGAGGCAGTGCGAAGAATATTGCTGTTTATCTTGCCGGCCAGGGAGCTTTCCATCTTCTCCATTTGCGACACAAAACTTTGAACGGCTGAAAAACGTGCCTGCAATTTGGACTGCTGACGTGACAGCTCAGAAATGTTTCGGTTCACAGTCTCGCGCCACTGGATCAAATCTGTTTTATTGGCCGCCGGGTTTTGCTGAGAGCCGTTCAAAACTTCTCGCGAGGTCTGCTCAAGGAATTTCAATGTGATGCTGTAAGCGATCAGTTCTGAATATCCCAAAAGCATTGATTTTCCGACTTCCGGATGTGTTTGGGAAAACAACACACCGGCCCGGTATATCGGGAGAGGCGTGTCTTCAATGAAAGCAATTTCCTGATCCGTCAGCGCTTCATCATTATCCCCTGCCGCCTTATCGTAAATCGAACCTAAAATATTTTCGACCCTGATGAGGAAGCCTTTATCGGCAGGCACATCTATATTGTTCGTAAACTGACCGACATCGATACAGTCCTCTTTTGGATAGGTCTTAGGCCCAATCGTTATCGCGCGGCATTCATGCCCCAAAATGATACCGCCTGACATCAATGAGCGCACGACAGACTCGTCGAGGTTAATCGGGCTGACATAATTATATTGGGGCGGACCGTCAGCCACCGTGATGACGAGCGTTCCTGTCAGAGTCATATAAAATTCGCGAAGATCAAAATCACTGGCGAAATAAGCATCCTCTGTCGCCTTCATCGCATAGTTTTGATTAACCGGCAGCTCTAAGGCCGGATCAGCCGCCTGTGCCCCTGCGACCACGGAGGACGGTGTTTGATCCCCGCAGGATTTACCTGCCAAAGCATCCGGGAAAATACTGTTAGCCGTGCCTTGAACTGCACAGGTCGTGGACAGACTTCCATTGATCGCCCCGATGGCATTGTCCACTAAAGCTTCAGCGGCTTCGCAAGAATTTATGTTCTGTCCGTTGACCTTATTTATCATGTCCTGGAGAGATTTGACATTCCCGGCAATAATCGGGCTGATCTCTTCAAGCGCGAGCATAAAGGCATAACCGGCCGCGTCTTGCAAAATTGCTCGAAATAAGGCCTCTATCTGCTCGCCGTTAATGAATGAAAAACTTCCCCCGAAAATATCAATCCCGCCGCAGCCGGCTTTGATGCTGGGAAGCGAGGCCGATAAAATCGTCGCGTTTTCTTGCGGTGCGCGCCAAACATAGCTACCGCCCGTTAACGCATGACGTGACTGCGACGAATAAGCCCCGGGTTTGGTTGAGCTGACATATGAATTTTTTGATTTATCGTAAAAACTGTCCATCTTGCTCAAGACCCCCGCATGTGCAGGCGCTGAGAAACCTAATATAAAAATAAACAGCAAACATATCCGTTTAACGAACGTCATCATCACCTCCTAAAAATTTAACTTTTTCGTCCCGGGTCAGCATATAAATTCTGTTCTCAAGCGACTCTAACGAGACAACGCCGTAAGAGATCACAACACCGGCATCTTGATCCGCGTCGTAAAGTACAAGAGCAGGCGTCACATCCCCGTAAAGACCGACACGCTCCCCAATCCCGTTATCAGGTTTTGTTCCCGGCCATTCGATGGACTCACGTCCCTTTTTTGCAATCGGCACAACCGTCAAATCATATCTGGCGGACAGCATTTTAACGACAGGGCCAAACTGCTTACAGGCCGGACATTTATTTGAATAAAAATAAAACATGCCGTAGCGGTCATTAATGCCTTTGACATGACGCTCCACCTCACGGCGACGCTCGGCCATATAAACCCGTTTTGCCCCTGTTTCTATCGGAACTGCCGACGTGTAAGACAAGCTTGGATCCTGCCACCCGATAAATTGATATTGCGTCATAAAACGCGTGGACATATCGGCCGCTTCTTTTTGCAATTTCATATAGGCTTGCACGTCTTCGCGCTTGCCTGAAAAAACAGCCACGGCCCGCGCTTCCGCCAGCCGTTCTTTAAATTGATTAAAATCTTTAATTTCCGACGGGCTGGCTCCAGGAGGTGGGTCGGGTATTTCGACAACCTCTTCTTCAGGTATTTCACAATAAAATTGTCCGCCAAGCTCCCGATCATCACAATAAAAATCACTGGACTGCGCATAGCTTTGTGGTGTCATCCAAAGCATAAAAACACCTAGTATTCCAAATAGGCTTGTCACTGTTTTAACGATCATCCGCCGCCTCCTCCTATCATATTGTTAATGCTGTTTGTGAGCTGGTTCTGAAGGGACGTTGTGTCCCCAATATCGAGATCCTGCATGATGTCGGCCGTCACTGAAGACCAATCGACATTATCGAGATTTAGCTGCTGAAACTCATCAACGGTAAAGCCGCTGCAATCCGGGTTCTTTGGAGATCCCCAACTCTTGCTCGTTTGCTGACGACCGGCCTCAGATATGACTTTCCCGATTTCCGCTTCAAAACAGCAATAAGTCTGTTTCTTTTTAAGGCATGTCCCAAAGAAGGCCTTTTTAGAGCAATATGACCCGACATAATGACAACGATTTTCTTCTTTTTGCACCGCCAGTTCAACTTCATCGCTTGAACAAGTTCCCAGGCCGAGACTGAGTAAAACACCGCTATCTTTACAGCAATTTTTAACGCCTAAGACTGTTCGGCCGCAGCGCTTGTCTGTCCCGTCAAATATGGTCACATCAGAATTGCCCGTTTCCCTGTCAGCTTGGGCCATGCCGACCAGCGATGCGAGCGCACTAATATTCATATTAGGCCCGCCGCTGGGTGAATTGGCCACTGTAGCTTCATCCGGCTCACAGGTTCCGGGCGTACCTTGGGCCAGCACTTCGGTTTCCGTTCTTGTGCAAGAATAGTTATGCTCGGTTGTCAGACAATTCCCACTCGGATCGTGGCCGATACAAACATCGCCTATATTGTCACAATCATCCGGCACCTCGCAATCGCTGGAATAATCACCCAGCTCGGAGCAGTTATAGGTGCGCTCATAATTCCAACATTCTGACTCAACCGCAAAACTCGTCTCGGTTGGCTCTAAGGCCCAATTTTCGCTCCATTCATAGGGGTAAGGCGTGGGTTCATAATGTCTGACCGGCTCACTATCCGTACAAACAACTTCAGGTGCGAGACAGTTTTCATTGACCGCCTCAACGCTCTCACAGGCGGACAAATCATATTCAGAGCTCACTTGCGGCTCAAGATCACCGCTCGTCTCCATACCATCAACCGGATTATCACAAATATAGTCTTGTGAGCTGCCGCTGCATGTGCCGGGTTCATTACTTGTGCAGGCATAAAGGTTGACATCCATCAGGCAATTACCGGAATCGTCTGTCACCAAACAATCCGTTCCGCTCAATTCACATCCATTGGCGTCGGAACCGCAATAATCTATATTGGAGGGTGGCCCGCAATCATAAACACGTCTCTGTTTCCAACAGCCCTCTAATTGAGGCGGAGCATAACCAATAAATTGCTGGAAATAGTCATCCTGGGCTTGCTGAACAGGACGCGGGCCGCCCGCGCCACTATCTTCACAAATTGTATCAACTAGCAGACAGGTTCCGAAGGATATAGCCGAGGCACATTGGCTGTCCTCCCAATAGGTCCTGATGACCTCCGCGCTAATCTCGCTGGGCTGATAACCGGCCAGATTACCGTTTAAATTTGACAGTTGCGCGCCGCTTGCAACAGCCGGGCCCACACAAGAGAAACTGTTTTCTTGAACTTCACAATAATCCGTCCCTTCAATCCCGCAGGTATAATCAAATGTCTCTAATGCGCAGGCTCCATTACGTTCGCGTGTCCCGGTACACTTTGTTGAATTAAGCACACATAAGTTAGAAATTTGCCCGACACATTCATTAACAGACTCTCGGCTTTCAATGCTGAATGTACGCTCTTCCCGCCAGCAGCTTTCATCAACTTCTGAAACGGTCGTATTCGGGCCAATGGTTAAAAGAACGTCCGTTTCTCTATGTCTGACGGATGGCGGGGCGCGCGGAGATGTTGCAGGATCATCACAGGCCGTATTCAACAGCAAAGCCCCTTCGGTTTGAGCAATCCCTGAACACTGCTCATAATCGAGCAATGTCGATGTGACTTCAATGTGATCTCGCTCAGGCGTAAGTTCTGAAATCTGCGCCCCGCACCAATAGCTGTTTTCCCAAGTATGACAGCCCCCGGATCCATCATCCACAGGTCGCTCATAGGTTTTCTCAAACAGGCGGCAAATACCCTGGTCATCAGACCAGAGACAGCTTTCTTCAGGTGTCCCCAGGTTCGCATATTGCGCACATTCCGCATATGTGTCTGTACGAAGGCAGCTATTGGCCCGCTCTTGTTGCCAGCAGGAGCGCGTGACTTCCAGACCATTAATAAGCCGCGTCTCCTCACCTGCCACACAGCTTGAGGATTGCGTACAAATTGAGCCGTCTTCTTCACGGTCACAATCCGATGACTCCCAAATATCACCTTCTACATGGCGGGCGATTTCAATCAGGTCAGGTCCTGAATAGGGCTCTTCACAGCGGTATTTTTCAATAAATGTCGTGCAGCCATTCGTGGGATCGGGAAGCTCAACATCATATATATTTTCAAACAAACGGCATGTTCCGCCGCTGTCAGTCCAAACACAGTTGGTTTCAACATTTAAAGCTTCAGGCGGCACCGTACAGGTATCGAAACGCTCAAGCGTATCACAATCATATTCAATTTCGCGTTTCCAGCAATCACGCGTGACATCAAGCCCGTCAATATTTCGTGTTTCCGGACCTTCAACGCAATTGATTGCAGTTTGCCGGCATGTTTCAAACCCATTAACAAGAGCGTTGCAAGCCGCTCCATTAAAGACCTCTGACGTAATCGTTTTCCATTCTGTGTAAGTGGTGCCGCCCGCTAATGGATCTTCACATTTAAAGTTTGTTGAATAGACCGAGCACCCGCCCGCCTGGTCAAGCACCGGCACACTATATGTATGCTCATCAAGCACACAATTGCCGCGATAGCTTTCCGCACAGACGGTATTTTCAAGAGTTGAACCTGACGGCATATTACAAGTATTAACCGCATCTCGATTAGCGCAATCATATGTCCAATATCCGTCCCAGGCACGGTTTATAGACAGACCGTCCACAACGCGCACTTCCGGGGTTGACGTATGATAGCTCCCCTGAATGTATTCGCAGGTGTAGAAATTACCCTGCATTGTATGGAAGGGCGCCGGATCCCAAAATTCTTCTTCAATTGATTTTTGCGTATCAAAATGGCTTAAGCCCGCAACCGCATTTTCACATAAATAAGTATGCTCTTCCCGGTGACAGCCTCCGGACGGATCATGCTCTTCATTTATATATACACGGTCAAACAGCCGGCACACACCGCCCCGATCTGTATAGGCACAGGTCTCACTCTCCAGCGTCGCCGTCGCGGCCGGGGAGCAGCTATTCACATGATGAGTTTGCGTACACTCATAGTTATAATCATATTTCCAGCAGGATTTATAAACCGATATACCGTTAATCGTACGCGTCCCGGCCCCTTCAATACAGACCTTGCCTTGATAAGCACAAGCCGAATTACTTTCTAGCGACTGACAGGCGGCGGTGTTTTCACTATCGCCCGTTTCAATCGTCGGCGTACCTACGGGTGAGCCGGCATTATTCACAGGATCAGAGCATAAAAACTCCTCCTGCCATTCATGGCAACCGCCTGACGGATCAGGAAGCTCAACAGAATAATTATGGCGCGTGAGGCTGCAAGCCCCTCCATCAATCGTCGCCTGACAAGATTGGCTCACCAAAGTTGAATTAGCCGGCACATTACAAGTATTGACGGTTTCGTCGCTATAACAGCGATAGGTTTCATCCAGATACCATTGCTGACCGGTGCCGGGATAAACACTGACCCCGCCAATGTTTTGAGGCGCTGTCCCACCTCCCCATAATGAGGAAATCAACGGACAGCTCGGCGTATTATGAACCGCTTGATGGGCGCTGCTGCGCGGGAAGGTCATGTTTACGAATTTTTTCAGCGTATCAATTTCCGCGCCGTGATTGCGGTTCTCACAGAGATAGGTATCGGTAAACGTCGTACATCCACCTGACGGATCAGGAAGCGGCTCGTGATAGACATAATCTGATAATCGGCAAATACCGGAACTGTCTGACCAAACACAGCTCACATTTTCAACTGACGCATTTGCCGGTGGTGAGCAGGTATTTGTGAAATGACGCTTGGTGCAGGAATAATTGCGTTTAAGTTCCCAGGCAGAGCGATTTATACTCAGGCCGTTGATAACGCGCGTTCCGCCCGTAGATGTATCGGCCACTTCATTTTGGAGCACACAGCTATCATATTGAGCAAATTTCGCCGTACAGTCAGGTGAAGGCCACTGCCATGTTTCAGATGTTATATGCCGGGATATAGAAGGCGTGCCGGCCGCTGACACCGCGTTTTCGCAAAACCAAACTTCTTGCTCCGTATGGCAACCCCCGGACGGATCACTTTCTTCGCGCAGATAATCTTTCTTCCAAAGCGTACAGGTTCCGCCTTCATAATTAAGACAGGTCTGACCATCAGGTGTCCAGTCTCCGACCGCTGCATATTGAATGATCGGCGGCTCATCAATCCCGGTGTTAAACAGATCAGACGGTACGTCGATCCAGTCCTTCATAACCGGCGCGCGTTCTACGCTTTTTAATTGATCGGGAATCGCTTCAATTTCTAATGAGGCATATTTTACATAAGGCGGACTTTGCGCACCTCTACCCGATGATTTCAGATCCCGTTCAAAGGCAAGTTCAATTGTCGGGTCTCCCTTAAATGACTTAATCTCATTTTGTGCAAATTGGGTGTTGGCAGGGCCTGTCTCAAGGCTGGCCAATAACGGCGTACAGGTATCAACATGATGGATTTGCTGACATGTATAATTGCTTTGATATTGCCATTGCCGCGTTATTGTCAGGCCGTCTATGGTTTTTGGCACTGACGCACCGACATAGCTTTGGGAGCTTAAACTACAGCCATGTGAAAAGCCTGCGATTGCAGAAGGGCATTGATCATTTTCCCAAATCCAGTCTTTACGGGTTTTGACAAGAGAGGGCGAAGCAACCCCGGATCCCGTAACTTGCAAGTCGCACAGCCAGGTTTCCTGATGCCGTTTATAACCCCCGGTCGGGCCCGGATTGGTTTTATTATATGACCGCGCATAAAGGCGGCAAACACCCCCACTATCCGTCCAGGCACAATCTTGAGAGACGAGCGAGGATCCGCCCGGGGGCGAGCAACTATAATTATATTGTTGACCGGATTGCGTTCTCCAATAACCCGTAAAACAACTATATGCGTCCTTTTTATTGGGAAGGTTAGAAACGGGTTCGACCTTTTTATAAGTCTTTTTCCGAATAGTGCGTGATGTCCCCAAAAGCGGAGACCCATTATAGGCCACATCAGACTGAAGGCTATATCCGCTCGGAACAGAGCAAGTGTTTACCGCTTCTGTCGTGGTACTGCCATAAACACGATCCCACGCCCAGCAAGTCCGGTAAACGGACAGCCCATTTATCGTTTTGGTCGAAGGCCCGTCCGTGCATACTTCACTGTTAAGCGGGAGGTTTTGACTGATAGCCGCGTTACAGGCTGACTGATCAACGCTTTCACCTGACACGGTTAAATTAGATGTTTGGCCCTGATACTGAATACCAACACCTGAGTGTGTGTTGTTACATGTAAATTCGAAAATAAAATAAGGTTCAGGCCATCCACCGGCATTAAATCCGCCAGTTAAAGTACAATCCGGTGCACTACTAAGGATATCAAAGCCTGGCATAAAGTCTGCAACTTCGTAAATATATGCGGGCGTGCTTGTTACGGTCACATTAAGCTGGGCGCTACATGTCAGTTGACTGTCATAACTGACATTGCCCTGAAAACACTCAAAATAGGATGTCTTCTCGGCCGTCGTCGCCGGTAATTGATTTACAACGCTCTCGCGCACACATGACTTTGACCCGGCTTGCGCCGAGACATTTGTCAGTGTGGCATCTTTCGTAAACCCGCTGCCGTTCCAGTTTTCATAGCCGACATAACGATAATCTGTCTCAACCGTGAAGGATAAGGTGCGTTGACAGGACATTGCTTGGGGATCGATTGTATAACCCTGCTGACAACTATGCTCGGAATAAACACCCGGACTTTGAGCCGTACAGGTCCCGCTTTGCTTCACACATTGCGCGGCCTGCCCCACAGATCCCCGCACCGCATTCCAATCACTTGTCCCGGTCCAGCTATTTGAGCTCGTATTCCACGTCCGATCAACCGTATAGGTATAATCCAAATCAACCGTAATCAGCTTATCCCGGGCGCACGACATAGCGCTTGTCACATCTTCATAGCCTTGACGGCAGGTATAAACATTAAAGGGCGGAGGGGTTACGGTGGAACAAACACTCGATTGCAGATTACAGCTATTATCAGCCGCCAAGGCCGTGCCTAAAGAATTATGGGCATGTGTTGATCCATTCCAGCTTCTTTGACCATTATAATAATAATCATAGTCATAATGGATTTCCGGCTCTCGCCTGAAGGTCTGATTATTATAGGTGCGAATGTAACCGCTCTCACAGCTATAATCCTCGAACACTCCCGGGCTGTCTGTCACGCAGCTTCTGTTCTGCATTGAACAGACTGAGGCGTTTCTCAGAGACACTAATTCAGACGAGGCCAAAAAGCCCGTCGAATTCCAATATTCAGACGCCTGGTAAATATAATCCGTATCGGTACTGACAACCAGCGGGACTTCACATTGATGATCAGAGAAGGTTTCAGAGTAACCCACGCGGCATTCATGTGTGCTGAAAACCCCGCCGCTTTCAAGGGCGCAGACATTGCTTTGAAGATTACACGTCGCAACGCTTTCAAGTGTGTTTAAGGCGCTGTCTTTGACAAAGCCGGATCCTTCCACATAATCATTATAGCCCGTGTAAAAATAGTCCGTATCAACCTCAACAATACGCGGCCGTGTTAAGACGACCTCTTGCGGGTGATAATCCCATCCTTCTTGGCAGGTTTGAGTTTCAAAACTTGGCGGTCTGGGCGTTGTGCATTCACGCGAAAGGACAGAACATGAAGCGTTAGAGGCGTTTGTGAATTGCGCGTCAGGGACAAATAAAACAGAGCCGTCTGCGCCCGGCACGTCTTCATAATATGTCTCAAGTCCAACATAGCCATAATCGGTGTCAACTGTGATTTCACGGTCCATCAGGCAGCTTTCTTGTGACAGATTAAGCCGGTAGCCCTGAAGGCAGACATGTTCTTCATATTGTGGCGGCGTTACTAGCTCACAGGTCTCGCCTTGTGACACACAGCTTGCTTCAGCCTCAAGACCGGCTTTAAAACTATCCGCCGGAGGATGATCGCCGGTCGCCGGGTCAAAGGTACGGCGGGTTCCATAGATATAATCTTCATCGACCGTGATGTCTCGGTTTACGAGACAGTTATAAGACGTATCGACCTCTTCAAAGCCTTCACGGCAGACTTCATATTCAACCGTTTCCGGGGCTTCCAAAATACAGCTTTGCTCATGGGAGCGGCATGAGCTGTTAGCAGTTATCAATGTAGAGGCCTGATCCGGAACAAAGCTTGTCGTTGGAACATTAAACGTCTCTGTACCGACATAAAGAAACTCTTGATAGCCCAGGCCATATCTTTGCGCCATACAGCTTTCATCGTGATAAGTTAAAACGTCCCCCACCTCACAAACAATATCTTCAAGCTCGTGGTCGGCTTGCTGGACACATTCTTCTCCGGTGCGTAAGCAGCTTGGATCATTGATAAGATCAACACATTTAGGGTCGGGGCTTAATTCCCCGCTGACCTCATCATAAATATAGTTACATTCATATGAAAAATAGACTTCAAGCTCATGGGCCAGATCTCTTTGACACTCGACACCGTCTACAGATTGCCCGTCAGGGACACAGGTCACATTCTCTACTGAAGTCGCAGGCCCGCCTTCGCAGGTCTCATCACCGGCAGGGCTACACTGAGGGTCCTGATCAAGGGCGTCACACTCGCTGCTGGTGCAATCGGCTTGTTCATTAACTGTATTGATTTCACCTGTTGTATCAAAACTAACCAGAGCATTGTCACAGCGATATTCAACAACGTGAAGATTAGCATTTTGGGCTTCAATATTTAGAACAACACATCCAGGCACCTGATAAAAGACGGGCTGATATAAAACATCATAAGGCGTATTTTCGTCTATATAAGGATCTTCACCTTCATAAGGTATGAGATAGCTGACACGAAAATAATGACCGCCCAGCCTGTCACCAAAACAAATATCGGAGTTGGGTACATTGCAGCTATATTGATAATCCTGATCGACATCGACTTGCAGCGGAATATCGCAATTGGTCGAAACGTCTTCTGTTTCATATGAAGAGTGACAGCTATAAGGCTCGACCGTCAGAACGTCTTGAACAACCTCGCCCGTGGCCGGAACGCAATAGCTGTCAACACCAAGGGCGCTGCCGACAACAGAGAGCGGGTCGCTTCGGTTCAGATAGTCACCCAGGCTGTCCCGATAGGCATTGACATCAATATCCGGCGCGGATCCCAAAAGGTCGAGCATCGATTGACAATGATCAGGATTTGGGCAGGCCGTGATATTTTCGGGATTTTCATAATATTGCTGCCACTCGGAGGTATCAATATCACTAAAGGGATTGGATTGAGAGCCGGGCGCACCAAGCTCCCCAAGCCCCAATTCATTGGGATCAATATCTTGCGCATAGGCCGAAACAGAAGCCAGGCAGAAGATTAATATGAAGACAAAACGTAAAATTATCAGCGTCCCATAGTTAAGGTCGCCGATCTCAGGGACACTGTGAAGTGTTCGACAAGCTCAACCTAACGGATTACGCTAATATGTTCAAGACATATGGCCGCTTTTTAGGGTTTTCAATTACAATATTCAGTTGCACTCACTTGAGGGTGATACCTTATTTGCGGCTTTGGGTAGCAAAGGTCTATGCGGAGAATAAAGGTCTTATTCTCCGCAGTGGTTCCTGAGAATACGCTTTCCGTTTCTCAAATCATCATAGGCGTATCGAGATCATTCTTTTTGCTTTGCCGGGATTTTGTATCAACGGCGGAGTGAGCGAGGCATTGTGAGTCCGTTTGAGCATAGCGTTTTTCAATCCCTTCCCCCTTGTAAGACTAAGGGCTTAATCTTGCCTTGCATTTGTTAAACTGCGCGTGTTACAAAATGTCAGACAGTATAAATTATTGGATGGCTTTTTGTAACATGACCAAAACGCTTACAGAGTCCGAACAGATTGAGAAGTTCATGCAAACTCGCGAAATCGCGAGGGCTAAAGACCTGCGAGAATTTGGCATTTCCGGAACGGCTATATCTCGTGCCAGGGATGAAGGCATCCTTATTCGCCTGTCGCGCGGTCTTTATACAACGCCTGACACCAATATGGATACACATTTCCAGCTTGCCGAAATCGCAAAACGTTATCCGGATAGTGTCATATCTCTTGTCTCAGCCCTAGCTTTTTACGGTGTAACAGATCAACTTCCCACCCAAATCTGGATGGCAATCAAAAAAGATGGTCGTAAACCCAAATCCGGGTTCCCGAGAATTCGCCCGGTACGATTTAGAGAACCCTATTATTCAGGAGACATTATCCATCATTCCATCTCGGGAGTAGATGTGCCCATGTATAAACTAGAAAAAACACTGGCTGATGCGTTTCGCAACCCCAAGTTGGTTGACCGATCTGTGGCCATAGAAGCGCTCAAGACCACGCTTGCGGAGAAAAAGTCTACACCTGCTAAAATTGCCGTGGCTGCGAAAACCTATGCGGCCTGGAACCAGATGGCCCCATATCTGGAGGCTCTGACTGCCAATGGCTAAGCCTGCCAAAGATATAGCGGCGTCTGTCAGAGCCCGTCTTTTTAACCTGTCGCGCGAACGGGAACAGGACTTCCAGAGAGTGTTAGTGTCTTACGGCCTGGAGCGCCTGCTCTACCGCCTATCCATTTCGGAGCACAAAGACCGTTATATTTTGAAAGGCGGCATGCTGGTGACGCTCTGGACGATTGATCCGGGTCGTTTTACCCAGGATATCGACTTTCTAGCCTTTGGGCATGATGATGCTGAGAGATTGCTGGCAAACTTCAAGGAGGTTTTGGCTCAAGAGGTTGATGATGGCCTTATCTTTGATTTGGAAGAGATGAGCGCCGCGCCTATTCGTGATGATCAAGTCTATGGCGGCATGCGCCTCAAAACCACAGCCTATCTCAAGAAAACGAAAATTCCGATTGTGATTGATCTGGGGTTTGGCGATGCCATTATCGGGCCCGATTATGAAATCGAATATGGCTCACTTCTGGACATGCCCAGCGCAACGGTCCGGGCCTATTCGCCCGAAACTGTTATCGCCGAAAAGTTTCAGGCGGTGATTGCGCTCGGTATCGTCAATAGCCGGATGAAAGACTATTATGATCTTTATTCCATTCCGCGCTCTGTGCACGTTTCAGACGAAGCTCTTGTTAAAGCCATCCAGTCAACATTTGAGCGGCGCGAAACCGAAATTCCCTTAGCCCGCCCATCAGGCTTGACACCAGAGTTCACGCAAGACCTTATCCGGGAGACACAATGGGCCGCTTATTCTGCCGGCACAGATGTGGCCGACATGAGCCTTAAAGAGATATCAGACGATATCTGGGCACGACTGAAAGCAATTTGCAAAAGTGCCAAAGAGCGCGAGGCTCATTAACAGAGCGCGCCCGGGGAATGTAATTCACTCCCCGCTATAACAAGACGTTCTTCGCCATATAAAAACATAGAGTAATAGGCGCAGCCCGTTACAATATCGCGCATGGTTTTAACTTTGACCGGAAAATTGACCAGATTAGCGCCCGCTTTCGTGGGCGGATCAAGGGTGACGGATTGCGTATGTTCTGAAATCAGTCTCAAATCCCGCGTATCAACAAAAACACCGGAATCAAGCTTGAGCTTTTTACGCCCGTAGGAGCTGTCAACGAGATAAGACACCTCCACCTGATAATCCCAAACCTCCTCGCCCAGCACCGTATCCACAGATCTGCCGATACCGCCCTCTATCTCAGCATGAACAATATTCTCATCTACTTCATTCGCCTTTTTAGGTGTGGGCGGCGGCGTTAAAAGGGCCGTAATTTTATCGCCTTCAACAGGTTGATAAACATCCTTGGGATTGCGATTTCCCTCAGCGGCGACATACTCCCCTGTCAGACTGTCAAAAACGGTACTCATATTGGGCATAGGCCTGTTCTCATTTTCAGGCATAATGGCAGCCGGCAAAACTCGAAAGACAAAATACAATACCGAGATAATCAAGATGAGAGTCGCCGCCGGCCTTAAAACCGGCATCGCATCACAGGCTTTATCCCACTGATATAAAATCCCTTCCATAATCAGTCCCGATAGGCCGAATATATATCACGCTGAATACGGGAGAGTTTCTTTTGCGCAGCCTCCTTAAAATCCCCCTCTCGCGCGAAAAGCTCTAAAGCATAAGCCAGGCTGACAGATCCCATAAGCCGGTCATGGGGCGGAACCTCTCTCTCGCACGCTGCATCCAGACAAGGAATAAGTTGAGACTCGGCAAGCAAAATGGTCGGAACCTGCTCAACAGCAAATGTTTCAAACGCTTTGGGGTCGATCAAAACCCCGCCTTTGGAATTATCTTTATCGATGAAAACAAACTCTTCGACTTTTTCAATCGTCTCTTTCAGACTTTCATTCAGCAATCCGCTGATCACGACCACACCGCCCGCTTTCGCGGCATCGGAGACATAAGATTTTATGAGGCTCTCTTCCATTGAGAAGCTTACAAAAATGTAAAGCGTCTCCTCGAGCTGATCTTTATATTTTTCCCGCTCCTCATTCAGATCATATCCCAGCGAGTCTCCCAGCCGGTCCAAATCCGGCGCGATGACCTCAATATCACTGACGCGGCGTCTGGCCTCTTCCAGTAATTTTTCGCTTGGGGATAAGTCCGACAAATCTAAAGCCTCTCGCGCAGAACGCGCTTCATCCACAAGCTCTTGCAATTCCTTATCTTGTGCCGAAACGAAATCATAACTGAAAAGCCAAACGGTTGCTGCAAGCGCGATTGTCAAAAGTCTATAAGGCACAGCAATTCCTCTTACCCCACAGCAAAATACCAAAATCCTCACCTTTAACAGGGGCCGTTACGCCAAGCTTATCATACGGGGACACCGGAAAACCAAGATTTGGACAGGTCACGGGTCCTGATGTGATCGCCCTGGGATAGGTCATCTGATAGCGATATTGACGCTTATCCATCAAAGGTTCGGGTGATTTCGCGCACATATTCGACGATCCCGCCGTCGTAAACGCAATAAGCTGGCGATGCAGTTTAAAGCTCATACGCTGCGCGGCCGTAATTGCGCCTTTAGCCATTGTCTGCTCATTGGCCACATTGCCCGTCAAAGGATAGGTCGTCCCTTCACATCCCTGGCACCAGAACATTTCCTTACTGCTGCGGCCCGCTGTTGACCCGATACAATCCGCCGTACAGGCCGTAATCGCAATCGGGTTCGCAAAAATAACCGCTTCCGGATTAATGATGAGAGAAAGATTGTCATTTTGCCAAATCGGATCAAGTTCGGTCACATATCCAATATCAAAACCGCCTGCTTCAGCACATAAGACATCAACCGCAAATTCAAGCCAATATAAAAGCGGGTAAACGTAATAATGTGTATGCCATTGAGATGTCTGGTCATTGCTTTGAAAATTAGCGCGAGAGGCTGTATCAAAACCAATTCCGGGATCCAACCTAACGCCGCCAATACTTGGAAAGCACCAAGGCGTTTTCGTCATATCCATAAGACGCCGAGGCTCCCAAAAACCAATGGATATACCGGGCCGGATACCGCACAAACAGACAGGCAGTGCCGGATTGCCATAGTCATATTTAGACGACGGAAAGACCTCAATACTGCCGAGCGTTATCGGCGCCAGACATTCCCAGCAAACATCCGAGATCGGATTAACAAAGGATCCTTCGCAAGTGCCTCCTGACACAGGTAAATTTGGAGCTTGCGCCCAAGCTGAATGGAAGCGGGACAACAAAGTCACAATCAAGAATGCAAAAATACGTTTAAAGATCATCAGCCGGCACCTCTTTAATAATGAGCTGTTTGCCCTCCTGATCCACAAGCGCGGGAACGCGGCTTATTTGAAACCGTGACACCATGGCCCCGCCCTGGTCAAAGAACACCCGAAATCCATTATCCCGCATGGCTTGCAGCGGTCGCCCGCTGACAAAAATAACTTTAAGCTTGCCGCCTCGCTCCTCTCTTAAGCGCCGTGCCAGACTCACATGTGCGGGCTTATCTCCCATGATGAATAATAGCGGATCTCCAAGGCTGACATGATCTAAGGGGTTAATCACAGTCCCGGCCTGCGCGATTAAGTTGCCCCCACCGTCATCAATATCACGCGCGACCGTGATGGACGGATCAAATACAAATTCAGACGGCTCACTGACTTCCATAAGTCCCGGAACGGAGGGCGGGGCTTCCACGCCTTTAATCACATTTTGCTTGAGCTGCTCATTGAGCTTATCAACCTCACCCGCTTCCTCTAATGCCGCCAGTTTTTTACGGATCATCTCAAAGATGGGCGTTTCAGTTATTTCAAAAACACTTCCATGGGTTCCAAAATCTTTGGCATTGCATTCAGGAGAAAGAGTCGTCAGGGACGTGACCAGGCAGAGAATATAAATCCCGCGCGCCATATCACAAAACTGGCCTGGCGGAGGCTGTCACGAGCTTTAACGGAACAAGACCGATTTCCTTGTAGCGGCTGTCATAGCTGTCTTTATGATCTGCAAAGACATAAATAAATCCTTCAGGTATTATCCCGGCGGAAATCATCTCAAGTTCGCGGCCCTTAAGACTGTGAGTTTTCGCCTTGCCTCGCAAAACACCATTTACATAAACATCGCGTCCTTGCGTTTTAATTTCGTCTCCGGGCAAACCTACCACTTGTTTGACATACTCAACGCCCGCGCTCGGATTATTCGGCGCGAGAATGGCAATATATTGATCTCTCTCGATACGGCTCCCATCAGAATCGGTCAAAAGAAATACGGAATAATCAACGCTTTGGGTTTTCGTGAGTTTCAAACGGTAAGGATTTAATTGAAACAAAAGAAAAGCGGCCAAAAATAATACGGCCATTATAAGCAGCTTTTTGCCGTGACCGGCTTTAAGCCGCGTTCTTTTATCATGCAGCAAAGTCAGGGTCATTAATTTGGACCCCCGACACCGCCTGACAGAGAGGGCGTTAATCCCGAAAATGACTCTCGGCTGACCAAATTATCATCATAGGCCTGCTTGGCGTGAATGAAGACATATTCGGTGTAATCAACTGCATTTCCGCCAAGAAAAATATCATTTGTCATCACAATTGAAATATCATCAGCCGCCGCCAGAGCATCGACTTCAATTTGAACATATTTAGCAAACTCAATGACTTCAACTTCGACAAATTCCGGATATTTTGAATTTGAACGAATATAGGTTCGCGCGCTGTTCATAACGCTTTGCGCGTCAACAATTGCGGCTTTAAAACTCGGCTCTCCGGATCCGCGAAATAACAAGACAATGATTAAAACACTGAGCGCGATGAGCCAGCAAGTTGTGAACAGACGAATATTTTTGAAATCCAAAATAATGGGACGTGCTGATTTTCCCGGCAAATTCATATCAGCCTTCACTTTCCTGTGTCACAACATGATTAATATCGTCAAACAATTCGGAGGCGACCTTATCGCCGTCACGCGTCGTTTTAAATTTCTTCCACCCAATCACGAAACACGCCAAAAAATGAATTAACCAAAACAAGATCAAAACGGCCAATACATTACGCATTGAAGCTTCACCGCCCTCAATCAGACGGGATGTGAAAATATGCACGACATTCACCATGTCCGAAAAACTCAAGCTCATAGCCAGAGCAAACTCGACCACCATTAAGCCGATGGCCACAAGCGCTGTGCGCACGAAATATCCAAAGGTTTGAGCCTTCTCTATCGCCCGCCCCATGGTCAGAATTGAATAGCCAAAATAGGATTTACCGCTCATTGCGCCGCCTCCAGCATATCTTCACCTACGTGCAAAGGTTTAACTCCGGAGACGCTGTATATAGCTTGCTCAAGGCTCACGCCCTGTTTCTGAAGATTGTTAATCTGCGTGACGTCTTCAGCGGTAGACGTGAAAAGCGATATTGAGAAAGGATCCAAGACAAGACGCCCTAAGCTGTAAGATCCTCCGCCAATAATCACAGCCTCGCTATATTCGCCTTTTGAAACATAAATATTTCTCGCGCAGCGCTTGGAAAACTCATCCGGGAAAATACGCATATCAGCCGCCGCTTCCACCCCTGCCGTAGAAGTTTTAAGCACGATCTTCCAACCGCAATTTTCAAAGATCGCCTTGGCATCATTACTAATGTTAAAATCTGCCGCTCCTTGTGTGGCGAGCATAAGCGCCGAATTGTATTTACGAAGGCGGCGCGCCCACCCTTGCAACACATCGCAGACATTATCATTGCCGATATGTTTATGAGCTTCATCAATCACAGCCAAATCCCGCCTTGATTGACTGGAGACCATTTTTTGATCTGTCATAAACAACAGCGCTGTTAAAATGACCGCGCGAAGATCAGGTTTTTGCTCAAGCGGCGAGAGCTCAAAAACCGTCATATGTTTGCTTACATCAAGCGTATTACGGTGATTGAAAAACTTTCCAAAAACCCCGTCCGTGCAATAGCTGCTGATCGCCTTAGCCATGGATTTCGTATTACTCTGAAGCTCACTGTCATCCATATCCATCAAATACTGACGGACATCATCAATATTGCCTTCGCCCTTATATTTCCTCATCACATGAAGAATACATTCCTCCAGGACGGCCTTTTCTTCTTTCGTCGGAACACGCTGAGCAAAGATCATCTGGACAATGACAGCCTTACACATTTCAACGCACATGGATTTATATTCATCGTCCCGCTCGGCGCGCACATAATCCACCATGTCAAAAACATTTAAGCCAAAATCATCATTAAGGGAGAAGCGGTAGTGGTTCCCGCCGACGAGGAGACAATGGTTCTTAAAGGAATACCCATCATCAAATATAATCGCGTGACCGCCATTGGCGCATGTGCCGAAAACGGTTTCGTTTAACAGAACAGATTTACCCCCGCCTGACTCGGCCGTCACTGTGAGATTGTGATTACCGGCCCCGACATTGGAAAAGTTATCCCACATATAAGGCTGTCCGCACCGTCCTGATAAAAGCAGAACCGGGTTAGAACTGCCCAAAAACTCCCCGAAAATTGGCGCGGCGTGAGGCAGCATAACGCTGGGGAGAAGCTTTAATCGCTTTAAGCGGCGCATATCCTTGCCGATCGACGTTCCCATGCCCATAGGAAGTCCGAACAGCATAGCGGGATAATGAATGCGGTCACTGCGGCGCATTTCAAAATTCATCGCGTCAAACAAATTGCGTGAGCTGCGTTCAGCCGAGTCAATATCCTCAATCGGTGCGATGACGGTACATTGGAAATTGACCTGAACCATTCTGGCCCCGTGAGTTAAGGCCTCCGAGGCGTATTCCCAATCCTTAGCCTTAGCTTTCATTTCGGGCATATATCTGGCGACCGGTGACGCTGCATTATTGGTCGCGCGAATATGTTTAATTTGCGCCATAGCCTTACTGTCACCTTCAGGCGGGTAATAAATGTTAAGCGACATAATCACAGGCGAAAGGTGACGGGAGCTGGGGGAGAACATATCTCCAATCCCTTTGGCCATATCTCCAAATCCCATGTGAATGGGAAGGTTTTTAGCCTCCAGCGTTCGGGAAACAAACTCTTGCTCATCATAAGAGTAATCCGCATGAGCCGCGCTCATCTCATCAGGGCGGCCCACAGTTTGGATAAGCACGTCCTTAATATTGACACGGTAGCGCGTATCAGGTGACATAATCTGAAAATTAATATCTTCCAGAGAGTCGTATTTTTGCGAACTCGGACGATAGTTTTTCGTCGGGTTCATAATATCAGAAGTCAACCGGATCAGATCGAGCGGCTGATAGCGCAAATATTGCGGCGAAATTTGCTTGAGCGTGTTTTGCAGTAATTCCGCAAACTCCATAATATCACGTTCGGCGTCGCTATTTTCGGTAAATAAAATTGAAGCAGAGATAATCACCCGATGATAACGCAGATGAAAGGGAAGGTTTTTCGAGAGGGTGTTCCAAACCCCATTTTGGAAATGGCGTACACGGTGCGCCGCAACCGTATGATATATGGAATGCGGCGCGCGGGCTTTATAGCCAAAATGATCAAGAACGGTTCCGATTTTAGGGGATGAATAAGTCATTAGCTGAAGGTTCAGCGCATTTGGCACAGAGCGGGACAAAACCGAATTGAGCATATTATAAATACGCTCATCAACACCCAATAAAGGCTGAATTTCAAAGACGACCCCGACGCTCTCTTCATTATAGAAAATTTCCTTATCATCATCATAACTTCGATAAGGCAAACAATCCGTCACTTGCGCGGGCGAGTGAACGGCAATCAAATCCTGCCTGGGGATATGGCCCCCAAAGAGTTTGGCATCCACAAAATCTGAAACGCCTTTGATCAGACCTTTAATCATCGCTCGGTCTCCCAGCCCCCTTGCCGTGCCACGACATAGATCACGCTTTCATCGTGAAAATTTCCGTGAGCGTCGATATAATCGCCTAAGTGAACCTTAAGCACGACATCGGGCACCCATTTCGGCACACCCGACACCGACACATCAGGGCCGCTCACATTGTATATGGGCTGTTGAGGGGTGCCGCTGGTAACAATCATCGAGCGAATGGTCTCAATCGATTTACAGCCAAATCCTTCCTGGGCCGGACAATCAAAGTCTTTTGCCACATTTTTATTTTGCAGCGTCATACAGCCGGATAAGCCGAGCACGGCCAAACCGAGACATAAATGCGAAATAAAGCTCATATTAATTCCTCATCATTTCAATAAAAGAGCGCAGCGTATTCATCGCTGAATCAACAGAGGCGTTTGCAGCTGCCCACATGTCGCGAATGTTGTGATAGGCTTCAAACATACGATCAGGATCAACGAAGATCAGATAATAGGAAAACCAAAACATGAATGAGATACAGGTGAGGTAGAGATAAGCGGGCCAAAAATCCAATGCTCTAGCCATCAGACGTCTCCGACAATAATGCGCTAAGATCAGACGGGTCCCTCACCTTCTCGACCATCCAGCCATTGGGCATAACCACAACGGGAAGATCGACAATGCCGTGGCGCATCAGCCAGGATGTGTTCTTTACCATACCGCTTACAAGTGCATCGCAATTGTCTGACGGATCATCAAAACCCCGATCTGCGCAGATCTTCGACCCAACACGCTCCAAGCCATTTTCAGAATAAAAGGCAACCGGCGCGATCACATGCGACAAGCCTTTATCTTTTAATAGCTGCCCCATATCCATACAGCTCTCGCAAGTCGGATCCGTGAACACAATAACGTCATCCGGATGCTTTCGGCTCATAAAGCCGCTGGTTTGAATTTCGCCGGTTTTAATTTTCAAAACCATAGCACCCGCTTCCCGAATGGGTTCAAGCTCATCTTTGAAAATTGAAGCTGTTTCCGGCGGCGCGCTCACATCATGATTAATGACCGGCTCGGCAGCCAAAGACGCCTGTTCCCCGGCCCTAGTTTGCTCGGATTGACCCGAACAGGCAGAAAGGGCGATCAATAAAGCCGGCAGAGATAAAGCGCGCAACATCATGACGACACAAAGGCGCGAATGGCAGAGAGTTCCCGAAAGCCGGATGAGACACGACCGTCAGGCGTGATTAAGGCCGGCGTTCCGCCAATACCGTTTTTGCTGGCCCATTCCGTATTAAAGCCGATAGCTGACACACCCTCTTCGCAGGTCGTAATCGAGGAGCGATCCCCCCCAAATAGGGCGTTAACGGCCTGTGAAGGATTTTCGGCACATAAAGCATGGGCTCCAAAAATCGTACTGTCATCACTCATAAACCGTACAAGAATTTCGCGAACCTCAATGTCATCGACATTTTTAAGCTCTTCATTGAGACGTTTACAAAAGATGCAGTTAATATCAGACACAACATAGAGCACAGGTCCTGCGCCTTTATTGTGAACCACATAATTGCTTTCAGGAATTTCGCTCAGGTCAACATTAGCAACGGGCGGGCGCTCCCCCTGCATTGGGGCAGGCGCGGCTTGACGCGGTTGATCAGCCACGGCCCCCTGCCCTGATCCGCTGGCGGTTTTATCAAGATCGGCAAATTTAGCCAGGTCTCGACGCCGCTGAACCGTAATGGCCGTTTTGTTTTCAATATCCAAAAGCTCACCGACAATGGCGACCTTGGCCTTTTGGTCAAAATAGAAAATATTTTTCGACGTCATGGCTTCAATCAGCCCATATTCTGTCTGGTTAAAATCAATGAAATCCGTGTTGGGAAATTCCTTTTCGATCTTAGCTTGGATGTCATCAGGGACAGTTTTGGGATAATCAGATTTTGTGGCCGATAATCCGCTCATCAAAGCCACACCGCCAAACACACCCAATCCTAACATGATCCAGTTTTTACTATTCATCATCTCTCTCTCCTAAGTTAGGCTATGCCCCTTGATGGGGCTTTATTGTTGATCCTCTATGGGCCGCACGAGCGTTCCAGAAATAAATACAAGTTCGACCTCAATCCCCGTCGGCAGAGAGACCACCGGCTCATAAGCCCGCGCGCGGTCCATCAGATATTTTGAAAATTCACCCGCCCCTGACGCGATACCGCTGCCAATGGAGCCAACCGCAATGTCTTCAGAAGACGGCCTTTGGCCGAAGACACCGCCATTGGTTGTCGCAAGTCCGTTGCCTTGTCCAAATTGAGACGCCGTGCGCCCCAAGCCTTCTACCGTACCCGCAATCATGGCTTTCGTCACAAGATCGCCTTCACGGGAGACGACCGTTCCGCGAATACCGTTTTTGCCAAGATGAGTGGCGTAGCCTTCAACCTTAGAAACCGACACGCGGCCGTCACCCAAAGGACAGGTCATGGCATGAAGCTTGATGAAGACACGTTCTGATGAGAGGTTCCCTTGCGCGGATCCATTCACCAGACAGCCTTCAAGCTCTGTCTGTTCTATCTTGCCTCCAGATTGCACATGCTTGGCGGGACCTGTGATAATAAATTGCGCCGCTTTCGGATCAGCTTCTTGAGCTTCGCCAATCGGAGCATCCACGCTCACAACCAGGCGCGCCGACACATACGCATTGGGCGGTACATAATGTTCCGTATCAAAAACTTCAGGGCGATCAGCCTTCATTTGAGCGCCCAAAAGCTGGGCCTCTTTATCATCCGCCAAAGCACCTGTTTCAGACGGTTTAAACAGCTCAATGACATTTTGGCGGCGTGTGGTCGGCGCTAAGGTTGGGGCCGCCGGCGTTGTCGGCTGTCCTGACGAATTAACGCGTCCCTTGGGCGCGAAAATACTGTCAGCATTAGATGGACGGGCAGGGATCGCTCCACTGCCCGCCCTAGGAACCGACGGCCGCAGCGCATCACTTGAACCAGGTCCAAATGTATTACGGCTTCCGGAACCTAACCGTGTTTGCTCAAGCGAAGCGACCCGCTCGGCCAATCCGTCCAATGTACTCGCATTTCCGTTCACGGTCGCGCGAATGTCTTCCAGAATGCTTTCGCCCCCTTGCGCGTCCAAAAATTCGTTCATGCGTTCATTGGTTTTTTTATATTTATCCATATCCGCCATGATCGTATTGACCTGTTTGGATATGACCGCGAAGCTGTCTTTATCTCCGGGTTTACGCTGGACCGTTGTCGTTAAGTCATCCCGGGCTATATTGTTTGATTTCGGTTTATTGTCGCTGGATAAGCTCACTAATAAATAGACAATGACAACAAACCCGATGACGATCACAGCGCCGTATTTGAACTGCTTATCTTTGAGCGCGGCATTCACATTGCCCGCACCAACTTCAGCGGTTGTTTCAGTCCCCTCGCTCACCGTTTAACTCCGGTGGCCCGTTTCCTGACCAAATAAACATAGACCGGTTTGCCGCTTTCCAAATGTTCGCCCGAATAAGACAGGGCCAGATATTTCGGGAACGCATCTAAGTGATTAGGCAGATAGGCCGAATAGTCGTGATTGGGCGTTACAACATAAGTAATGGCTTCAAGATTACCCGCCAAAAACCGCTTATGCGCGCGGGCTGTAATATTGTCTTTGACAATATCATATTTGCGCCGGGCGCTGACTTCCCGAAAGCCTTCCGGGGCCTGGTGAAAATAAAGCGCCTTTATCAATTCTCCCAATGAGGCCGAATAGCTGTTCTTATGGGTCCACTCGACGGTTTTAAGCTCCGGTTCGGCTTTAGGCGCGGCTTTCGCCTTTTCAGCCTGACGGCGCAATTCCGCCGAAGCGATTGTCACCTGGGTTGTGTCCATCGGGCGAATATTAAGTTTAACGGGATAGGTCTTCCCGCTTTCGGTCGTCATAAACCCCGAAATGGATTGACCCGACAGCCCGCGCTCAACAGAGATGAAAATATCGCCCTTTGTGCCGAGCACAGCCGCAATGTCAGGAGCGTTTTGATCGGCTTCGTTAAAAATTAATTTCGTCGGACGATCATCTTCAAAAATAATCCGTGTCGGGTTTTTAAGGCTAATATCCGTCTCAAGCTTTTGCCCGTCGGACAAAATCAAAACCGAACTGGCCAATAATAGCGTTTTAAACATTCCCGCGCTCCTTAACCCTTACAAACATAATTCCTCGCCCTCTGCGATTTCGCCGGAAGAGACGAGCCACAGCCGCGTGCCGTCGAGTTGCCATTTGAAATATTGCTTCACCTCACGCTCAACGACCAAAGCCCCGTTGACATAGGTTTGAACCGTCCCGCTTACTTCCGAGATATTTTGATTTCTCAAAATGCAGATATTTTTAGGAAGCCAGTTACGAATGCCGGAGCGATATTGATTATTCTCATCATCTTCACGCAGCACATTCTTAATCGTTTCATGTGTGCTGGGATGAACGATCCTTAAGACATTGGTTTCAAAATAATCCGAATCATAAGGATGGCGATTTAAAAACAAATTGGACGCATCCCGCGTCATAGAGATCAGGTAATTATCAGACACACGGCCCTTCTCTATGACATAGCTGTCAACGGTCGTCGGAATGGTGATGATGCGGTCTTTTTTGGACAGTCCCAAAGCCGCGCTCGCACCGGTCGACAGTGCAAAGACGGCGCAAAAGACAATGGCCAGATTACGTTGGCGTTTAACGACGGACAGGTTTTTGGTGAGTGTCGGGATATTACTCATCAGCCGACAAGCTCACGATTATAGCTGGGCGCGGCCGTGAAATAATTCATTTGCAGAGGCTTGAGCAGAGCCTCCGGCATATACCAATAGCAGATATAGCCGACCGTATCGAAATAACCTTTTTGATCAAACTTACGCGTGGCAATAAAAAAGATGATGCCACAAAAAAGGGCCAGAACCCATTTCCCACTGAGTTGGCCTAACATTAACGCCGCAAAGATCGCGACCACTTCATATGCACTTAGAAAAACAAAACGCTCTCTGGCGTCAAGTAATCGGGGTATGTAAACGGCATCGGTATACACCTGTCTCTCCCTATAATGGGTGATCCCCTGAGAAAGATCACCCTATGTAATGGGTTTACAGATGAATGGAGCATGCCCTCCATATCACTGTTTGCTAGATTACAGCACCCATGATTGAATCCAGAACCGATGGTCCCAGCGATAAAAGCAGGCCGATAACGACGAAGCCTGCCGCAGACGCATAAGCGTTGCGCAATACTTGAAACGCCCCGATGCCCAGGCCGATCACGCCGATGGTTTTACCCAATCCGCCGCTCACCCATCCGACAATCTTTGTATAGAAGGCGTCGAAATCACCTGTGCCGTCAGTGGCGGCAAATGCCGGAGTGGCCATGACAGTTAAAGCTGTCGTTGCCAGTGCAATTTTTGTCAGTTTTTTCATGTCTTTCTCTCTTCATGATCGGGAGATTTGAGGGCTCCCGGTTAATAACTAACTCAAGTGATGCGTACCTCTTGGCTATGCCTATAAATTAAATAAATCAAGAGTAATGTTTCTAAAAAACATAGCATATTTTCCAATATGGAAAAAATAATGCAATAAAATCAATATATAAGGAGATAGAAATGTTTTAATTCAACAAATATAACCGAATCTTAAAATTTTTTTTGGACAGAGGCCGGTTGGCTGTGCCATAGATTGTCCTATGGGTTTGCAGGGCTTTAGACTATGAAGTCCCTTTATCTTGCGTGATATATTATATAAGCAAACCGGGCCTATGTTTTAATTAACAAAATGCAGCGGAAAAATATCAAACGGGCCAAAAATGAATTCGATTTTCTATTTCGATACACGACCGAAGTTTCAAGACGTTCTTAACAGCTTAAGAGACACCTTCTCGGAAATCGTCGCCTCTGATAAAGACAGCTTTCGCGATGTCGATGTCACAAATACCCGGATCGTGGCCGCCGCCCTGCAAGTGGCCTACAGCTCCTCACCCAATGATCTGTCTCATTACGCGCAAAATATGGATATGCCTTATCGCGCCTATAAAGATAAAGAAGCTGACAGCTCGGCCGTTCATAAGACCGTTCATCTCTCCCCCCTGATGGTGGATTATCTGAAAGGCGGCGCATCTAAGCTTAATATAGAAGTGTTAGGCCCCGCAGAGGATTTACTGCATCCGGGTAAAAAACCTGAAAAGCGTATCAGGCTGGGAGAACGGCAATATCTGCATGTTGCGATCTATCATCTGCATTCCCTGTCTGACGCCAATATTTCCAATGCTATTAAAGCTTCATATAATATTCATCCCTTCAAAAAGGTGGGTAAAAAAATATCTTTAAGATATGAAGACAGCTCTCCGCCTCAAAAAAAAACTAATCACAGCTAGGTTTTGAGTTTGCGGGGGATCGGGCGGGCTCTAGCGCCTTGCGCCGAAGCCGCCTCGTACCTGCGGTGTCTTCGCCCATTCGGGTCACGATCCCTTTCCCATGTCATCTTTGATCCCATGTCATCTTTTTGGGAGAGTTAATCTCTTAATTAAACGCATGTGCCGGATAGCCCCACCTATCTACCACACCAAGTCCCCTGCCCGCTTTTCCATTTTGGGAAGTTTTTACTTGCCTTAAATGCGTTAAGCTGATTTAGATATGTTGAATAAAAACATTAAATCAAACGGCAGTCGATATGAGAGCGGCCAACCAGATACAAATCATCGGGAACCTTGGCGGGGATCCTAAAGAAGGGAAAGCGACAAACGGCTCGCCTTTTTTATTCTTTTCCCTGGCCGAAGACGGCGGCAAAAAGCTCAATGAGAAAAAAGAGCGCGTCAAAAAAACCCGCTGGCATGATTGTGTGGCCTGGGGCGAAAACCTGGTCGGGTTATTAAGACATCTCAAAAAAGGAGAACGGCTGCTCGTCCAGGGACAGCTTGATTATGATGTTCAAAGCGAAAACTCGATTAAATATAAGAGACCAAAAATCGTTATTCACGACTTCATCTATATGGATCCTAAGGAGTCGTAAAAGGCGTAAAGATTAACTGTTCCATTTTAGGTCAATTTCAACTAATAGAAGTAACTCAAAATTTTTCGTCCTAGGAGAATTGGGCATGGGAAAGCACAGAAAGCAAAATAAACTTTGCGACCTCTATAAAATCGGCTTTCATAATGATTGGAGCCAAACTGCCGTCTCCGATTATCAAGGTGATTTCATCTGCACCCTCCTGGGCTACCTGTTCCGCGTTTACCGCATGAAAACCCCGCAGCTTATTAAACGCGATGATAATCGCTTTTATCATTATCTCGATGAAAATAACGTCAGTTACTGTTTTCAGCGTGTCGCAAATGAAATGTTGATCATATCCGAAACAGGTGAACGCCAGACTTTGGCGATTAAGTCCGCTTCTGAGTTTTCCATATTGGAAATGTCTATCACCGCCGATTCAACAAACGCGCCAGAATTGCAATCAGTATCCGCGCGGGCGTAACACCCTATAAAAATCCCAAAACGCGCTCCAGACCCCCTTCACGGCCTCTGACGACGATTTTTAGTCCCCTTCCCTGCCCTGCTTGGACAAATATTATCCTGAAAACTTGAGTATATGTCCTTTGCATATGTATTTATCATATGCGTTTGGGATATCCATGTTTGATATGGCATATTGCAATCTAATAGCGTAATATAGCGGCAATAAGGCATATTCATATGGCTATAGTATATTACATAGTATTTTCATTCCTTTTGTAATATGGTTTATTGTATTGTGTTTTTTAATCGAAACTTAATATTAATTACGAATATTAAAGGTTCTTTCACACCTTAAACATATCTCGTTAACCATAAAGAGGCTCTTATGATCATATCTCTCGCAAATTCAAAAGGCGGCTCGGGTAAAACGACCGTCGCCATGATCCTGGCGCTCACTTTGATTGACAGTGACTATGATGTCTGCGTTGTCGACATGGATCCGGCCGGTAATTTTAAAGCCTGGGTTGATGAAAGAGAGGGCAGGGGAGAGAAAGCGCCTTTTGCCTTCTTCTATCATGACGGAGATCCCGACAAGCTTCAAAAACTGATTACCGAGCTGGCCGAACAAGACGCAAGCGGGGAGGGGGCCTATGACTTTATCATTCTCGATACGGAAGGCTCGGCCCAAAGTATCACCAATTATGCCATTATTAATTCAGACCTGGTCATTATCCCCATTAAAGGAGACCCGTCTGAAGCCCGACAGGCCGTTAAGCTGCTTTCAAACATACAAACCCTGGCTGACGATGCCGGGACAGATATAGCCCATTATATCGCTTTCACCGATATAGGTGACGTGGCCGTACCCCGGGAAAAGAAGAAAATAGAAGCCGAGCTGCGAGAGCACGGTCTGCCTCTCCTGGATACGGAGCTTCGCCGCCGCCAGGCCTATAAGACCATTAAAATGGACGGTGTCACTTTAAGAGAACTGGCCTCAGGCATAGAAATAATGGGCGGGAAAGCCCTCGATCCGGGACGCGAGAGAACCAAAGCCGAGCAACGCCAGCTCGAAAGGCAGAAACGCTCGGCCATATCGGCCATCGAAGCCGGTAATAATTTTACCCGCGCCGTGCTCGCCGAACTTACTTAGGAGACCCTTCACATGGCTATTGTACCCAAAGAGACACCCAAACCTCTTGTAAAACAGGAATTTAAGAAAAAACCAAAACCGACCCCGCGCGCACAACAAGCGGCCATAGACAAGTCTGATTACGCCCACCCGGCTGAAAAAACAAAACCAAAGTCAAAAAAGCGGGCCAAAGGGAAACCGCTCTCCCAATTGCCCATGCAGCTTTACCTGCGGGGGATCGATAAAGACAAAACCCTTATCACCGGCCCGGCTGACACCATTTTCGCTTTTAACAGCTTTTGCGAAAAAGAGGGCCTGTCTAAGTGGGAAGCGCTCGAATTACTCATGCGCGGCCTGGAGCCTCGGCCCAAAATCACGCACCCAAAAGAATGACCCGCAAAATGGGTTTATTTTTCCAATGCGGAAAGAATCGCATTAAGGGCAGATTCGCAGCTTTGGCGGGTTGCGGATCATATGTTTGGATTAAACAATAATTGACTCTAACTGTCATTTGTTGAATAGAAACATAGCTTCCGCGTCTCTAAGCGGTGAAAAAACAACGATTTAAGAGGAAGGGAGGACCACTCAGGCATAAAAAAACCCCGAAGAAACTCCGAGGGTTTTTAAATTAGACGAGGGATTGGCGTCCCGAAATGTCCTAAAGCGTTCTAGGTCTGTCTAGTTAAACCCGACATCCATGTCAACGAAAAAACGCAATTTCTGCGAACGGGGAAGATGTGCCTGAAATCTGATCATGATTTCAAAACCACCCACACACTCACACCAGATCGCTCCAAAACCCGCACACGGGCAGGGGAGCCAGCAAGATTGCCTTTTCTCAAAGGTAATACACGCCGAGCCTGGACAGGCCCGGGACAACATCAACTTAAGGCATGAAAGGGGCTTTATCGATTTAGGCTGATCCAAAAAGGCGAAAACCCAGCTTTGGCGAGCCGGGCTTTCGTTAAGAGGTATGTCCTCTCAGGCAATTCTTCATCCGCTTGATACCATACCTCCCGACAGTGATGCAAGATAAAAATGCGATTTTTCGCAGACTATTCGTGCACCCTAAATTTAGCCCCGATGTGCCGCATTGGGAGGAACTTATGAAAAGTTTCAGCAAGGGTCTTTATGATCCCGAAACAGAACGCGGAAACCGAAAATTAACAGCCGGGGACATCTTGGCCAAACGCCTGGTCAATGAGTATCGCGGACTTAAAGACGGGATTACGCCCAATCATATTATCACGGCCTTTAACAAGGCTTCGCCCGCCATGGCCCTATCGAAGAACGCTGTGCGGATCATCAATTATCTCTGGAGTCTGCTAACGCCCCAAATCGATTTCCTGCCCGGGCAATACGCGATCGTCTGGCCGTCTAATCACACAATCATGATCTCGACCGGCATTTCAGATGAAAAATCCTTAAAACGTGCCTTTCGCGAAATCAGAGCTGAAGGACTGATTGCCTATAAGGACGCACCCAACAAGCAAAGACGCGGCCGCAGAGATCCGGAGAGCAAAAAAATCATCCTGGAACAAACCTACGGGATTATTCTCACCCCCATGGCCGGTCTTTATGACAAAATGCTCAAACGGGCCGAGCAATATTTGACTCTGCAAAAATATAAACGCGAAGTCAGGCTTAACTTCAATGCTGCCAAGCGCGAAGCCGAAGAGCTGCTTACGCTCGCATCCGAAATCCTGCCTGAAGGCCTGTTTATCGAGGAAAACCGAAAAATATCCGCGCTTTTGACCCAATATAGCGAAACAGGACGAGACTTTAGAGCCAAAGAAGGGGCCATAGACGCTCTGAGAGCCTTACTGAGCGATTTACAGGGCCTTATCGAGGACTATGCCCCGCAAAGCCCTGACCAAAGCTCACACGCACATTCTGAGGCTGATTTAGAGCACATGAAATCATATTTAAATAAAAAGACCCCCATGCGGGGGCAAAATGCCCCTAAGATAATACCTTTTACAAGACCTCATTCCAAGATTCGTAATAGGCTCAGCGATATGAGCGTAGGCGAAAATCAAGGCTCTCATCCTGATAAGGACAGTTTTGACGCAAAAGCGGACCAGATCAGACAAGCAGATCTGGACAGTGCAAAAACAGATACCACCTACGAACCGGGCAGGCCCACTCTCGATCAAGTGAAAGCGGCCCTACCTCTGTTTTTGAGACAATCCATTCGAGACGATCACGGGTTTTACCAAATCTACGATCTGATAGCCGAACATGCCCAAGATTTTGGCATCGATAAATTACTGCTTGCCCAGGCCAGAGCCGCAATGGGTCTGGAAACGACATGCGCCTGCGCGGCCGTGATCTTTGAAAAACATAAAACCTTAAACCGCCCGGATAATTATCTTCGCTCACTGATCACCAAGCACAAAACGAAGAACTTATGGATCTCTCGATCATTGTTTGGGGTCATAGACCGCCGTGCCAAGGGCAAAGCCAATGATCAATTTGGGCTTCAGCTTCAGTAGGGCTAAATTTGCACACCACATCAGCCCCGTTTGATGACGTCCAGGCTGAGACACGACGGAAGATCTGACAAGGCAAGCTAAAGGGACGTGACCGTCCGCCTTGAAAGATCATCCGCTGCGCCTCGCAAGACGCCGCGTCACAAACAGGAGGTCTGACGTGAAAATACATAATGCAAAATTAACCGCACTGCTCGAAGACATAGCCGGCAGAATTGCGACATGCGACTATATTTGGGAACTGCCATGGCGCGGCATAAACAGCCGAACATGGCCCATAAATGCCGTCACAGGTAAACATTATTCCGGATCCAATATCCTAACGCTTTATCTTAGCCAGCTACTGCAAGATCGGCCCGGAAATTGGGCCACTTACAAACAATGGAGCGCGGCCGGAAGGCAAGTTAAAAAAGGATCTGTCGGAACACCTATTTTGTGGTTCCAAATGGTTCCTGTGAAAGACAGTGAAGACGGCGAGCTTAAACCCCGCTGGAAATATCCGACCGTTTTTAACGAAACGCAACTGGAAGATTTCAGTCTCGTGGATGAAGATTATGAACCACCGGTCTTTGATCTTGAGCGTTATGATCTGGCAAAGAGATTTATAGAAAATTGCGGCGCTAAAACGGGCACGGCCCGATCAGCTTATTATCAGCCCTCAAATGATACAGTCTTCATGCCTGAAAAAGAGCTTTTTAAAGCGACAAATGACGGTACATCAGCGCTTGAAAATTATGTCTCAACCTATCTTCATGAACTTTGCCATTGGACGATGCACAAAGATCGTTTGAACCGAAAACTTGATAAGGCCGCCGAAGAATGCGTGGTTGAAATCGCATCCGTGCTTTTATGCGTCCATCTTGGCATATCACCCGCCATTCGTGATACCCATATGTCCTATGTCAAACATTGGGGCGAAGATCTGCGAGAAAATCCTAATCTCTTCATCTCCTGGTCAAGACAGGCCTCAAAATGCTTTGAATATCTGCTCTCATTGCAGCCGGCTGAATTTTTAAGCGAAATCACCAATCGTCATCCTGACCGAAATCTCTGCCTGACAGAGATCGAATATGAAAATGCGGCTTAGGAGAGGGTCATGGTAGATTTTACAAAACTAGATGATACGGACCATCAAATCCTCAAAACCGGTCTGTATTTTTATAAAGCGCAATTAAATACGCAAATGAGTGAGGCTGAAGCCCGCCAAGACAGCCGTGATTATAACCAATGCGCCGTTGAAAGAGGGCGTGTTGACCGACTTATAAGATTATTTGGCGGCGTAACCTTTCTGGCTTCGGAGACGCAAAATGGTTAGCCGGGTAACAGAAAACTTGATGATAAGCTGGCTGAGTGAACATCCTTACGAAGTTTACGGCCACCGAAATGACGAATTTTCCGACAAACAGATTGATTTGATTGTCGAGGGTCAAATTGAGCGTTTTTATGAAGATTGGTTCGATGTCGAATGCCACTATCGCAATTATGCCGATTTTTCAGACATAGAAACGGCTTTTGCAAAACAGTTTCATCTTCATAGCCCTAAATCTCAATGGCCCGAAGCCATAGCCGACATTTTTGATCAAAATGTGTTGCTTTGCATCAATGACGTATTGGAAACCTGTTATCGGCATTCAAATCCGAAAATAGCCGTGAAGCCCATAAAGCAAAGCGGCAATGAAATTGAATTTCCTCATATCCATTTTGAGAGAGATTATAATCGTTATCTGAACCGTTATAACGCGTCTTATTTAGGCTTTGAAAACTCTCACAAAGCCGAGACCTGTTATACCTATGACACCTTAACCGTCATTGGCCGAATAGATTTAAAACACTGGCTGGAGCAGGGACGAGCCCCTGATTTTATTCAGTTTGGACCCGAAGATATGCTTTTAACCCATAATTCCTATAACGGATCAGGCGGACTTGGAGAAATCTCGATCACAAAAACCCGAAAAATGCGCGCCAACTTCCGTCATGATAAAACAGACCGACACGGCGTTGATCGTGTTTTTATGTTTGTGCGTGAGGCCTGGGATAATGATCTTAACTGTATTTGGGCATAAAAGACCCGTTCGCGAACCACGAGAAGGAACTTGATATTAAATTCTTCATTTGTTTTAATTAAACACTATTAGGCAATCTATAAAGTTGGCAAGACCATGACAGCAGACGTAAAAGACAGAACAACACAGACGATAAAATCGGGCAACATCACGCAACTGACGGTGATCCAGGATAAAGCGCGAGATGAACTTTTAACCGATTTCGGAAAAAGAACCCTCGTCGACCGTTATCTTATTGGCGAGGAAAGCTATCAGGACATGTTCAGCCGTGTCGCTAAGGCCTACGCAGATGATCTTGAACATGCACAAAGACTATATGATTATATGTCAAAGCTGTATTTCATGCCGGCA
>JBMYWT010000019.1:0-25289 GCA_049607665.1 Maricaulaceae bacterium
TGAAAGTCTCAGTTTGTGTACTCATGGTTCAAATCCTTTCATGCGGTTTCTAGCTTTTATCAATTCTTGCTTAGGCGTTTTCTGGGCCTTTTTCACAAAGGCCGAACAGACGATGATACGTTTGCCGACAACCGTAAAATAAATAGCCCGCGCTATTCCGCTTTTTCCTTTCATTCTCATTTCCCACAATCCGCCTTCGAGATGACGCACGTGCGGCATGCCCACTTGTTGCGGGCCATGTTCAGTGAGCATATCGCCAATGTGAAAGAACCTCGCTTGTAGGTCGCGAGGCAGTGATCTAACTTCGCGCCTTGCGGCGGGTAGGGCTTCAATTGTCCACTTACTCATATATCATAAGTGATATAATGCAAAAGTGTCATTTTGTCAATCTTAAGCAGATTTTTGAACGCAATTATGACGTCATGAGTCTCTCAGACCAGAGACTATGATTCGCCTTGATTGTGATCCCGATTGCTCGCTTATTGAGAAGTCTTACAGAGCTTTAATTTTAGAGAAATGCACCTCAATACCTTAAACATCACCCGCAATTGGTCCCTATTTGGTCCCTTGGGTTTTTCAGCCCAAATTTACGATTTTTAAAAATCGCTTAAATTATTGATTTTATTGATAAAAATGGTGCCCCCACACGGACTCGAACCGCGGACCCCCTGATTACAAATCAGGTGCTCTACCAGCTGAGCTATAGGGGCACTGGTAATATGGCGCGGATTTAGGTAAATTCGTCCACTTACGCAAGCAAAAAATGATGTTTTTTAATAAAAACTCTGCTCACCTATTATGCGGTGTAGTCTGAAAGATTTAACAATACCCTACCCCGTGCAATTCCGCGTGTTTAACTGATTAAAGCAGTCTTTAAATTTCCTTCGGGATCGGCAATGATCGCCTTATCGAGCGTCGCGCCTTTGGTGAGCGTCATTTTGGTCATCATGAACTCGCGTGGGCTGTTGACAGCGTCGACCGCGAGGAGCTTGTCGCCCTTGAAATAGAACGCAGCAAAGCTACGCCCTGCTGTGATATCGCCCCGCAGAACTATGTCATCATAACCTTCGGAGAGCCCTGCGATTTGAAGTTTTAGATCAAATTGATCAGACCAAAACCACGGCAGGCTGTTGTAGGGTTTCGGCGCGCCATTTATGTGGGCGGCGATTGTCTTGGCTTGCTCTGTGGCGTTGGGCACAGATTCGAGACGGATGTGGCGGTCATAGATCGGGTTGAGATGCCATGTCACATCGCCCGCCGCGTAGATATCATCGTCATTGGTTTGGCAAAATTCGTTGACGACAATGCCGTTGCCAACTTCCAGTTCGGCGGCTTGGGCGAGCTCTGTGTTGGGGATGACCCCAATCCCGATGATGACAATATCAGCGTCAAAACTCTGCTCGCATTTTGTTTTCACGCAGAGGCCATCATCAGTTTTTTCAATCGCGGAGGCCATTACGCCTTCGAGGATTTTCACGCCCTCTTCGCTGTGGACGCGTTTGTAAAAAGTCGAAAGTTCGGGCGCGGTCACGCGCTGTAGGATACGCGGCATGGCCTCAAGCACGGTGATGTCCATACCTTGTTTTTTCAAAGACGCCGCTGTTTCGAGGCCGATATAACCGCCGCCGATTATGACCGCAGACTTACCCGCTGCGACTTCGGCTTTGATCGCCAACACGTCATCCGTATCGCGAAGGTAAAACACATTATCCAAATCTTCACCTGGCACAGGCAGGCGGCGGATGCGCGCGCCCGTCGCGAGGATGAGTTTATCATAAGACAATGTCTCGTCCTTATCCGTCGTGACTGTCTTGGCTGCGCGGTCGATGTTTTCTACGCGCGTGCCGAGTTTCATCGTAACCTTCGCCGTTGCGTAAGCCGCTTCGGGGCGGATCAAGATTTCATCGAGTGACTTCCCGCCTGATAAGAAATCCTTAGAGAGCGGCGGACGGTGATAGGGCAAATGCGCTTCGTCGCCGATGACCGTGATGTCGCCGTCCCATCCGCCTTGGCGCAGAGAAATACAGGCTTGGGCCGCTGCGTGAGACGCTCCGACGATGATGCAATGTTGGGTCATATTCAGTCCGAAAATTATGTATCTTGGTTACATATCTAAGGCGGACGACGTGAGGAATCAATGGCGTGAATGGCTGAATTTCCCTCAACTTGACTCATGTGCATTTATGTGCACATATACATTCATGACAAATGACAATTTGAAAAACACGCCTGAACATCAAGCCATGGCAACAGCCGCCTTAGATGTGCTGGACACAAATTTCTTCAAGGCCTTGTGCGAACCGATACGCGTTGAAATCATCCGCAAGCTCATCACGATTGGCGCGTGCGATGTGGGGACAATCGCCAAGGGCCTTGCGCCTGATCGCTCTGTAATTTCGCGCCATCTCGCGACGCTAGAGCAAGCGGGCATTACGGCCTCTCGCAAGATCGGGCGGCGCGTTCTCTATGACCTGAACGGCCCCTATATCAGGGACAAAGTCGCAGATATCATGAAGGTCGCAGAACCGATGGCAAAGCTCTGCGTGCCGTTTGCAACACATGATAATCAAAAAGAAGGAGCCGCATAATGGCCAGCTTTAAAGGGATAACTGCGGACGGCCAAGAGGTCGTCTACACGGATAAAAAACGCCACATTTGGTGGTTTGGCTGGTTAGGTTCGATAGTTGTCCTCGGAACGATTCCATTGTATTTTGCGCTTGAGGGCAATCCTCTCGTGACCTTTATTCCGATGTTCTATATTTATATATTCACGGCGATTGTTGACAAAATCATGGGCGTTGATGAACACAACCCACCTGAAGAAGTTGTCAACGAAATGGCCGCTGACAATTTTTATCGCTGGCAAGTTCACAGCCGCATACCTGTCGCCATTATGATTTTATTTGCTTACATCTGGTTTGTCGGTACGCAAGATTTGCCGTGGTGGTCGATGATTGCGCTGATTATTGGGATAGGCACCAGCAGCGGCGGAGTCATGATGCTTACCCATGAGCTGGGCCATAAAAGCAACAAATGGGATCGCCTTCACGCCAAAATCGGCAATATGATTATGGGCTATGGGCATTTTAATATTGAACACAATCGCGGTCATCACGTCATGGTTTCAACCCCCGAAGACCCCGCCAGCTCACGCATGGGCGAAAATATTTACCGCTTCGCTATTCGAGAATTAACAGGCACATTTAAGCGCGGACTTTATCATGAGAAACGCCGTCTTAATGCGGCGGGCCATAGTTTTTGGTCTTGGCGTAATGATGTCCTGCAAGTCTATGCAGTGACGCTCACGATTATGATCGGCAGCGTGTTTCTCTTTGGGCCGCAAATTTTGTGGTTCCTCATCCTGCATAATGTCTTAGGCTGGTATACGCTCACGCAAGCCAATTATGTTGAGCATTACGGATTACTACGCGAGAAACTCCCGAACGGGAAGTATGAACGTACACAGCCACGCCATAGTTGGAACACCAATCACACCTTTTCCAATACGCTCTTGTTTCACCTACAGCGTCATTCAGATCACCATGCCTATCCGCTGCGCCCCTATCAAGTGCTACGCGATTTCCCGAACCTCCCCAGCCTGCCGAGCGGATACGGCGGATGCTTTGCTATGGCCGCCTTCCCGCCGCTTTGGTTCAAAGTCATGAACCCGAAAGTCATGGAATGGGCGGGAGGAGATATCACCAAGGTGAATATTGACCCGAAAAAAAAAGACAGGCTCTACGCCAAATGGGGCGGCGGAGATATGGGCGGCCTTACGCCTGCTGAATAGATTGCGAATAGGGCGCTTTAATGCGCCCTAACTATTCCGAAATGTCTTTAATTGTACGAAACCCAATATGATTAGTTGTAAAGCCGACTTCTTGTGGCTGACGTGCGGAAGCTCGGTATCGACGGCAATAATTTTCGGCGCAAAGGTATGAGCCCCCTTTGATCGTATAAATAGCCTCTGGACGGTTTCTATTGGGATCAGCGTCAAAGGCGCTATCTGTCCACTCCCAGACATTACCGATCATGTCATATAGCCCAAAATCATTGGGAGGAAAACACCCGGCAGGCGCTAGAGCCGTATAACCATCCGCAGTTGTGTTATTAACTGGAAAAGCCCCTTGCCATGTATTGGCTTGTTCAACCTTGTTAGGGGCGCGCTCATCACCCCAAACATATAACGTATCAGAGCCCGCTTTAGCCGCATATTCCCATTCAGCCTCCGTGGGTAGGCGCCGTTCAGCCCATTTTGCATAAGCCCTTGCATCCGCCAGAGAAACTTGCACCACCGGATAAAAGCCTAAGCCCTCTATCGTGCTCGCAGGACCGCTTGGGCTTTTCCAATTTGCGCCCTCAACAAACGTCCACCACGTTGGATTATTAACCGTGGGCGGAGTGAACACTGCCCCCCCTGCTGCACCAAAACCATATTGGGGCTTCTCAGCATCTGTCACATAGCCTGTCGCCGCCACAAACCGCCTGAAATCATCATTAGTTACTTCGGTCGCATCAATATCAAATGCGTTCACAGAAACGGTTTTAGACGGCCCCTCTTCACGGTAGGTTTCGTTAGAGCCCATTGTAAAACGCCCGCCCGGTAGCTCTACACGCTCCAGCGCAGAATTCACGCATTCCGCAATGGCAATCTTTTTACCTTCCGCCGCAATAGGCGAGGCAATGCTTTCGCGCTCAGCCACCTTTTCACGCTCGATGACATCAGAAGAAACACCATCTTTAGCTTTGCACGCCGAAAGCGCCAAAACCGCGAACGATACGCCCAATAATGGAGACGTTAATCTCACGCGCGGTTCATACGGTTCGCTATGAGGTCATGCACGACTTCGGGTTCCGCCAATGTCGATGTATCGCCCAGATTATCAAAGCTGTCTTCGGCGATCTTACGCAAGATACGGCGCATGATTTTCCCTGAACGCGTCTTTGGCAATCCCGGCGCAAACTGGATCAAATCAGGCGAAGCTATCGGCCCGATTTCCTTACGCACATGCGCGATGAGGTCTTTACGCAGCGCGTCATCTACGTCTACGCCCGCAATCGCCGTGACATAGGCATAAATCCCCTGCCCCTTAATATCGTGTGGATAGCCCACAACAGCAGCCTCTGCGACAGCGTCATGCGAGACGAGCGCGCTTTCGACTTCGGCGGTGCCCATACGGTGCCCTGAGACATTGATTACGTCATCCACGCGACCCGTGATCCAATAGAACCCGTCGGCGTCACGGCGGCATCCGTCGCCTGTAAAATAGTTGCCTGGATAGGCGGAAAAATAAGTATCTTTGAACCGCTGGTGATCGCCGTAAACCGTGCGCATCTGCCCCGGCCAACTATTTTTGATAATCAAATTACCTTCGGTCGCGCCGTCAAGTTCATTGCCATCTGCGTCCACCAAAGCAGGCTCCACGCCAAAGAAGGGATGGCTACCTGCGCCGGGTTTCATATCGCTTGTCCCGGGAAGCGGCACGATCATAGAACCGCCCGTTTCGGTCTGCCACCATGTATCGACAATGGGGCAGCGTGCCTCACCCACGGTGTGGAAATACCACTCCCATGCCTCGGGATTAATCGGCTCGCCGACGGTTCCGAGCAGGCGGATAGAGCTGCGGCTTGTCGCTTTGACCGGGCCTTCGCCTTCACGCATCAGCGCGCGGATGGCCGTTGGAGCGGTGTAGAAAATACTGACTTGGTGCTTGTCGCAAACTTGCCAAAAACGGCTGGCGTCAGGATAGGTCGGTACGCCTTCAAACATCACCGTTGTCGCGCCATTCGCGAGCGGGCCATAGACAATATAGGTGTGCCCCGTGACCCAGCCGACATCGGCGCTGCACCAATAAACATCGTCTTCTTTCAGATCAAAAACATATTCATGCGTCATCGACGCCCAGACGAGATAACCGCCAGTAGTGTGCAAAACGCCTTTAGGCTTGCCCGTCGAACCTGACGTATAAAGAATAAACAACGGATCTTCGGCGCTCATCGGTTCAGGCGGGCAGTCACCAGATACGCCTTCCAATTCTTCATGCAGCCAGACATCACGGCCCGCTTCCATATTCACAGCCGCGCCTGTGCGGCGAACGGTGAGAACGGTTTTGACAGGCTGCCCAGCCTTAGCAGCAATATCGCAAGCCGCGTCGCAATTCACCTTAAGCGACACGCGCTTACTCCCGCGCAAGCCTTCGTCAGCGGTGATAACAAATGTGCTTTCGCAATCCGTAATACGGCCTGACAATGCCTCTGGCGAGAAGCCGCCGAACACCACGCTATGCACCGCGCCGATACGCGCGCAGGCGAGCATGGCGACGCTGGCTTCGATAATCATCGGCATATAAATCGTAACGCGGTCGCCTTTTTTCGCGCCGAGTTTCTTCATCACATTGGCGAATTTACACACGCGTTCATGGAGCTGCCTATAGGTTAGGCTCTCGCTCTCGGACGGATCGTCGCCTTCCCAAATCAAAGCCGTCTTATCACCCTTTGCCTCCAAATGACGGTCGAGGCAATTTGACGTGACGTTTAAAACACCGTCTGAATACCATTTCACATGTAGATCTGATTTATCCCAGCTTACGTCTTTGACGACCGTATAAGGCGTCATCCAATCAAGGCGTTTGCCCTGCTCGCCCCAGAATGTTTCAGGGTCCGCAATCGAGGCGGCGTACATTTCTTTGTAAGCGACAGGCGACAGGTTGGCCTTCTCCATAAAGTCTTTTGGGACGGGATAGACTTTTTCTGCTTCGCTGCTCATAGGGGCCTCCAATATACTTCCAATGCGCCAAACGCGCGCTTCATTATTCGCGTGATGCCCAACCGCTACGAGCAAGAATATCCGCAGCCACATCAGGGCGATCTTTAAATATCTTTTGCATGCGCGCAATATCGGCGCGAGCCAATTCCATCTGCCCTAAAACCCCGCGTGAGCGCAGCAAGCGCACCCAATTATCAGCGTTGTCTGGGTCTTCCACAAGCTTATCCGCCAAACCTTGGACCATGCTTTCGATCATGGCTTGGCGTTCATCCGCATTCATCGATTGTGCGGCTGTTATATCCTCTTGGCTTGGCCCAGAAGGAGATTGAAGCGTAGCTTGCGCCGATATAAACTCTGCCGCGCGAGAGCGTTCATCGGTAATATCAAGATCATTTTGACTAACGGCAACGGCTTTATCATATGCCGCCAACGCCGCATCATATTCCTTTAATCCCATAAGGCTACGTGCATAGAGGGTCCAGCCCTCGACGTCGCCACCATCTTGTGAAAGACGCTGCCCTAATTGCATAACAATACGCCTTATGTTTTCTTCATCATATTTTTGCGGGGCTTGGGCCTGCGCAGGCTGCGTTTCTTTTGGTACATCAGGTCCAATTAAATCTGGCGAGCCAAGCCACATATAGGCTCCAGCTGTGCCAAAAATGACCGCGCCTGCAACCGTAAACACCCAAGCCTTAGACGGCCTTGTGGTAGCTTTTTCAATTTGAGCGCTTTTAATCATTTGGCGCTGCAAAGCGACTTTCTCTGCGCCTAAAGCATTAGCGTCACCATCATTTTCTGTAAGACGTTTATCTATCTGCGCAATTTCTGTTTCATAAGCCTCATAGTTCTCAGTCTCGGCAGAGTTTTTTGCAGATACCCCGTAAAGCGGCGTTCCGATAAACAGAAATAACGACAGCGCCATAATGAAAAGAACAAGCCATATCATCATGCGCTTTCCTCTCTTGAACGAAGCGCCTTAAGCGCGGCCAGTTCTGCTTCTGATAAAGGCTGCACCGCCGTGCGAACACGTGATTTACTTTGTTTTAAAATCCATAATAGAGCCATGAGAACAAGAGCAAATGGCGCAAACCAAAGCACATAGGTATTGGTTTGAACGGGTGGCTTTAACAAAACGTAATCCCCGTAACGTTCCTGCATGAAGGCAATGACTTCATCCGAACTATCACCATCCGCGAGGCGCACACGCACAAGCCTGCGCATATCCTGGGCCAAAGAGGCATCGGATTCTTCAATGGATTGATTTTGGCATACGACACAACGCAGCGCGTGGCCAATTTCTTTGGCTTGGGCTTCAATGTCTACATTTGTTTGCGAACTTGCCAATGATGCAAACCCCATTAATGCGCAAACCATGACAACAATATACCTCATCATGAGGCCTGCAAGGATTTGATCAAAGGTTTGAGGTCTTCACGCCAGATCTTTGGCGTAATTATGCCAACATGTTTATAACGGACACGTCCAGCCTTATCGACAATAAAGCTCTCGGGCGCACCCGTAACCCCGAGATCAATCGCGAGTAAACTGCCTTCGTCAAAAATTACGCGCGCATATGGATTACCGTAACGCTCAAGCCATCTTAGCGCGGCAGGGCGTTCATCACGCCAATCCACGCCAATTAATTGCACGCGGCTTGATTTGGAAATATCCATAAGCTGTGAGTGCTCTTGCACACATGCGACGCACCATGAACCAAACACATTTAAAAGGGTTACCTTGTCTTTAAAAATGTCTTGATTGATCTGCGTCTCGGGGTCTTCCAAAGATGGAAGCGAAAACTCTGGGATAGGTTTATCTAAAAGCTCTGACGGTAGCACAGCCGGATCACGCGTTAGGCCGTAGCCAAAGGCCACAATCAATCCGATAAAGATAATAAGAGGCAGTATTGCGCGCATCATGACAGCCCCTCGGTGTCACGACGAGTGGTCTTCTCGCCAAGCAAAGCTGTGAACCCAGCCAACGCCATAATTAGCGCGCCTATCCATATCCAAACGACATAAGGGTGGAAGTAAACACGTAAGACCCAACCCTTTTCCGGGTTACCCTCTGAGAGCGATGCAAAAAGGCTGTGCCGCAACGATAGATGCAGCCCAGCTTCGGTTGTAAGCATTTTACGTACAGGAAAATAACGCCGCTCTGTGTGAACGCTGCTAACCGCTTTTCCATTTTGCGTAATGTCTACCTTCGCCCCCATGAATTGGTAATTTTCGCGTACGCCTGTATCAACATCATTAAGCGTAAAGGTATAACCAGCCACGGAAACACTTTCGCCCGGATATAGGTTCTTTGCGTTATCCGCTGACCAGACGGACATCGCGGTAACTCCAGCTGCAAAAATGGCAACGCCCATATGCGCCATCACAAATGCGTAAAAAGACGCTGGCTGCGCGCGTAAAGCCCGAAGACTTTCATTAAAGGGCACATTTCGAAAATTAATTCGGCGGCCTAAGGCAGCCAAAGTTCCAAAGGCCAAATACGCGCACATAGCCAAAGATAATGCCCCTAGCACGGAACGCCCTATGAAATACGTCAACATAGCAACAGCCGAGCCGAGCCAGATAGCCTTTAGCAGAAAGGAACCGAACCGGCCCATCGTATCTTCGCGCCATTTAAACATAGGTCCAATACCCATGAAGACGATCAGCAACATCATGATAGGTCCAAAGGTTAGATCAAAATAAGGTGCGCCTACAGAGATTTTATCGCCCGTGATCGCGTCCATAAAGAGCGGGTAAAATGTACCAAGGAACACAGTGACAGTCGCGATTACGAGCAATAGATTATTGATCGCCAACGCTCCGTCTTTTGAGGTAAATTTCACGCCAACAGAACTTCGCAGTTTAGCCGCGCGCATAGCATAGAGCCCAAGCCCCCCGCCTGTTGCTGCCGTCAGCAAGCCTAAAATGTAAATGCCGCGTTCTGGATCAACAGCAAACGTATGCACGCTAACTAAAACACCCGAACGGACAATAAATGTCCCAATAAGACTAAGCGAAAAGGCCGTAATCGCGAGCAGTACTGTCCAGCTTGCGAAACTATGCCGCCGCCCTAGCACGAGGATAGAATGTAAAAGCGCTGTGCCCGCAAGCCACGGCATAAAGGATACGTTTTCAACAGGATCCCACATCCACCAGCCGCCCCAACCGAGCTCGTAATACGCCCAGAAACTACCGAGTGTTATGCCTATTGTCAGGAAACTCCACGCCACAAGAACCCAAGGCCGGAGCCATTTGGCCCAAACAGCATCAACCCGTCCTTCTATAAGAGCCGCTATGGCAAAAGAAAAAGAAATCGAAAACCCTACATATCCCAAATATAAAAAGGGTGGGTGGAACGCGAGGCCGGGGTCTTGAAGAAGCGGATTAAGCCCCTGTCCGTCGGCCGGCATAGGTACAAGCCGCTCAAAGGGGTTGGATGTAAGTAATATAAAACCCATAAAACCAACGCCAAGCATACCTTGTACGGAAAGCGCCCGCGCCTTGAGACCCGCTGGGAGGTGTTTTCCGAAAACAGGCACAAGCGCCCCGTAAATACCCAAGATCAACACCCAGAGCAGCATAGAGCCTTCGTGGTTGGCCCAAACACCGCTTATTTTATACAATAAAGGTTTCGCCGTATGAGAATGCATGGCTGCAAGCTTGACACTGAAATCCGATTGCAAAAAAACGACTGTTAAAGCCGCAAAGGACACCGCTAGAGCTATAAATTGCCCGCCCGCAGCACGGTCACCAAAGGTCATTAATCTTTGATGGCCCTTTGCCGCCCCTAGCATGGGCAAGACCGCTTGCAAGGCGGCAATAATAAAAGCGAGTATAAGCGCTATATGTCCGATTTCGGCAATCATAAGCCTTAGCCTACGGCGGCTCGAGGCTCGCCTCAATCCTTAATTACGCGGTGCAATGCCGCAATTTTATTTAGTCCTTAAATCGAGCTTTGTTTTATCGCTTGATTTAGGTAGATACAAAGCAAGGGGAGCAATCATGTCACAACCAAAAGCCATATTATCCATTGACCAAGGCACAACAAGCTCTCGGACGTTGGTATTTTCACCCGAAGGCGACATTCTCTTCACGGCCCAAGAAGAGTTCCCTCAGATTTACCCTCAGGACGGCTGGGTTGAACATGACCCAGAAGCCATTTGGGAAACAACGCTATCCACTTTAAAACAAGCCTATAATTTTGCGAAAACGGGCGGCTTTAATATTGTTGGAATCGGAATTACGAACCAAAGGGAAACAACGATTGTTTGGGACCGTAAAACAGGCATCCCTGTTTACAATGCAATTGTATGGCAAGATCGCCGTACGGCAGAGATCTGCCGGGGCCTTAAAACCCAATATGATGAAGCCAAGTTAAGCGCAAAAACAGGCCTCTTGCTGGACCCTTACTTCAGCGCGACAAAGATTGCGTGGATACTTGATAATGTGGATGACGCCCGCGGTAAGGCCGCCGCAGGAGAGCTTGCCTTCGGCACAGTGGATAGCTTCTTAATTTGGCGCCTGACAGGCGGCGCTATTCACGCGAGCGACGCCACCAATGCGAGCCGTACAAACCTATTAAACATTCATAGCTGTGAATGGGATACAGAGCTTTTGGATATATTTAACGTCCCCGCATCGCTCTTGCCTGATGTCAAAGATTGCGCCGCAGATTACGGCCAAACTCAAATGTCGCTACTTGGCGAAAGCTTGCCCATTTTTGGCGTCGCAGGCGACCAGCAAGCCGCCACAATTGGCCAAGCCTGTTTTGATGCAGGAAGCTTGAAAAGCACGTATGGCACGGGGTGTTTTGTTTTGTTAAATACTGGCTCAAAATGCATCCAATCTAAGAACCGCCTGCTTTCGACAATTGCTTACCGCATTAAAGGCGAGACGACATACGCACTGGAAGGCTCTATATTTGTCGCGGGCGCGGCCATCCAATGGCTTCGCGACGGTATCGGCGTGATTGATTATGCGGGCGAGTCCGAAGTTCTTATCAAAGATACAACCAGCAACCGAGGCGTTTACCTTGTACCGGCCTTCACCGGGCTTGGAGCGCCATATTGGGACCCCGACGCCCGCGGGGCCATTTTTGGCCTAACCCGCGACACCAATCGTGCAGACTTTGTCCGCGCCACATTAGAAAGCGTTTGCTACCAAACCTATGATCTCTTCAAAGCGATGTCCGAAGATGGCGTTTCGCCCACATCTTTGCGCGTCGACGGCGGCATGGTGGCAAACAATTGGATGGTGGATTATTTATCAGGCGTCTTAAATCTGCCGATTGACCGCCCGAAAATCATGGAAACTACAGCCCTTGGCGCAGCCTATCTCGTGGCGCTTCAGGCAGGACTTTATAACTCGCTTGAGGACGTTTCCGCAAATTGGCAATGCGATCACCACGTTGAGCCTGATATGGATGCAGATACGCGCGATCAAAATATTGCGGGCTGGCATAAGGCCGTGTCGAAGGTTTTAACGACTTAAACTAAAGTCCCGCAATACGCTGTATCGCCCAAAACACGCCAACTGAGCCGATGAAATAACCCGCGAGTAATTCCGTATGCTTGCGCCAATCTTTGATCGCTTTTGCGCCGAGCCAAAGGATAGCGACAAGCAAAGCGATGATTGCGATTTGGCCGATTTCCACGCCGACATTAAACAGCAAGAGCGCGAGCAGTTCCGTGCCTTTGGGCAGGCCGATAGAGGCGAGCGCCGCTGCAAACCCGCAACCATGTACGAGGCCGATAACAAATGAAATAAGATAGGGCCGCCGCACGGAGAGGCTCTCTTTACCTTGCCGCGCGCGTAGCACTTCGACGGCGAGCAACACCAAGCTCATGGCAATCAATATTTCAACGATAGCGGTGGAAACACTGAGCCACCCCATAGCGGCAAGGGCCAAGGTAATACTGTGCGCCAACGTAAACGCCGTCGCCACGCCAATGATTTTACGACCGCGCACGAGGAACACTAAGCCCATCACGAAGAGCAAATGATCCCATCCGAACAGGATATGCTCCACCCCAATTTTCATATAGGCGCCTGCCGCATTGGGCACGGGACGAGAGAGATCAAGCGATGTTGCGCTCGGTTTTAACACGGCGGATATCGGGTCATTTTTAATATATGAAATTTGCACGAAGGCATCGGTGAGCGTGCGCTCTAGCCCTTCGAGTTTGATCGTTCCGTCCGTCATGGCGCAGCTTACCGACCACGCCTCAATCGCTGTGCCGCCAGCTTGGGAGATTTTATGCGCGGTGGTTTCTTCGCAGCCTTCGGGTAATATTGGTTTAATTTTCAACCGTTTGCCTTCGAGGACAGGTTGCTTCCACATGACGTCAAAGGACTGCGGCTCGGTTTCTGTTAGGCTTAGCAGGACGGGACGCACCTCATGCGCACTCGCTGCTGTGAAGCTTGTGGCCCAGATAAACACTGCCATAATAAAGCGCATCATAACCAAACGTATCATTGAGAGGCTTCGCCGATCTCGACTTTGTATTTTTTAATGAGCATTTTCAGGCGATCTTGATTGGAACTTCGGCGCGATTGCTCTTGCCACTCGGCCACGATTTCGTCGCGAATATCCTCAAAGGCAGGTAAGTTTTGTTCCGTGCGCTTGTCGATACTGACAATATGCAGGCCAAAAGCAGAACCGATTGGACCTTGCCAGCTCCCCGTTTCTTGTTGCCCCAGAGATTTAGCGAAATCTTGCCCGAACAGGCGTGTGACATCCACAAAAGTCACATCGCTATAATCACGGCGCATCATGAAGGGATCGCCGAGCGATTTCCAATCACCGTCATAATCTTTGTTCACGAGATTTAATATCTTATCGGCTTCGGCCTGAGTGTCGTCACCATGTGTATCGGGACTGACGTAGATATGCCGAAAATTGACACACTCAGGTCGCGCAAATTCGTTTTTATTTTTCTCAAACCACGCCTTAAGCTCTTTGTCTTTGGGCACAGTTGGCGGGGCGACGTCTTCGATCATGAAACGCATTTTCTGCGCGAGACGGCGGCGAATGATTGTGTCGTCTTGATCAAGGCCAAGCTTAAGCGCTTCGCGCATCAAGGCTTCTTCCTCGACATAGGCGAACATCAAAGCTTGAAGGTCTTCTTCGCTCGGCGCTTTGCGTTGCTCGCCCGCGAAGATCATGGCTTGGCGCTCCATCTCAGCGGGCGAGACGACAATCGTCATCTCGTCGCCTGCTTTGGATTGCCAGAGCGCATGCCCTGCAAAGAGCGCAGCGCCCAGAATGACGAAGTGAACGAAAGGCTCGCGTAAATATTTAGTCATAGTCTCGCCGAATTATTTGGCATTTACCCAAATCGGTGACGTCCACGCGCGTTCCTGCAATGTCGCTGGCAAATCAGGGTGACGCTCAACGCCTGCCTTGAGCGCATCCCAAGTTGACCAACGGCAAGTTGGGTTTTCAATGACGCGCGCATAATAAGTCGCGGATTGCGAGCTATCATAAGCAGGGTCTTTCCACGCCGCGCGTAGCTCTGGCGCGCCTGAACCCGCCGAGGCTTCGCAGGTCGTCAGATCAACACTTGCGCCATTATCGGGACAACGGTGTGTTGCCGCGTCAGGCGTTCCGCCATCCGAACAAGCAATATCATAAACGGCTTCTTGAGGCTTTCCGTCATCGAACCAAGCCTTGACGACTTGAACACGCTGCAAAGGCGCAGAGAGTGGATCACGCATCGCCCACGCAAGGAATGTTGGAGAGCTATCGCGCGCGTCGATATCGCCGCCCATTGGTACGCCAGACGCATAGGCTTGCGACGTGAGCTCTGCTGAGTTCACGTCAATATCGCCGAAATCATGGCTAGCGAAGAAACGTACTTTCATGCGCGGACCAGATGTGGCGAAAGTCTCTTTGCGCGCCATCGCATCATAGATGGATTCGCGCGTGTTTTCTTCGGCCCAAACACCGGCAAGACCCGAAGCCGCCCAACGTGTGAACCATTCTTCGGCGTTCACATCACGCGCTACGCCGTCCCATGTTTTCGCGCCACCCGGAGGAACAGAGCCCCGCCCCTCGGCTGTGCCGTCCAAAATACCGACTTTTGACCAATAGTCTTTTTCATCAAACGCGCCGCCAACAACGTGGCTGTCCGAGGCGCCGATCATCCCGAATTTATAAGGGTTCGCGCCGAGGCGTCTTTCGATGTCCAAGCCATTAGAAAGCGCTTCGCGCACATAGCTGCCTTTGATTTTCGACGTGATCTGCGAGCTTAGGAGTTTTTCATAGATTTCAAAATTAGCGAACTCGTCATTGGGCGACATGGCGGGGTGCGTTTCGGACGTGCCCTTCACCTGTGTCATTTCCACAATCGGTTCGTTGCGGATACGTTTCTCGGCCCATTCTTTGGAAAGCGCAGAGCCGTCATATTGTACGCTGTCGAACATCTTGCCGTCGGACACATTAGAGTTATGCGGGATCGCCATAACGTCACGCCCGTCAGCGCGTTGCTCGTCCATCCAGCTCCAGAGGTCTTCGGGATTGGTTGAGTTCAGCGTCGAAAAGAGGGTCTTCGGCGCGGCGTCTTTGAAGACCACGTTTCGGTGGAGGTTGCCGCCCGCAAAACTTTCATCATCTGGCCGCATAGTGACTGATGTATATTCATAGGCCGCGAATGTCGTGAGTTTACCTGGTTTGTAATGTTTATCAGCGACAGCAACAGTGTCTTGCCATGTTTTGCTGATGAGCTCTTTGTCATAAGCGCCTTCAATCGGGATACCGCTTCGGATTGATCCACCGACCATGCCGAACGCCGCTGTTATTTTTTCGGGATCGGTTGAGAACATGTCCTTCGCCATTTCCAACTTGGACAGCTCTGTGCCTTTTGTATTCATAGCTGGCAGCACGCCCATATAGGCGCCGTGATCGGTAGCCGCGACGAAATCGAGCGGCTCGCCCCAAATCTTGATATCAAAGCCAGACGGGTGACGCACGCTTTGGCCTTTGGCGAAACGATAGACATCATCAGGCGTCGTACGGACGTTGAAGATATAAGCATCGAAAGAGTTTTTGGTGTGAATGTGCAGATCGCCAAAATAAGCATTTTTATCGGCGCTGTAACCTGCTGTACGGCCCGCGAGTTCAGTAGCAGATGTTTCTGCCGCTTTGGTCGGCGCGTCTGTAGCCGCTGTATTTGTGTCAGTTTGTCCGCAAGCGGCGAGCGCGCAAACGGCTGCGCCCATGATCCAAAAAATCTTCATGATATTGTCCCCTGTATATTCTGGGGCAAACTATCAGCTATATTAGCTTTGGAAAGGGTTTAATCGGCAAGAGTGCCCTGAAAAACGGAACTGTTTGCCTCTGCCTGAATAATTTCCGCTAATATAGAGACAGACAATCGTCCCGCGTCACGCATAGACGGGATGAGGCCGACAGGGCCGCGAACCCGTTCTATTTGCGAGGACGCGACCCCCATCTCTTTTAATATACCTTGGCGCGCCGCATGTGTTCTACGGCTCCCCATTGCGCCAATATAAAAGGCGGGGATTTCGAGTATTTCCTTGAGAATTGGCGCTTCGTGATCGTGATCATGGAACAGGAGCACAAAGGCCGTCCAAGGGTCGCCGTCTATCGTGGTGGATTGTCCATATTCTAAATGAAGTGTCTTTGCGCCAAGTTTAGCGGCATCCACAAGAACCTCTGCGTCAGGCGACATGGCGCGGCATTCAATCCCCATCGCCCGTGCCGTTTTGAGGAAGAAGTAGAAGTCCTCCCCTCGCCCTGCTGCGCTAATGATAAGGGGTGGTGTGTAACCAAGCTCGCCCTCATCTGAAATTTCAAAACGGCCATCGAGCGTGATACGCACGGCTTGGCGCGCCGCTAATGTGTCAGCAAATTCTGCAAGGGTTTCAACATCAGGATCAGGCACAAGGCATGCCGTCAGGCCGCCGCCGCACGGGAGCTGTATATCCATAAAGGGCGAGCCTTCGCCGTAGCGCACGATTTTCATCTCGCCTGTTTTGAGCGTCTCTAATGCGTGCAGCGCGATGTCACTATCGACGCATCCATTGGACACATAACCCGCGTAGACGCCGCCGTTCGTTACGACCATAACCGTTCCCACGGGACGGGCAGAAGAGCCATTTACATCTGTAATGAAAATCAAGACCGTGCGTTCGCCCGCCGTCCGCCTGTCTATCGCGAACCGAAAAAGGTCTAGCGCGTGATAACGATCAAGGAGAATACGCCGCATTAACCGACGACGTCCGCGAACCAAACGGTGAATATTTCGCGCTCAGCCTCGCTCATGTGGAGGCCCAATTTCGTGCGTCGCCACATCACATCTTCGGCCCGCGTTGCCCATTCATATTGCGCGAGATAACGCGCTTCGGCCTCCGATAGGCCTGCGCCGAACATTTGCCCGAGCGCGCCCGTCCCGCCGACGATCATAGAAATACGTGTGCCGTAACTGCGTGCCAATCTCAGCAAATTCGCGCGCGGCACATCGGGATAGCGCTCTTGGCATTTGGCAAAGAAGGTCTCGAAATCCGCCTTAACGATATCGCCGCCTGGGAATTGCGCCGTGCGCGTCCAATCCTTTTGACCACCACTTAACTTGCCCGCGTTTGACTTCCCTTTTTTGAAAAAGAAGGGCGAGAGTTTTTGCATCGCATGTTCCGCCAATTTACGAGACGTTGTAATCTTCCCGCCGTAGATCGAGAGGAACGGCGCATCATCTACGAACTCATCAATATCCAAAACATAATCCCGAGTGACCGCAGACGCATCCGCGCTTTTGTCATCATAGAGCGGCCGCACGCCTGAATAACTCCAAAGCACATCTTCGGGCGTGATATCATTTTCAAAATACTCATTCGCCGCCTCACAGAGATACTCCGTTTCTTCAGGCGAAATTTTCACAAGCCCAGGCGCGTGATCAAACGGCACATCCGTCGTCCCGATCAGCGTGTAATCGCCTTCATAAGGAATCGCGAAAATGATACGGTTATCGGCATTTTGGAAAATATAAGCATGGTCGCCCTCAAACAAGCGCTTGGTGACAATATGGCTGCCCTTCACAAGACGCAGACCCGCATCATTACGGCCTTTTTGCAGACGGCCCAATATTTCATCCACCCAAGGTCCAGCGGAATTCACAATACCGCGCGCCGAGATAGTTTTGACGCTGCCGTCTTTCAGGCGAATTTCCGCGCTATAGCCTTCGTCATTTGTTTCTAAATTCAGCACCTCAGTCCGCGTTAAAATCTGCGCCCCGCGCGCGGCCGCATCAACAGCATTGAGCACAACAAGCCGCGCATCCTCGACCCAGCAATCTGAATATTCAAAGCCTTTGGTCAGGCGTTTCTCTAGAACGGATTTATGAACGCCTTTGCGCAAGTTCACAAATTTCGTGCCTGGCAAAACATCACGCCCGCCAAGACTATCATAGAGGAACAAGCCTGCCCGCAACATCCACGCAGGGCGCAGGCCTTTGTCATAGGGCAAAACAAACCGCATCGGCCAAATGATATGCGGCGCACATTTCAACAGCACTTCACGTTCTTTCAGCGCTTCATGGACAAGGCGAAATTCAAAATGCTCCAAATATCGCAGGCCACCATGAATAAGCTTCGTCGAAGACGAGCTTGTATGATTGGCCAAATCATCGCGCTCACACAATAAAACTGACAACCCCCGCCCCGCGGCATCACGGGCAATCGCGGTGCCGTTAATACCGCCCCCGATAATCAACATGTCATAATGGGGTTTTAATGCGTCAGTCATAAGAGATCCTCGCCTTGCTATAGGCGTTCGCATTAGAAAACGCACCTAGAACAAATCATAAACATTTCTTGACATCCCTATAGAAACTTTTGATATAGATTTTATTGGGAGCCCATTATGCCGAAGCCAACATCTTGTTTTACATGCCAATCCTGCGGCACCGTTCACTCTAAATGGGCGGGGCGTTGTGATGCTTGTGGGGAATGGAATACGCTTGTCGAGGAAACGATGAGTCAAACGGCCAAACCCGCACATAAAAGGCGCAAAAGTCGCGCGCTTGATTTTGTAGACCTAGGCGGAGAAAGCGCGGATGTCCCGCGCCTTAAGACCGGTATAAGCGAACTTGACCGCGTGACGGGCGGCGGCCTTGTCGCCGGATCAGCTCTCTTGGTGGGCGGCGACCCCGGCATTGGTAAATCAACGCTTTTGCTTCAGGTAACAGGTAAACTAGCAGCGGGCGGTGCAAAAACGGCTTATATTTCAGGCGAAGAATCCGTGGGGCAAGTTCGCAGGCGGGCAAAACGTCTTGGCGTAGCTGCCCACCCCGTGTCACTAGCTGCCGAAACATCTCTGGGACCAATTCTTGATGCCTTGATGGCGGAACGGCCTGATGTGGTTATTATTGACTCTATTCAAACACTTTGGACGGATCAGCTCGGCGCAGCTCCCGGCACAGTTGCGCAAGTTCGTGCCTGCGCGCAGGAGCTCACGCGGTTTGCGAAAAAGAGCGGCGCCTGCGTTATACTCGTGGGGCACGTAACTAAAGACGGGCAAATCGCAGGACCACGTGTTGTTGAGCATATGGTTGATGCCGTGCTTTATTTTGAAGGCGATCGCGCGCACCAATTTCGTATTCTGCGTGCCCATAAAAACCGCTTTGGCCCTACGGATGAAATTGGCGTTTTTGAAATGCGCGAAACGGGCCTTACTGAAGTTGCGAACCCATCTGCATTATTTCTGGATGGGCGCGGTGAAACGTCCTCTGGCGCCGCTGTTTTCGCGGGATTGGAAGGAACACGGCCTGTACTAACGGAGATACAGGCTTTGGTGGCCCCGGCCGCCTTTGGCACGCCGCGCCGCGCCGTTGTCGGCTGGGATAGTTCAAGGCTGGCAATGGTATTAGCCGTTTTAGAGGCCCGCTGTGGCGTAAGCTTTGCTGGTAAAGACGTATATTTAAACGTCGCAGGCGGCTTGCGTATTAATGAACCCGCCGCCGATCTTGCCGTTGCAGCCGCTATAGCCTCATCGGCTTTCGATTTCCCCCTTCCCGCTGATGCCGTCATATTTGGCGAGATTAGCTTATCTGGTGACGTTCGCGCCGTTGGGCGCACAGATACTCGCCTAAAAGAAGCAAAGAAGCTTGGCTTTTCTCGTGCGATTAGCGCTAAACCCCATAAAGTGGATAAAAACGATAACAGCCCGTTACCCATAGTCGCAATCAAGGCTTTAAATGATCTTATTGACCGTGTAGAAAGAAGTTCACAAAGCGGCGCAAATGTAGAAGCATGTTGGGCCGCATAAGTTTGTCTACGAGGGGAAACGGATATGCAAATTGGATCTTGGTCATTTACGGGGTTCGACATCGCTGTCCTCCTTGTTATTTTTGTTTCGCTAGTTATGGCGGCTAATCGCGGGTTTTTCCGTGAGCTTATATCCATAAGCGCACTCGTTGTTGCTGCCCTCATCGCTCTTTTTGCTTATGGTCGTTTTCGTTTTTCCCTACGGGACATTATAAGTCCCGATAGGCTATCCGACGCCATTTTAGCCCTCGGTACATTTGCAATAGTCTATATGCTTTGCGTACTTCTATTTTCTGGAACAATTCGATCTTTACGCGGCAAGAATGTTGGTATTAAAGACCGCTTTATCGGAGCCTTATTTGGCATTGCACGCGGCCTATTGGCATGTGCGTTAGTCACCATGGTTATAAGTAGTTCTTATCAAGACAAAAAAACCGCCTACGAGTTTAAAGAAAAGTTGGAAGCTCAAGGTACAATCATTTCGGAGGACCTACTAAAGTCAGCACCTAAATCCCTCAAAGATGCCTTCAAACAAGGCGAACCAGAATTACCTAAAATTCTACAAGGTTCGTTATTTTATCCGCTTTTAGATCGTATTGGTGACGGCATTAGAGCTCTGCCTATAACAAATATGGAAAATTTCGCAGATAAGTTAAAATCCGGCGAGAACCTGTTCTAGTTTCAATTTCTGCCAAATCATAAAATTGCCGTAATAGCGCTGGTAAAGCTTGTGATTAAGCCTTATATGGCGCGCCATGAATGCATTTTGGATGAGGTTCCACATGAGTGTATCTGAAACCGCCGTTGATGATTATTTTGATCCTGCGGATGATAAAATCAAAGAAGAATGCGGCATCTTTGGAATATTGGGTCTTGAAAATGCGGCCTCGCTAACCGCATTAGGCCTGCACGCTCTTCAACATCGCGGTCAAGAAGCTTGCGGAATCGCCGCCTATGATGGCCAAAAATTTCACACAGAGCGCCACCTCGGTCTCGTAGGTGATAACTTCACCGGTCAAGACCCTTCCGAACGTCTGCCTGGCTCTATGGCCATTGGCCATGTCCGTTACTCCACAGCAGGCCAAACCATCTTGCGCAATGTGCAACCCCTATTTTCAATGCTTAATACTGGCGGCTTTGCGATTGCCCATAATGGCCACCTCACCAATGCATATACAGTACGTGAGCAGCTCGTTAAAGACGGCGCTATTTTCCAAAGCACATCTGATACTGAAGTCCTAATTCACCTGATCGCCCAAGCCAAAAACGGCGAATTCGTTGACCGCTTCATCGAAGGCCTACGCCAAATCGATGGCGGTTATGCCTTTGTGGCCTTAACGGATAATTCTCTAATCGGCGCACGTGACCGCTTTGGCATTCGTCCGCTTCTTTTAGGCCGCCTCGGCGGAAGCTATATTCTCGCTTCAGAAACCTGCGCGTTTGATATGATTGGCGCAGAATTTATTCGGGAAATTGAACCTGGCGAAGTCGTTGCCATCAATGCCGATGGCATACGCACCTTCCGCGCCTTCCCAGAAACCGCGCCGCGCCCTTGTGTGTTTGAATTTGTATATTTCGCCCGCCCCGATAGCGTCGTTGGAGGTAAAAGCGTGTACAATGTTAGAAAACGCATGGGTCAACGCCTCGCGCAAGAATGCCCTGCTGACATTGATGTTGTCATACCCGTCCCTGATAGCGGCGTTCCTGCCGCCATTGGCTACGCCCAAGAAACAGGCGTTCCGTTTGAACTCGGGATCATCCGCAACCATTATGTCGGCCGCACATTTATTCAGCCCACCCAATCCATTCGCGACATGGGCGTGCGCCTGAAACATTCCGCTAATCGCGCTATGATCGCAGGTAAGCGTGTTTTGCTCGTTGACGATTCTATTGTGCGCGGCACGACATCAACGAAAATTGTACGTATGATCAAAGCGGCTGGCGCCAAGGAAGTTCACTTCCGTTCCGCCTCTCCGCCCATTAAATTCCCCGACCATTACGGCATTGATATGCCGAGCAAAGACAAGCTCATTGCTGCCAATTATTCTCTCGAAGCCATGGAAGAAATGCTCGAAGTCGATAGCCTTGGCTTCCTTTCCATCGAAGGGCTGTATTGGGCTATGGGCGAAGAAATACGCGATGATAGCGCGCCGCAATATACGGATCACTGTTTTACGGGCCAATATCCAACGCCGCTTGTGGATCGTGACCGACAAATCGCCGATGGCGGCAAACAGCTCTCTTTACTAAACGAAGTCAGCTAACCCATGAGCGCGCTTCCTCTTGCAGGACGAGTCACGCTCGTCACTGGCGCCTCACGCGGGATTGGTTACGCCAGTGCCGTGGCTTTGGCCAAAGCTGGTTCGCACATTATTGCTCTCGCCCGTACGCAAGGCGGTCTTGAGGATTTGGACGACGCCATAAAAGCTTTTGGCGGCGAAACCACGCTTGTGCCGATGGATTTGAAACAGCCCGATGGCCTCGACCAACTCGCGGCTGTAATAGGGGATCGCTGGGGGCGTCTTGATGGCCTATGCGCCAATGCAGGATTGCTTGGCGAAATCACGCCAGCATCACAAACGGATCCAAAATCTTTCGCTGATGTGTTTGCCGTCAATACCACGGCAAATATGCGCATGATCCGCGCTATGGATCCGCTGCTACGAAGCTCAGAGTCGGGACGTGCTGTCTTCCTTTCATCGGGCGTTGCCACATCCCGCCGTGCCTATTGGGCAACCTATGCAGCCTCCAAAGCGGCTATGGAAACATTCGTGTCTTGTTACGCAAAGGAAATCGGGATTACGAACTTACGCGTCAATCAACTCAATCCAGGCGCAACACGCACGCAAATGCGCGCCAAAGCTATGCCCGGCGAAGACCCAGCAGCTCTACCCAATCCCGCCGATGTTGCGCCGCTGATTGTTGATATGCTCTCGCCTTGCTATGAGAAAAACGATCAAATCGTAAGCTACCGCGAATGGGCAGCGACCTAGTTCTTAGTTTTCGCAATTCAAGCCTGATGGATCGAAAGTAAAAAGTTCCTCTAAAGGCTCCTTCAACACATGAGCGATTCGAAACGCAAGCTCTAGCGAGGGCGCATATTTCGATGCTTCAATCGCGATGATCGTTTGACGCGTGGCACCAACTCTGCGCGCTAGCTCAGCTTGTGTAAGCCCCGTACGAGCAAGACGAATGCGCCGAATATGGTTGCGGATAGTTGTTTTCTTACCGCCCATTCTATCGTCTATACTCCCACACCATGACAGCGCGTTTTACGATATCACCGATGAACATTACGGATATAAGCGCAAAGAACATATTGGACGGCCCCATAACACTCATAGGTGGATTATAATAATCCGTGTCTGGAAAAGTGTATTCTGCCAATAAGGTAAAAATGATTATGTTCACCAAAATTGTAACACACCAAAACCCAGCTCTATCTCCACGACTTTCTATTTCGCGGTCACGTTCATCTGCATCAACCTCATCACGCTTACGCACGGTAAAAATGCTCGCAATAACGATGTGCATAATAATTGTTGCAATAATCAGGGCTATATAAATTGCACCAAGATCACTCGCACTATGGGTCACGAGTTCAAATCCATTCGTCATCTTGGATTTAAAATAGCCAAATACAGCTATGTCGGCCAAAAGCGTAATCCAACTCTGGCGTTCCAATTCACTCATATCTTCAATACGAACCATACAAATCTCCATGTAAACTATACTTTACATACATGGACACAGCTAAAAAGTATAGTATTTTTTACATTGAGTGTTTTGAAGGCTTATTCTTTATCGACGAAAGGGTTTTTATCGGCGCGGACTATAAGACGAATTGGAATACCTTTAAGCCCGAAATCTTCACGCAAGCCATTGATCAAATAACGCTTATAGCTCTCGGGGATAGAGCTAACACGTGAGCATTTAAGTACGAATGTCGGCGGACGTGTTTTTGTTTGGCTGATATATTTCGGGCGAATGTGACGTCCGTGAACGGCGGGCGGCGGGTGGCGGCGTATCTTCTCGGTGAGCCATTCATTCAGTTCGGCAGTGCGAACTTTGGCGCTCCAATCGATTTGCACTTGTTCAATCGCTGGCAATAGACCTTCAACTTTGCGGCCCGTCAGACCAGAGAACATAACCACAGGTACGCCGCGAATTTGCGGCAAAAGGCGCTCAGCTTGTTCGCGTAAAGACTTCGCCAATTCGGATTTATTCTGAACCGTATCCCATTTGGTAATCCCCAAAACGAGTGCGCGTCCTTCGCGTTCCACAAGAGAAGCGATTTGCAAATCTTGCTTATCAAAAGGCGAAGCCGCATCCATCAATAGCACAACAACTTGGGCAAAGCGGATCGCGTGGAGCGAGTCGTTCACAGAAAGCTTTTCGAGTGTTTCCTGCACCTTGGCCTTCTTGCGCATGCCCGCCGTATCGTAGAACTGAACGCGGCGACCTTCCCACATATGGTCGATCTGAATGGCGTCGCGCGTCACGCCCGCTTCGGGGCCCGTCAAGAGGCGATCTTGGCCAATCAGCGTATTGATCAAGGTCGACTTACCGGCATTGGGACGTCCCACAATTGCGATACGCACAGGAGCATCGGCCCGGTCAATTGGATCGACGACTGGAGACAGATCAACATGTTCAAGCGCGTCAGCAATTGCGTCATCAAGCTCAACCATGCCGATATTATGTTCTGCCGCGACTTCAATGGGTTCGCCAAGGCCAAGGCCATAGCCTTCGCCTGCACCGGAATCACTAGCTCTAGCGCTCTCGCATTTATTCGCGACCAATACGACAGGCTTTCCTGAACGGCGCACAAAGGCCGCGAAAATTTCATCAAGGGCCGTAACGCCCGCGCGCGCGTCATAGACAAACAAACACACATCAGCGGCCTGCACGGCCCCTTCGGTTTGGGCGCGCATACGAGCTTCGAGCTTGTCGCCTTTGGCGTTTTCAAACCCAGCCGTATCAATCAATGCAAGCTTACGCCCGCGCAAACGCCCTGCAGCTTCGCGGCGGTCACGTGTCACGCCCGGCGTATCATTCACAATAGCGAGTTTCTTACCCGCCAAGCGATTAAACAGCGTAGACTTGCCAACATTGGGCCGTCCCACGATAGCTATTTTTGCGGGTCTATCACCATCAGGAAGGTCTTCTTGATCGTCGTGATCCAAGATTTCGTCACCGAAATCTTCTTCGTTATCGTCGGACATGACCGCCTGTTTCTA